>NZ_JBQFMP010000009.1:0-251520 GCF_056531905.1 Ruegeria sp. K11
ATGATGCCGCATTCGGCGCGTCCACCAAAGTCGTTCCCAAATACATCTCGCCGGTGGACCCTGCGGCGCGCTGGACAGGCGCCGATGGAGGGGCAGCCTTCTTCGCCTATTCCACCAACTATATGGTAGATTTGGACAATGCGGTGATCGTGGACGTCGAGCCTCAGTGCCGATCCGGACCGCTGAGGCTTTCGCCGCGCGGCGGATGATTGACTGAATCACCGACCGCTTCGACATGACACCAGATAAGCTAGTGGGCGATACGGGTTACGGATCAGCAGAGATGTTGGGCTGGTTGGTCGAAGAGCGCGGCATCGACCCGCGCATTCCGGTCTGGGATAAATCCAAACGGACGGACGGCACGTTCTCACGTGAAGACTTCGTCTACGACCCGGCGACCGACAGCTACACGTGCCCGGGTAACAAAGAACTGCGGACATATCGCCGGAACTTCTCCAAGCCGCGAAAGCCCAACGGCGGCAAAGACTGGTTCATCAAAGATCGAGCGTCAAAGCACGATTGCGACGCATGCCCATTGAAAGTAAATTGCTGTCCGAGACAGCCAGCCCGAAACGTGCTTCGTTCTGTTCATGAAGCAGCACGCGACGTCGCCCGCGATATCCGCAAAACCGATGCCTACATGACCTCATTCATTCAGAGGCGCAAAGTCGAGATGCTGTTTGCGCATCTCAAGCGATACATCGGCGTGCCGATGATGCGACTTCGAAGACCAAAAGGCGCATACGAACAGTTCCAGCTCGCAGCAACGGCACAAAACCTCAGGAAACTCGCCAAGCTAGTTCCGCAACAACAACCAATAGGCTGAGAGGAACGGCAAAGCTGCTTCGAGCGCAACCCATCGGCAGATCCTGCATCGACTTCTTCAACACTATCTCCGCTAAGCAGACCTTGATCGCGTCTTCCTGACAGGAGCTAGAAAATTAGGCACCGTCTATAGGCGGTTCTCTATCGCGGACTGCGCTTTGCCAAGATCCGCTGCAAAGTCCGTCGGTGCATGTTTAGCCGCCGCGCCGTCTCGGAAACATTCCGGTCGCACAGCTCATAAACCCGCTGGATATGTTCCCAGCGCACCCGGTCCGCGCTCATGGGGTTTTCGGGTGGCGGGGGCAGTTCGTCACCCTTGGCCAGCAGCGCGTTGGTGATGTCGGTGGCATCGGCGGGTTTGGACAGATAGTCGGTCGCTCCGATCTTGACGGCGGCCACAGCCGTGGCGATGGCGCCGTAACCAGTCAATACCACAACCCGGCTGTCTGGGCGCTTTTCGCGCAGCACTTCGACCACGTCCAGGCCGTTTCCGTCCTCCAGCCTCAGATCCACAACCGCGTAAGCTGGTGGGCGGGCCGTACAGATGGCGCGGCCTGCAGCGACTGAACCTGCCGTTTCTACCGCAAAGCCACGCTTTTCCATAGCTTTGGCCAGACGCCTCAGAAACGGCTCGTCATCGTCAACCAAAAGCAGGGTGTGATCCGGGCCGATATCCAGCTGAGAAGTGTCCGCCATATTCTATTCTTTCCGCTATTTCACGACTTTGGCTTAGACATGAGTAATAGCAGCGCCATGACAAAGGTCAAACAACAGGTTTAAGCTACATGTTTTCGATGAAGCAGCCAACCTTGTCCGCCATCTGCTGGGCCGTGTCATCGCGTTTGAAAAACTCCAGAAATCCATGCTCGGGCGTGACGAGATAGGTAAAGGTGGAATGGTCGACCAGATAATACTCGTCACTTTTGTCATGCGCCTTGTAATATGTCTTGTAAGCCTGGCTTGCGGCTTTGACCTGCTCGGGTGATCCGGTCAGCGCGATGGTTTTGCCCCCCAGATTGAAGGCATAATCTGCCATGACCTCGGGCGTGTCGCGGTCCGGGTCGATCGAGATAAACAGCGGCGTCGTCGAGTGCCCGCGCTCGGCCAGGATGTCCACGGCTTCGGCGTTGCGGGACATGTCGAAAGGGCAGACGTCAGGGCAGAACGTGTATCCGAAATAAACCAGTGTCGGTTCGGTGATCACATCTGCGTCAGTGACGGTCTCACCCTGACCATTCAACAGCTCGAACGGGCCGCCGATGGCCGCCGTACCGCCTGCGATCTGGCTGGAACGGCATTGCGCAAACTGGTCGTCGGACCCGGTTCCGCGGGTCAAAAGCCACATGGCCCCAAGGCCAATGGCCAGAACAAGGGTTGCGAGAATGGCGTAAAGGCGGGTCATGGCGATGATCCTGTGACAGCGGCGTGTTGATCGTATCGGCGCGGACACCTATCAAGTTGCACAGCCGATGCAACAGGACATAATCGACCTATGAAGGATTCCAATATCAGCCTCTGGCGTGGGCAGGAACGCAGCAGCTGGATCCGCCTGCGCACCCTGATCCTGTTGCGCTGGGTCGCGATCATCGGCCAGATCACCGCCATAACCGTGGCACAACAGACCTATCACGTTCAACTTGATCTCGGGCTGTGCTATCTGGCCATCGGCATCTCGGTCCTGGGCAACCTGACGGCGATCTTCGTGTTTCCGCAGAACAAGCGTCTGACCGAGTTCGAGAACTTCCTGATGGTTTTGTTCGATCTGCTGCAATTGGCGATATTGCTGTATCTGACCGGCGGGCTGAACAACCCGTTCGCTTTGCTTCTGGTCGGCCCTGTCACGATCTCGGCCTCTGTCATGAGCACCCGGTCGACCCTGATCATCGGCACGGTCGCCGTAGTTCTGACCACACTTCTGGTTCAATTTCATGTCCCGTTGCGCACCGAGCTGGGCCTTGTGCTGGATATCCCGGATATTCTGCTGTTCGGAAACTGGGCCGCGATCGTCATCGCGATTGTCTTTATCGGCGCATATTCTCACCGCATCAGCTCGGAAGTGCGATCCATGTCCGAAGCGCTTTCGGCCACTCATATGGCTCTGGCCCGCGAACAGAAGCTGACCGATCTGGGCGGCGTTGTCGCAGCAGCCGCGCATGAACTGGGCACGCCGCTGGCCACAATCAAACTGGCCAGCTCGGAACTGATCGAAGAACTGGACGAGCGTCCAGAGTTGCAAGAGGACGCCGCCCTGATCCGAGAACAGGCGGACCGCTGTCGGGACATTCTGCGCGACATGGGGCGGGCGGGCAAAGACGACCTGCATCTGCGACAGGCTCCGCTGTCCACAGTTGTGCATGAGGCAGCGGAACCGCATATCAACCGCGGAAAGACCGTTCACTTTACCGAAGGGCCTGCCGATGACGGGGATGTTCAGCAACCTTCGATCCTGCGCAAACCCGAGATTATTCACGGCCTGCGCAACCTGATCCAGAATGCCGTCGATTTTGCGCGCACGGATGTCTGGGTCGAGGCCGAATGGACATCCGAGAAAATCACCATCTGCATCATGGATGATGGCCGTGGTTACCCTGTACATATGATCGGTCGGATCGGGGATCCATTCATGCGGCGCAGGCGCGCCGAGCGCAGCGCCCGCCCGGAATACGAAGGCATGGGTCTGGGTCTCTTCATTGCGAAAACTCTGCTGGAACGCAGCGGCGCCGAGTTGCAGTTTGCCAACGGCTCTGACCCCTATCAGACCCTGACGAACTTGTCCGACCGGACCGGGGCCATTGTCAAAGTGGCCTGGCCCCGGAAAATCATTGATGCGCAGACAGGCGACACTCCGGTTCCCTCGGGTGTAAATCAACCTTTTGAGATCTGAGTTAAGGCCCCGTTAACACTTGGTCGCGATAAACAGCCCCTGATGGTTAACGGAGAGTTTTTGACCCATGACCGACTGGCTCATACTTGCGGTCGTCAGCCTGGTTTCGGCCTGTTTCGCAATTGTGTGGCTTATGCCACGGCACATGCTGAGGAATGACAGTTTTGGCCTGTCTGCGCGGGATTGCCTGTTCGATGTGGTGTTTCTGTTTGATGGGGACAGGCTGATCAGCCATTCAGATATTGCGCTGGCCGGGTATGAGGCTGTTCGGGACTGGAAAGACCTCCACAGATTGCTGAACCGCGACTTCCCATCTTTTCCGGACTCGCCGGATATCGTCCGCAATGAAGGCAGTCTTGTGGTCTCGGCCATCGACTGCACCGTCGAGCGCGAGGTTCTTTGCGAATGGATCGACGGCATCGTGCGGGTCCAGATGCGAGAGCTGACCCTGGCCCCCACCCCTGCCCGACGCGATCCCAACGATCCTGTCAGACTGGCGATGGACAAGGCCCCGTATCCGGTTTGGTTGATTGATCATGAGGCGCGGGTTGGCTGGTGCAACGCCGCGTATGTCACGCTGGTTCGCAAAATCCGCGGTACGGATGCTGACCTGACCGAGCCGTTGATCCCGACCATTCAGGATGACACACAACTGGATCGCAAGATCCGCGTGTCAATTTCTGCAGATGGTGCGGACGCCAAGCTTTGGTTCGATCTGACCTGTATGCGGCGCGAGCAGGGTTTGCTGTGTTATGCGGTCGACGTCAACGCGATTGTCGAGGCCGAAACCACGCAGCGCAAATTCGTGCAGACCATGACAAAAACCTTCGCGCAATTGTCCATCGGTCTGGCGATCTTCGACCGCAACCGGCAACTTGCTCTGTTCAATCCCGCGCTGATTGATCTGACCGGATTGCCTCCGGATTTCCTCAGCTGTCGCCCCAGCCTGTCCAGCTTTTTTGACCGGATGCGGGATCAGCACATGATGCCCGAGCCCAAAAATTACCGCAGTTGGCGGCGCCAGATGGACGATCTTCTAGAGGCGGCACAGGATGGAAGTTATCAGGAGACCTGGTCGCTCCCGTCCGGGTCGGTTTATTCGGTCAGCGGGCGACCCCATCCGGATGGAGCTGTTGCCTTCCTGTTCGAGGACATTACGGCCGAAATCACGTTGACCCGGCGGTTCCGGTCGGAAATGGACCTGATGCAATCCATTCTGGACAAGCTGGCCGACGCCATTGCCGTCTTTTCCGATGACGGGTCGCTGGCTCTTACGAATTATGCCTATCAAACCCTTTGGGGCGACAGCGACGAGACCGGCTTTGACCCCGTCACCATCCTTGATGTCACCCGTGCGTGGCAAGACCACTGCATGGCGTCTCCGGTTCTTGGAGAAATCCGGGATTTCGTAAAGTCACGCGAGAACCGCGCGGAATGGAGCGCTGAGATTCGGATGCGAGACGGTCGCGACATGACCTGCACCGTCAGTCCAATGCAGAACGGCGCTACCATCGTTCGTTTTACACATGTCAACACGATGGAACCAATGGCGGGAATACGGAAAATCAGCGCCTGAACCGGGTTGCAGCCGCTTCGGGGCGGGTCCATTGTGGCGCCATGACTGCGCCTGTCTCGATCCTGTTGAATTCGCCCGAGGAAACCTCGGATCTTGCGGCGCGTTTGGCCCGGTGTCTGCGGCCCGCTGACGTCATCCTTCTGGGCGGAGAAATTGGCAGCGGAAAAACCCATTTTGCCCGCGCCCTGATCCAGTCGTCGATGGACCGGATCGAAGATGTCCCGTCGCCTACATTCACCCTTGTGCAAGTCTATGACACACAGATCGGAGAGATCTGGCACGCCGATCTCTATCGTCTGTCCTCGGAATTCGAGATCGATGAATTGGGGTTGGCAGAGGCATTTGACTCTGCGATTTGCCTGATCGAATGGCCCGAAAAACTGGGCGCTCTGACGCCCGCATCCGCCCTGAGCCTCCGGTTTCGGACCGATCCCGAGGTTTTGGGCAGACGGCATCTGGAAATCTCGTGGTCCGATCCGGTTTGGATGCGAAAGCTGGAGGCGATAAAATGACAAACCGGGCTGTTCTCGCCGAAGCCCTGATTGCCCGAACCACCTGGGCCGGGGCAAGCCGCGCTCCGCTTGCCGGGGACGCATCGAACCGGAAATACGAACGCGTGACCGACACGGCCAGCGGCAGAACCGCCGTGTTGATGGATGCACCACCCGAAAAAGGCGAAGATGTCGAAGCCTTTGTGCGCGTGGCCCAGTATCTGCGCTCGCTCGGCCTCAGCGCGCCCGAGATATATGCCGAAGACGCTCAGTATGGCTTTCTTTTGCTTGAGGATCTGGGCGATGCTCTGTTCGCCCGCGTGTTGCAGGCCGAGCCGCAGCTTGAACGGACCCTCTATGACGCGGCGACAGATGTACTCGTACATCTCCACCAAGGGTCCACATTGGCACTGGACAGCTATGATCCGGCGATGATGACCGATTTGGCTGCCCTGTCCTTTACCAAATACGCCAAGGGAATTCAGGGAAGTTTCGATGCTCCGGCCCGAACGCAGTTTGAATCGCGGTTTGCGGATATCCTTCATACAGAAACCGGCGGACAGCGCGTTGTGGTACAACGGGACTATCACGCCGAAAACCTGATCTGGCTGCCCGAGCGTGGCGGGCTGGCGCGTGTCGGGTTGCTGGATTTCCAGAGCGCAATGCTTGGGCATCCCGCGTATGATCTGATGTCTCTGTTGCAGGATGTTCGGCGCAGGGTGCCCGCCGGGATCGAGATGCGCATGATCGATCGCTACATCTCGGCCACCGGCACGGATGCGCATAGGTTTCATACCGCTTACGCGGTACTGGGCGCTCAGCGCAATCTGCGCATTCTGGGCGGGTTTGCCCGACTGGCGACAGAATACGGAAAGCCCAACTATATCGATCTGATACCGTCGGCCTGGACCCATTTGATGCGCAACCTGGAACATCCGGCGTTGGCACAGGTGGCCGGGCTCTTGCGCGACGCGCTGCCCCGACCAACACCTGAAAATCTGGAAAGGCTGAGGGCCCGATGACCACCACGCCGCAGGCCGTCATGTTATTCGCTGCGGGTTTTGGAACCCGCATGGGCGCGCTGACCAAGAACCGCCCCAAGCCCTTGATCGATGTGGCCGGTCGCCCGCTGATCGATCACGCGCTGGATCTTGTAGATGAAATCGCGCCCCGGAAGGTCGTCGCAAACACCCATTACCGGGCCGACCAGATAGAGGCGCATCTAAAGCCCAGAAACGTAACCATCTCACACGAGACCCCGACCATACTGGAAACCGGCGGTGGATTGCGGGCCGCGCTGCCCCTACTGGGCGCAGGGCCTGTTTTCACGATGAACTCCGATGCCATTTGGACAGGACCCAACCCGCTGAAATTACTTCGTGATGCATGGAATCCGGATTGTATGGACGCTTTGCTGATGTGTGTCCCGACCGGGCAGGCCATCGGCCATTCCGGTCAGGGTGATTTCCGTTCGGACCCAGATGGCAGGATTACGCGTGGTCCGGGCTTGATCTATGGCGGAGCGCAGATACTGAAAACCGAAGGGCTGGCTGATATCGCTGACACAGCTTTCTCATTGAACGTGTTATGGGATCGAATGCAGACGCAGGGTCGGCTGTTCGCGGTATCCTATCCGGGCCGTTGGTGCGATGTCGGTCGACCAGAAGGAATCGCAATGGCCGAAGGGCTGCTGGCCAATGTTTGACACAAGCGCCCTGCCCCGGGTGTTTGCGGTGCCACCTGGTGCCGATTTTCCCAAATCGCTGGTTGACGGGCTGCGCAGCCGCAGCGCCGATCACCCGCCCGAAGATTTGGCGCGGGTCGAGCTGGTGCTAAACACACGCCGCATGGCGCGCTGGGTCCGTGAACTGTTTGACCAGGGCCCTGCCTGTCTGTTGCCACGTCTGTCTCTGGTCACGGATTTAGGGGAAACCGTCGATCTGGCGCAGGTTCCCCCGGCAATTCCGCCTTTGCGTCGGCGTCTGGAACTGACCCGCTTGATCAGCAAATTGTTGGACCAGCAACCTGATCTGGCGGCACGGTCTTCGGTGTTTGACCTGTCCGACAGTTTGGCCACCCTGATTGATGAGATGCAGGGCGAAGGTGTTTCAGCTGACGCGATCCGACAGCTGGATGTCAGCGATATGTCCGGTCACTGGGCGCGCGCGCAGGCATTCATCGGGATCGCTGACCGGTTCATTGAGGCCGACGACAATGCGCTGGATGTGCAGGCTCGGCAACGGCGCGTGGTTGAAAACCTGATCACCCGATGGGAAACCGCGCCGCCGCAACACCCGGTCATTCTTGCAGGCTCGACCGGTTCACGCGGAACAACGCTGATGCTGATGGAGGCGGTGGCCCGGTTGCCACAAGGGGCGCTGATCCTACCGGGGTTTGATTTTGACCAGCCTGACCACGTTTGGGCGAGTCTGACGGACGGGTTGAGTTCGGAGGATCATCCGCAATTCCGGTTCTATAAGCTGATGGCCCGGCTGGGGCTGAACCCTGATCAGATCAAACGCTGGACCCCGGTTGAACCGCCCTCGCCCGCACGCAACGCATTGATCTCACTTGCTTTGCGCCCCGCTCCGATTACGGATGCCTGGATGTCCGAAGGCCCTCGATTGACGGGTCTTGATCAGGCAACCGCGGATCTGACACTGGTCGAGGCGCAATCCCCCCGGACCGAGGCATTGTCCATTGCCCTGCGCCTGCGTCAGGCCGCCGAAGTAGGCCAAACCGCCGCCCTGATTACGCCTGACCGCATGCTGACCCGTCAGGTCGGCGCGGCGTTGGATCAGTGGAACATCCTGCCCGATGACAGCGCAGGCCTGCCGCTGCAGCTTTCGCCTCCTGGTCGGTTTCTGCGGCATGTGGCAAACCTGTTTGCGCGGCGGCTGGATGGCGAGACATTGCTGACCCTGCTCAAGCATCCGCTGTGTCACGATGGCGGCGCGCGCGGCGAACATCTGCTGAATACCCGCGAGCTTGAGCTGGACTTGCGCCGGCACGGGATTCCGTTCCCCGATCCGGAGAACCTTGCCGCTTTGGCTCTGCGCGCGAAATTGCCTGATCCCTGGGTGCAATGGGTAACCGCTCAATTCTGCAACCAACAGATTTCAGGTGAACGCCAGCTATCAGACTGGGTGGCAGACTTGCGTGCTTTGGCGCAGGCCATTTCTGCGGGCAGCGCAGGTGAAACAGGCACCCTTTGGGATAAAAACGCCGGGCAAAAAGCGCAGTCTGTGATAACCGCGCTCGAGACAGAAGCGCAACATGGCGGCCCGATGACGGCGCATGACTTTGCCGATTTGCTGGGCGCCTTGTTGGCAAACGAAGAGGTACGCGACCGCGACGCACCACATCCTCATATCATGATCTGGGGTACGCTTGAGGCACGGGTGCAGGGCGCTGATCTTCTGATCCTTGGCGGTTTGAACGAAGGCAGTTGGCCCGAAGCTGCCGCACCCGATCCCTGGTTGAATCGTCAGATGCGTGACAAGGTCGGGCTGTTGCTGCCCGAGCGACGCATCGGTCTGTCGGCGCATGATTTCCAGCAGGCCGTCGGCGCGCCCGAGGTTTGGCTGACCCGCGCAATCCGGTCCGATGATGCGGAAACGGTTCCGTCCCGCTGGTTGAACCGACTGACCAATTTGCTGAGCGGCCTGCCCGGACAAGGCGGGCCCGAAGCGCTGGCGAACATGCGCGCGCGTGGACAAAAATGGCTGCACTGGGCCGGGCAGTTAGAACACGCGCCCAGAGTCGCAGCCGCCCCACGCCCCTCACCGCGGCCTCCTGTGGCAGCCAGACCGCGTCGGTTGACGGTCACCGAGATCAAGCGGTTGATCCGTGATCCCTATGCGATTTATGCCAAACATGTGCTGCGGCTAAAGCCTCTGGACCCGCTGATACAAACCCCGGACGCCTTGTTGCGCGGTATTGTTGTTCACGAGATTCTGGAGCACTTCATCCGGGACAGCGTATTGGATACCGCGCTTTTGACCCGAGAGAACTTCCTGAAACGCGCGGAATCTCTGCTACAACAACATGTCGCCTGGCCCACCGCACGCAAATTGTGGTTGGCGCGCCTGGACCGGATCGCCGATGACTTGTTGACTGCGGAAATCGGACGGCGCAAGGACGGCGGACCCGTCGCCTTTGAAGCTGCGATGAGCCTGCAGCTGCACCCGCTGGACTTTACCATCGCGGGTCGTGCAGACCGGATTGATCGAAACAGCCGCGGCGCTTTGCGGCTGGTCGATTACAAAACTGGTGCCCCGCCGACCGAAAGCCAGCAAGCCAGGTTTGACAAACAACTGCTGATCGAAGCGGCTATTGCCGAACAGGGTGGACTTGAGGGCTTTGACCCGCTGACTGTGGCCGAGGCGGTCTTTATCGGCGTCGGCGCCAGCTACAAGGAAGTGCCGGCCCCATTGTCGAAGGAACCTGTAGACAAGATTGTGTCAGAGCTAAAAGAACTGGTTTCCGCCTATTTAGAACCTAATCAAGGCTTTTCATCCCGTCGGATGCTGCATAAGGACACCGATATCGGCGATTACGACCATCTGGCGCGTTTTGGTGAGTGGGACCGAACGGATGAAACGCAACCGGAGGATCTGACGTGAGCGCTCGCAACGACGCGACCGAGCGGCAGGTTCAGGCGGCGCGGCCTGATGCCTCGACCTGGCTGGCCGCCAATGCGGGATCAGGCAAGACACGGGTCCTGACCGACCGTGTCGCGCGATTGCTGCTGGACGGGGTGCAGCCGCAACACATTCTGTGCCTGACCTATACCAAAGCCGCCGCCAGCGAGATGCAGAACCGGCTGTTCAAACGGCTGGGTGAATGGGCGATGCTGGACGATGATCGGCTTCTGGCTCAGCTGTCCGATCTGGGCGTGCCCGGCCTGATCGATCCCGAACGGTTGGCACAGGCCCGAACCTTGTTTGCCCGGGCGATCGAAACACCCGGCGGATTGAAAATTCAGACGATCCACTCATTCTGCGCATCGCTTTTGCGCCGGTTTCCGCTGGAAGCGGGCGTCAGTCCGCAGTTTTCCGAGATGGAGGATCGGGCCGCCGCATTGCTGCGCCAAGAGATACTCGAGGATTTTGCCGAAAGCCCGCATGCCACTTTGATCGACGAAGTGGCTCGGTTTGTCACTGATACCGGCTTTGACACCCTGACTGCCGCCGTGACACACAGGCGCAGCCAGTTTGCGCATCCGTTGGGATGGGATGCCATACTGGCGCGCTTCGGTTTACCCGATGGGTTCAACGAAGACACCTTGCTGTCGCGCATCTTTTTGGGCGGAGAGGTCGATCTGATCCGCTCAATCCTGCCCGTGCTGACGGAAAGCGGCGGCAACAACGCCAAGGCGGCCGCCAAACTGGCAACGTTCACCGATCCTCGTATCAACAGCCTGCCAGTTCTGGAAGCTGTGTTTCTGACCGGAAAAGCGGCGAAGGAACCATTCACCGCCAAAATCAACAGTTTCCCGACCAAAGCACTTCGCGAAGGTGCGCTGGCCGGGAAGATGCCGCAACTCGAAGCACTGATGCTGCGCGTTGAAGCAGCGCGCGAGCAGCGGCTGGCGCTTGTGGCGGCGCGCAAAACACATGTCCTGCATCGATTTGCATCCGCTTTCCTGCCGGAATACGAGCGACGCAAACAGCAACGCGGCTGGCTGGATTTCGACGACCTGATCCTGCGCGCGCGGCAGGTGTTGAACGATCCGGCGGTAGCTGAATGGGTTTTGTACCGGCTGGATGGCGGAATCGATCACATCCTGGTGGACGAAGCGCAAGACACCAGCCCGGATCAGTGGGATGTCGTCGAGAAACTGGCACAGGAATTCACCAGCGGAGAGGGCGCACGCTCGGGCGTAGAGCGCACCATTTTCGTTGTCGGCGACAAAAAACAATCGATCTATTCGTTTCAGGGCGCCGACCCACAAGCCTTTGATCGCATGCAGCAGGAATTCGGGCGAAAACTGACTGAATCTGGCTCTAAATTGTGGGATTCGACGCTGGAATATTCGTTCCGATCCTCCAGCGCGATCCTTTCACTGGTCGATATCCTCTTTGAAAATCAGGCACAGGCCGGATTCCACAAGGACAGTCAGCACCGCGCCTTCAAGGCAGACCTGCCCGGGCGTGTGGACCTGTGGCCTGTGGTCGAAAAGGTCGAGGACGATGACGAGATCGACTGGACCGACCCGGTGGACCGACCCGGTGCGCGTCATCATACAGTGATATTGGCCGAACAGGTTGCGGCATCCATCAAGGCGATGATCGACCGCGGCGAAACTATCCCAGAAGATGGTGACGCACCTGGTGCGTTCGTGCGCCGCAAAGTGCAGCCGGGCGACTTTTTGATCCTCGTACAGCGTCGCTCGGATCTGTTTGCCGAGATCATCCGCGCGTGCAAGGCCAGGCATTTGCCCATCGCCGGGGCTGACAGGCTGAAAGTGGGCGCGGAACTTGCGGTCAAGGATTTGGCGGCTCTGCTGAGCTTTCTCGCGACACCCGAAGACAGCCTGTCTTTGGCGACAGTCCTGAAATCTCCGTTGTTAGGGTGGTCGGAACAGCAATTGTTCGATCTGGCCCATCGGCGGCAGGACAAATTTCTGTGGGCAGCCCTGCGCCAAAGGGCCGAGGAGTATCCCGAAACACTTGGCATTCTGAACGATCTTCGGGCCCAAATCGATTTTCTGCGCCCTTATGATCTGATCGAGCGTATCCTGACCCGCCACAATGGTCGCCGCAACCTGTTGGGCCGGTTGGGGGCCGAAGCCGAAGACGGGATTAACGCGCTTCTGTCGCAGGCGCTGGCTTATGAACGGACCGATATTCCCAGCCTGACCGGATTCCTTACCTGGATGCAAACCGACGATCTTGAGATCAAACGACAGATGAGCGGCGTCGGAAACATGATCCGCGTGATGACCGTGCATGGCTCAAAAGGGCTGGAGGCCCCGATCGTCATTCTGCCCGATACCGGCAAACGACGGGCGCCGCGTGATGCCGAGATCATGGTGGCCGAGGGCACAGCCTTGTGGAAAGTCCCTGCTGATGCGTCGCCGCGCCTGATTGCCGAGGCGCGGGTCGAGGCGCGCGAGAGGGAAGAAAATGAACGGCTTCGGTTGCTATATGTGGCTCTAACACGAGCAGAAAAAAGGTTAATTGTTGCAGCCGCGGGTGATATCGGGAAGGATGGATCAAGTTGGTATCAAATGGTTCAAACCGCAATGACGCGTGCCGGGGCGACACAGATACCCGGCTCGGATACGCTGCGGCTGTCCCATGGCGATTGGGACGGGCTGCAGAAGATTACGCCCGAGGAAAACAAAGATATACCCGAAGATCTGCCAAAGGTATTTGCCTCACCCATACCGTCACCGGCACCCGTACCCGATACGCTGAGCCCGTCCGATCTGGGCGGCGCCAAGGCGCTGCCCGGCGACACAGGTCTGGATGAAGAGGCCGCCAAACTGCGCGGCACGCGCCTGCACCTGCTGCTGGAGCATCTTCCGTCGGTAGCACCGGACAACTGGACGCAGCTTTGCGCGCGGGTTCTGCCTGATATGCAAGACGCGGAGCGGCAAGCCTTGCTGAGCGAAGCAGCACTTGTGCTGACGGCCGAACATTTAAAGCCTGTTTTCGCGCCAGATACCCTTGCCGAAATTCCCATATCGGCCGATCTGATGGGTCGGCGTGTGCATGGCGTTATTGATCGCCTCATTGTGTCGGAAACGGATATTCAGGTCATTGATTTCAAATCGAATATGATGGTCCCCGACAACCCAACCGCTTGCCCAGAAGGCCTGTTGCGGCAGATGGGAGCCTATGCGGAGGCGCTTGCGCAAATATATCCGGGCCGGGACATCAGAACCGCGATCCTTTGGACCCGCACCGCACAGTTGATGTGGCTGCCACACGATATTGTGACGGACGCATTGCGTCGCGCCCAGATATCTTGACGTCCGAATACCCCGCACCTAGGTTCTGTGACCAAGCATTCCCCATTCAGGAGACAGAATATGTCGACCGTAGCCGTAACTGACGACACCTTTGACGCCGAGGTCAAGAACTCTGACATCCCTGTGGTTGTCGATTTCTGGGCCGAATGGTGTGGCCCATGCAAGCAGATCGGCCCCGCTCTGGAAGAGCTGGCGACCGAGTATGGTGGCAAGGTGAAAATTGCCAAGGTTGATGTGGACAGCAACCCGAACGCTGCAGCGGCCATGGGCGTGCGCGGTATCCCCGCGCTGTTCATCTTCAAGGACGGTCAGGTTGTGTCGAACCGTGCCGGCGCCGCCCCAAAGGCAGCACTGCAAAGCTGGATTGACGAATCCATCTGATCTTTGATCAAGTACGTTGAAAGGAGCGCCTCTCGTGGGCGTTCCTTTTTTATTTGACTTCAAGTCGCTGGATACTCGGTCCATTCCACAGGCAGGGTCAGTGCCGGGATATGCGCGCGGTGCGGCACATCCAACCGATGCGGCAAGGCGTCAACTGGCGTGATTTTCTTAACCCGATCCCGCCGCACAAAAGTCGCCTCGATCACACGCGGGAATGCCACGCCTTCGAACTCGACAACGCCTGATGCGTTGTTGGGATGCAAATGAGCACAGATAAAGCTTTCCTTCAGGGCAGACAAAGCAGGATATGCTTGCTGGAAGCGCCGCGCCTTTGTCAGAATCGACGGAATGCCGTGAAGCTCAATTACGATGATCCGAAATCTGTTCAGCTCAGACCGCGACAGTGGAGCAAGCACTTTGTACTCTGCGCCCTCGATATCCATCTGCAAGATCAGATCACCAGCTGCCGGGGCGGATTGCGCCATCCAGTCCTTTAGCGAGATCACCTGATCACCGGTTTCCTCGGCCAGGTGTTTTTGAATGAACTCTGCATGGGGCACGGTCAGAACAGGGGACTCAACCGACCCGTCCGCCATGAAGGATCGAATGCCATGTTTCGCCAGATCGAGCTCGAAACTGGATTGCAGTGACACACCCGGCGAAAAACATGCGGCGATGTCCTCGAGATCATTGGGCAGCAAATAGCCACCATCCCCGAACGCGCCGATACGGATCAGATGATAGCCAAGATCATAAGGTCGAATGACGTCGGCAAGAAACGCGCGACGTTGCTGGGTGGTCATTTCCGTATCGGTAAGCTGAGACATGCAATTTCTGCTGTGAAAACACCGGTTGGCACAGCCTTGTGTGTCATGGGATCAGCCGCGTTTCAAGAACTGCCGTTTCTAGGTCGCTCGATCATCCCGAAATCAACAAGACATGAAAAAGCCGCCTGGATGAACCGGCGGCTTGTCTCATCAGCATGGATTTTAGATCGATGGATCAGATCTTTTCGATTTCGGCCCGTGTCAGGCCGATATCGTCCAGTTGCTCATCGCTCAGGGCCGACAGTTCCTTGCGGGTTTTGCGGTTGTTGTTCCATTCGACAGCGTTTTCGAAAGTGCCGAGAAATGCGTCCACTACATGCAGGATGGTGACTGCTCCGAGCGGCGCATGGGTTTTGGCAATAGCAGCCATTTGCGCGTTCCTTATATCTGAAACAGCCGACCTCGTGTCGGTTGTGGGGCTGATGTAACCTGCGCCTCAGAGACTCACAATTGCCGGATTGGTAACCCCGGATTGCACGCATTGCATATCTTTTAGGCAGTTTGAGAACGGTTGCGCTGGCTGCTGGTCCGACCCATATAGGACGCCGGATAGTACGGAGGCTTTCATGGCAGACAGCGATTTTCCCGGTTGGCATGGCACAACGATTATTGGCGTCAAGAAAGACGGCCACGTGGTGATTGCGGGCGACGGGCAGGTCAGTCTGGGTCAGACCGTGATCAAGGGCACCGCCCGCAAGGTGCGCCGTTTGTCGCCCGGTGGGTTTGAAGTGGTTGCCGGGTTCGCCGGATCGACGGCGGATGCCTTCACGCTGCTGGAACGTTTAGAAGCCAAGCTGGAAGCCACGCCGGGTCAACTGGCCCGCGCCTCGGTCGAGCTGGCGAAGGACTGGCGCACCGACAAGTACCTGCAAAAGCTAGAAGCGATGCTGATCGTGACTGACGGTAAGGACCTGCTGGTCATCACCGGGGCAGGGGACGTGCTGGAGCCCGAACACAACGTGGCCGCCATCGGTTCGGGCGGGAACTTTGCCCTGGCAGCAGCGCGCGCGATGATGGATAGCGACAAAGCCGCCGAGCAGGTGGCGCGCGAGGCGATGGCAATTGCCGCTGATATCTGTGTCTATACCAACGGTAATCTGACGGTTGAGGAGATCTCAGGCCAATAGCGCCTTGATCTCTTTTCCTTTCCAGCGCCGGTGCATACCGATCAGGCCAAAGATCGCCGCAACGATCACGATATAGTAGGGCACGCGGATGTCGATGCTCATCAATCCGCCGCCGATCAGGGACATGATGCCCCCGGCCAGACAGAATACAGCTGTGGTCACGCCCATAACCCAGCCTTGATCGGCCTCGCTGACACTTGACGAAAACAAACCCAGCATTGTGGGGTAGGCAACCCCGAACAGGAAATAGAAGAAAAAGACCGGGACATAGATTAGGATTCCGCTGGGGATAAAGGCGAATGCCAAGCCGCAGATCACCATCACGATCAGAGAGGTGTAGATGATCTGATGTTTGCTGAATCTTTCCTGCGCGGGCTTAACCAGGAATGTACTGGAAAACGCCAGGGCAAAACCGATCACAACCATGGCCACGCTGCCGCCGATCACGCCATATCCGAATTTGCTGGTCAAGAAATTGTCGACGAACACATAGAAGGTGACGTTGGCGATCATGAAAAACGAATAGACCGGCAGGATTTTCAGAACCGTCGGGTGTTCGCGTACAGCGATCAGGCTATCCGTGACATCGCGGGCGCGGAACACAAAAGCGGCGCGCTCGGTCCGCGTGTCCTTGAAGAAGGTCAGGACAAGGAAGATGGCGATCAGGACCAGAACAAAGGCCCCGTAAAACGGTGTTTTCAGGGTCGCAACGCTGCCCAGCAAGGCCGCGTCGGACAGGACGGCTCCGATGATGGGCCCTCCGACAAGGCCAAAGCTGACGCCGGTCACGATATAGCCCATGTTTCGGTCACGATCCGCAGCATCGGTGCTGCCATCGATCATCGCGGCTTGCGCGATAGGTTGGTTGCCTGCGGTAAACCCGGTGATCGACCGGCCCACGATCAGCAGCAGCAGGCTGTTGATATAGAGGGCGGCAATCGTCAGCGCGTACCCAATCAGCGCCCCACCCAAACAGACCAGCAATGCGTTTTTCCGTCCGATCGAGTCCGAGACTTTGGACACGTAGACAACGCCCAGAAACCACGACAGAAAAAAACAACCGATCACCAGACCATAATAAAAGTGCCGTGTGCCCATGGCCGTGCTTTCCGGCAGGAAGCCCGATTTCGTCTCCATAATCAGCGAGTTGATGATGGGAAAGACAAGCCCCTGTCCGATCAGGTCCACAAACACCACAAACAGAAGGGTGATCTTGGCAATTTTCGTCATTTCCGCACTCCGGACCCTCAACACCTTGAAATCACTGTATCAGAGGGCGCGCCGATCACCTAAGGAAAGCATTTGCAAAGCGGAAAGGGCATTGCTAAGCAACGCCGCCGATGTTGTTTTCGCCCTTGCGGTGACTACGTAAGCCAAACCGCTGATCGAAAGGACTGCCCCCGTGACCGACCTGACCCCGCGCGAGATTGTCTCGGAACTGGATCGTTTTATCATCGGGCAGAAGGATGCCAAACGCGCAGTGGCCGTCGCGCTGCGCAACCGCTGGCGGCGCAAGCAGTTGGCGGATGACATCCGCGATGAGGTTTACCCGAAGAACATCCTGATGATCGGACCCACCGGCGTTGGCAAGACCGAGATCAGCCGCCGTCTCGCGAAACTGGCCCGCGCGCCTTTCATCAAGGTCGAGGCCACCAAGTTTACCGAGGTCGGCTATGTCGGCCGCGACGTGGAACAGATTGTGCGCGATCTGGCGGATGCAGCGATCATCCAGACCCGCGAATACATGCGCGAAGATGTGAAGGCCCGCGCCCATCAAGCTGCGGAAGATCGTGTGATCGAAGCCATCGCCGGAACAGACGCCCGCGAAGCCACGCGCGAGATGTTCCGCAAGAAACTGAAAGCCGGGGAACTGGACGATACCGAGATCGAGCTGGAACTTTCGGACACGTCAAACCCGATGCCGATGTTCGACATCCCCGGACAACCCGGCGGCCAGATGGGGATGATGAATCTGGGCGATATCTTCGGTAAAGCCTTTGGCGGGCGCACCGTCAAGAAACGTATGACCGTCGCCGACAGCTATGACGCGCTGATCGGGGAAGAAGCCGACAAGCTGCTGGATGATGAAACCGTCAATCGTGTCGCCTTGGAGTCGGTCGAACAGAACGGCATCGTGTTTCTGGACGAGATCGACAAGGTCTGCGCGCGCGCCGAAGCACGCGGTGGCGATGTCAGCCGGGAAGGGGTGCAGCGCGACCTGCTGCCTCTGATCGAAGGCACCACGGTGTCCACCAAGCACGGCCCGGTGAAAACCGACCATATCCTGTTCATCGCCAGCGGAGCGTTCCACATCGCCAAACCCTCGGACCTGTTGCCGGAATTGCAGGGGCGTCTGCCGATCCGTGTCGAGTTGCGGGCGCTGACCGAAGAAGATTTCGTGCGTATCCTGACCGAGACCGATAACGCTCTGACCCGCCAATACACTGCCCTGATGGGCACCGAAGAGGTCACCGTCAGCTTTACCGATGACGGCATCGCCGCGCTGGCCAAGATCGCGGCGGATGTGAACCAGAGCGTCGAAAACATCGGCGCACGGCGGCTTTATACGGTGATGGAGCGGGTGTTCGAGGAACTCTCGTTCACTGCGCCCGATCAGGCCGGGGCCGAGATCACCGTGAACGCACAGTTTGTCGAGGACAATCTGGGCGAGCTGACGAAATCCACCGACCTCAGCCGTTACGTTCTGTAACGCCATTTGACAGGAATTGCACCAAAGTCGCCTTGTGTCGCTGGACGCGAGGCCAGAATTCGTTAGCTTGACGCAATAGCTATCCGAGGTCCGCCCGTGCTGCGCCAATTTATCGTTTTGATTGCATTCCTGTCTTTGACCTCATGTACGGACAGGACAATTACCGAAACCGTGCCCTCGGCGCTGGAGGTTGGCACGCCAGTCAAGGTCTTTGCCAGCACGACGCGCGCCCGAGAGGCAGACGGCTCCTACGGCTTTCGCCGCGCCGATAGCCTGAAATTTCTGGATACAACAGTCTCGATCCCTCCAAGCCATACGCCCGGTACGCTCAAGTTTTCATATGCAAACCCGGATCCCAACAAGGAATTCGTGCTGGTCGACACAACAGAACTGGACAGTTCGCGGGATTTGCAGAAACACCTGCGCGGACAGGACGAGGTGACGATATTCGTGCATGGGTATAATTCGACCCAGACCGAGACCATTTTTCGCGCGGCGCAACTGTCCCACGACATTGGTCTTCCGGGCAGCATTCTGGTCTATTCCTGGCCAAGCCGCGCCACGGGCTTCGGCTATGCCTATGATCTGGACAGCATGCTGTTTGCCCGCGACGGGCTGGAAGAGACCATACGCGACCTGAAATCCATGGGCGTAAAACGCGTGATCTTGGTCGCGCACAGTATGGGAAGCGCCCTGTCAATGGAGATGATGCGGCAGGCCGAATTGCAAGAGCCTAACTGGCCGAACCGAAACATCGAGGGAGTTATACTGATCTCTCCCGATCTGGATGTGGATCTGTTCCGGTCGCAGATGGAACGGATCGACAATCCTCCTGATCCCTTCGTCGTGATGGTGTCGCAGAAGGATAAAATCCTGAACATTTCGGCCCGCCTGCGCGGCACGGCTGAGGGCGAACGTCTGGGCAACATCAGCTCGATCGAGTCGCTATCCGAATTTCCGATCAACGTGATCGACACAACCGCCTTCAACAGCGATGCACAATCGTCTCACTTCGTCGCCGCCACCTCTCCTGCGTTGCTGACCATTCTGAATTCGGTTCGCCGGGTGTCGTCTACATTCGGACCGGACGGACCGCCCGGGATCGATATTCTGGTTCCCAGGAGTCAGCGCAACGTTGACGGCGCGACCGAAATTGTGCTGAGCGAAACTGGTGAGACCAAAGTGATCACTCCGTGATCCAACGCGGGCCTGTTCGCTACCTGTGGGACAACGCACGGTGGCTTGGTGCAGGTGTGCTTTTGACCTTTTTGTCCAGCTTCGGACAGACGTTTTTCATCTCGATCTTCTCGGGCGAGATTCGCACTGCTTTCGGGTTGAGCCATGGTGGCTGGGGTGGGTTGTATTCGCTGGGCACCACCGTCTCGGCCATTGTCATGATCTGGGCTGGCAGCCTGACCGATATTTTTCGCGTGCGGGTTCTGGGGCCTGTAGTGCTAACCGGGCTGGCATTTGCCGCCCTTGCCATGGCGCTGAACAACTGGCTGGTTCTTCTGCCCCTCGTGGTCTTTTTTCTGCGCCTGTTCGGGCAGGGCATGAGCACCCATCTGGCGCTGGTTGCAATGGCGCGCTGGTTTACCGCCACGCGGGGCAAAGCGTTGTCAATCGCATCAGCAGGGTTTTCGGTTGGCGAGGCGTTGCTGCCGGTTCTGTTTGTCGCCGCAATGGTCTATCTGGACTGGCGCTGGCTTTGGGTAATCTCAGCCGGTGTCACCATACTTGGCATTCCCTTACTGCATAGCCTTCTACGGAACGAACGCACGCCCCAAAGCCTGTCCAGCGAATACGCAGCCGAAGGAATGCAGGGTCGCCATTGGACCCGCACCGAGGCGCTGTGCCATCCACTGTTCTGGTTCATGGCCCCCACGCTGCTGGGACCATCGGCTTTTATTACAGCGTTTTTCTTTCATCAGGTTCATCTGACCGAGGTCAAAGGCTGGCAACACATAGAGTTGGTGGCCCTTTTTCCGGTTTACACCGGCGTTTCCCTGCTTGCGATGTTCGCGACGGGATGGGCGCTGGACAAATGGGGGACCGTGCGCCTGATCCCGTACTATCAATTACCCATGGCGTTGGGATTTGTGATCCTCTCTGCCGCAGGATCGATCATCGGTGCCACCATAGCATTGATCTTTTTGGCGATTACAGTCGGAGCAAACAGCACCTTGCCCAGCGCATTCTGGGCCGAATTCTACGGCACCCGGCACATCGGCGCGATCAAAGCCATGGCCACAGCGGTTATGGTGTTTGGCTCTGCCATCGGGCCCGGTATGACAGGGGTTCTGGTCGATCATGGGGTTCCGCTGGACCAACAATTCCGGTGGATCGGGGTCTATTTTGTACTGGTGTGCATTCTGGCAAAAACCGGTGTTACCCGCGCCGCGCGCACGCTTTAACGGCTGCGACGCAGATAAACGTAGTAAGCCCCGTCACCGCCATGGCTGATATGCGCAGGGGTCACCTGCAGCACCGCCTGCGCCAATGGCGGTATGGACAGCCAATGCGGCACCTGGTTGCGCAATACGCCGCGCGGGGTCGGGATGGGGCCGGGCTCGTCCCGATCCTTACCTTTGCCTGTCACCACAAGAACCAGTCTCTTGCCAGAGGCTTGTGCCGTCAGAATGAAACGCACCAATGCAGGATGCGCGGTATCCACGCGCATCCCATGCAGATCCAGCTTGCCTTCGGGCTTCAGCTTGCCGCGTTTCAGGCGGCCAAACGCCTTGCGATCCATCTGAACAGGTTTCGCATGCAGACTTTCCGTAATCGACGGTTTCAACGCATTGCGTGCGGGTTTAGCGGGCGCTATTTGGCCAATTTCGAAATCTTCGAGTCTAACTTTGGGCGTTTTGATCGGTTTCGGCTTGGGCAACGTGGTGGGATGCACTATCGGGGGAAGTTCGGGATGCAGGCGTTCAGCTTGTTTGGCGACCTTGCGCCACAGCTCGATCTCGTCAGAAGTCAGCTTGCGGCGAGTCATCAGAATTCATCCGGCAACAGGGCATAGGCCCGCTGAATGGGAAGCAAAACCACCATCCGACCCGGATCCTTCAGGCGACCAGCTGCCTGGCCCGCTTGGTCTCCGGTTCCGAAAAAGATATCCGCGCGTTGCGCGCCCTTGATGGCCGAGCCGGTATCCTGCGCGATCATCAATCGCCGCAGCGGGTTTTTTCCGTCTTTCTCAACCCAAACCGGGGCGCCCAAAGGTGTATAGACCGGATCTGCCGCAATACTGCGCATCGTGGTGACAGACCGGTTCATCGCGCCCAACGGCCCAAGCTCAGGCGCAACGCGGGTGACTTCGCGAAAGAATACGTAAGAAGGGTTGTGGAGCAGCAACTCGGCCCCAGCGTCGGGATTTTTTCGCACCCACGCCTGTATCATCTGCGCGCTAACCTGATGCGCGCCCAGCGCGCCGCGCCGGATTAGCTCGGCCCCGATCGAGCGGTACGGATGCCCGTTTGCCCCGCCATATCCAACTCTCAGCGCACCTCCGTCCGGCAGACGCACGCGGCCCGAGCCTTGAATTTGCAGAAAGAACAACTCAACCGGGTCATCGACCCAAGCGATCTCCAACCCGCGATCGGACATGGCACCGCTGGTCAGAATGTCACGGCGGCTCAGCCATTGGTCCACACCTCGGGCTTCAGGCGGCATCTTGTAGATGGGATATCTGAAGCGGGCGGATCGTGTGCGTGACCCATCCAACTCAGGTTCGAAATAACCAGTGAAAAGAGCATCTTTGCCGTCTTCGACCAGAACAGGGCGAAAGAACAACTCAAAAAACGCACGCGCAGCATCGGCTTCATAGGTGCGCGCGACGCCGCATAACGCGCGCCAATCCGGATCATCCAGATCGCCACACGTGTTCAGAAAAACCGAAAGGGCCGCCCCGTGGTCATCGGCGGCCCAGCCATCAAGGTCATCAAAAGACAGGATGGATCGCGTTGCCTCGGCACTGGCGGCGGTGGTCATGACGGCCACCAGACAAAGCGACCGAAGCGCTGCAATCATGCGTCCGTAGCAACAAGCAGCCAGTTCGGATCGTCCGAGCCCATGACACGGGCAAAAGTCCAGCTGTCCTTTTGGCGTTTGACCGTGTTGGGATTGCCTTCGATGATATCGCCGCCGCGATCCCGCACGACCGAGGTCAGCTCGCCGATGAACTTCATGGTAATCTCGGCTTCATTGCTGTCCTTGTCGAACCTGACATCCGAAAGCGTCGTTTCGCGCACCCCAACGAATTCCGCCTCGATCGTCAGGCCCTGGTCTTCTCGAGCGGCGACAACCGACACGAATGTGTCAAACACCTCTTCCGACAGGAAAGGCTGGATTTCATCCAGATTTCCTTTTTCGAACCCCATCACGATCAGTTCATAAGCTCCGCGCGCGCCCTGCACAAATTCGCTGACGGAAAACGCGGGCTCAATCCGCTTCATCGCGGCCAGGGTTTGCGCCTGTTCGCTGTCTTCTTGGACATGATCAGTGATATCGTGATCCGGCCCACCTTCGATCACTTCGAAATCACGGCGCGACTTGTGTGCCTCCGGCTGTTGCTGCAGCGGTGGTTTTTCAAAACCTTCACGCGTACCCAGCACGCTTTTCAGGCGCAGGATCAGGAAGATGGCAATTCCGGCCAGCACCAGAAGCTGGATCAGGGGTGAGTTCATTTCGTCCTCATTTCAGAACCCGGGCTTTGTATACGCAGCCCTCTGCCACTATGTAGGTGACAGTTCGGGCCAAGTCCACAGCCCGACACATGCTAAAGGTTAACGCAAATGTATCTGTTCTTGGCTTTTTTATTGGTTCCGATCATCGAAATCGCCCTGTTCATCCAGGTTGGCGGCCTGATCGGACTGTGGCCGACCCTTGCGATCGTGGTTCTGACGGCCGTTTTGGGCACCGTATTGGTCCGGACACAAGGTCGCATGGCACTTGCCAACCTGCAACGCTCGTTCGCTGAGCTGGATGACCCGACCGAGCCGCTGGCCCATGGCGCCATGATCCTGTTATCGGGCGTCCTGCTGCTGACACCGGGATTTTTCACGGATGCCGTTGGTTTCGCATTGCTAATTCCCGGCATTCGGGTCGCTGTGTTCCGGTACCTCAAGTCCAAGGCAACGATCACGCATTTCCAGATGGGCACCGGCGCACAGTTCCGCACAGGCCCACAGCCGTTCTCGGAAGATGATGTGATCGACGGTGAATTTACCGAGGTCCGGCCCCGCCAGGACCCGTCAAAGCCATCGAAATGGGTAGAAGGCCCGCACCGGCATTGAGGTGCCCCGCCCAACTTGCTAAGCAATGGCGGATTTTAGTTTCGGAGTAGTTCCATGGCCGAAGAAGACGCCAAAGAAAACACCGCGGCCCAGG
The DNA here is from genome assembly GCF_056531905.1 of Ruegeria sp. K11. Classification (NCBI taxonomy): domain Bacteria; kingdom Pseudomonadati; phylum Pseudomonadota; class Alphaproteobacteria; order Rhodobacterales; family Roseobacteraceae; genus Ruegeria; species Ruegeria sp. K11. Next base: position 24,194 of record NZ_JBQFMP010000009.1, read on the forward strand.
CCGCCCCGCAAATCCAGATGCGCGTTCTGGGACAGTTCATCCGCGATCTGTCTTTTGAGAACGTGATGGCCCAGAAGGGTGTGTCGGGCGATGTGCAGCCCGAGATCAACGTACAGGTCAATCTGGATGCGAAAAAGCGCCCGGCTGATCATCAGTTCGAAGTATCGATCAAACTGAACCTCAAGTCCAAAGCCAAGGGCATGGAGGATGTTCTGTTCCTGTGCGAGATCGACTATTGCGGTCTGTTCCACGTGGAAGGGGTCGCCGATGATCAGCTGCACCCGTTCCTGATGATCGAATGCCCGCGGATGCTGTTCCCGTTCCTGCGTCGCATTGTCAGCGATGTGACGCGCGATGGTGGCTATCCGCCTGTGAATCTGGACAATATCGACTTTGTCGGCCTGTATCGAAACGAGCTGATGCGCCGTCAGGCAGAAGCGCAAAAAGCCGAAGCCTAAACATTTTGACCCGCGCCGGAGCCAATCTCAGGCGCGGGTCCACAGGGCGGTTTCGCCCAAACCTTCGACAAATTTTTTGTGTGCCGCGCGTTCCTCTTCCGTGATGCGGGAAGGCAAAGCAGTCGGACGCGCCCCGGGACGCCATTCCTCTCCGCCACCGGCGCCGGATGTCCCCGCCGTCGACAAACCGAAATCCGGCTGGCGGCCACCAATCAACTCCAGATAAACTTCGGCCAGAATTTCCGAGTCGAGCAACGCCCCGTGCAACACGCGGTTCGAGTTGTCGATATTGAATCGCCGGCACAACGCATCCAGAGAGGCCGGAGAGCCGGGGAATCGCTTGCGCGCGATTGCCAGCGTGTCCAGCGCCTGCTCCATCGGGATTAGCGGCAAACCCATCCAACCCAGCTCAGCGTTCAAAAACTTCATGTCGAACGAAGCGTTGTGGATCACCAGCCGGGAATCTTTCACAAAGTCGCGAAATCCCTGACCCACCTTGGCAAAGACCGGCTTATCCTTCAGCGTCACTTCGCCCTTTTCCGGTGGGCGCGGAGAGTCCAGCAGATCGGGGCCAATGCCATGCACGCCAAACGCCTCTTCGGGCATTGAGCGCTGCGGATTGATATAGACGTGATAAGTCTCACCCGTGGCCACATGGTTCCACAGCTCGACCGCGCCGATCTCGACGATCCGGTCACCGCTTTCGGGATCGAACCCCGTGGTTTCGGTATCCAGTACGATCTCACGCATCAGCCATCCTCGCCCGTATCTGCCTGATCACATCCTGCACCTGGCTGCGGGCGTGGTCCAGAGTGTCTGTCACAATGATGAAATCCGATCGTGCGCATTTGTCGTCATTCGGCATCTGCTTAGCCCTGATCTGTTCGAACTGCGCCTCGGTCATCGTTCCACGCGTCATCACCCGGCGCTTTTGCTCAGCCGGCGGGATCGAAACACAAGCAACCGCATCCATTGCAACATCTCCACCGGTTTCAAACAGCAGGGGAATATCAAAGACCAGAATATCGGCAGATGCCTTATCTCTAAAGGCGGCGCGGTCCACACCAACCAACGGGTGCACAATCGCCTCGATTTGTTTCAACGCGGCGACATCTTCTGCGATGATCTGTTTCAACGCCTCCCGGCTGACCGCCCCGTCCGTGACAGCGGCAGGGAAGGCTGCACGCATCGGCTCAACAGCTGCGCCGCCGGTCGAATAAAGCCGATGGACTGCCGCATCGGCGTCCCAAACGGCGCAACCTTCATCCGCAAACATCTGCGCGGTGGTGCTTTTGCCCATTCCGATCGATCCGGTCAGACCCAGTGCAAAGCTCATGCCAAAACAGCCGCACGCAGATCGTCCGTCACTTCGGGGCGCACACCAAACCAGCGTTCAAACCCGGGCACCGCCTGATGCAGCAACATGCCAAGCCCATCTACGGTGGTGCAGCCCGCCTCATCCGCGGCGCACAACAGATGGGTCTTGAGCGGAACATAGACCAGATCAGTGACCACTGTGCCGGGCTGCAAACCGTCAAGCGGCACCCGCAGTTCCGGCTGACCCTGCATCCCGAGCGAACTTGTATTGACGACCAGCTCGGCCTCGTCGATCACATTTCCTGCCTGAACCCAATCGACCACCGAGATCGTGGGACCAAATTCCTCACTCAGCTGCTCGGCACGGCTGCGAGTGCGGTTGGTCAGCTTGATCTCCGGCACGCCTGCCTCGACCAGAGCTTGCAAAACCGCCCGGGCTGCGCCGCCTGCACCAAAGACAACCGCTGGCCCATCGCCCGGGCGCCAATCCGGCGCGCCGCTGAGAAGGTTTTCCATGAATCCGTAGCCATCTGTGTTGTCGGCGTGGATCGAACCGTCGGGCTGAAACACCAGCGTATTGGCCGCGCCGATCAGTTTAGCCCGGTCGGTCGCCTGATCCGCAAGCTGTAACGCAGCCACTTTGTGCGGCACGGTAACATTGGTGCCGACAAATCCGGCCTTTGGTAGGATCTTCAGAACACTCGCCAGATCGTCAGGGGCCACGTCCATCGGGACATAGTGGCCCGCCAGTCCGTAGGTTTTCAACCAATGGCCGTGCAACTGCGGCGATTTCGAGTGTGCCACCGGATGCCCGATGACCCCGGCCAAAGGAATTTTTGCCTTGTTCATTGATCGATCACCCCTTTGACCGCCAGAAAATTCAACAGCTCCAACAGGGGCATACCCAAAACGTTAAAATAGTCACCGTCAATGGTGGCGAACAGGCGCACGCCCTCTTCCTCAAGCTTGTACGCCCCGACAGCGTGGCGGATACTGTCCCAGTTGCGGTCGATATAAGCGCGCAGATAGGCATCCGAACTTGCCCGCATCCGCAATCGCACCTGACCGACATGACGCCAGATCGGCTCGGCATTCTGATAGATCACCGCCGCCGACAACAGCATATGACGCTTGCCGCGCATGGCTTTCAGCTGGGTCAGAGCGTCCTCGGGGCTTTGAGGCTTCGACAGCAATTGCCCGTCGAAATCCAACACCTGATCGCAACCCAGAACCATCGCGTCCGGATTCTTGTCGCTGACTTTGCGGGCCTTCATATCGGCCAATGTATCAGCGATGTCACGCGGACTGGCCCCTTCGGCCAGAAGCGCGCGCTTGGCGGTATCCTCATCCACGCGGGCGGTCTGGGCTGTGAACCGCACGCCCGCATTCTGCAAAAGCTGCGACCGGATGGACGACCCCGAGGCCAGGATGATGGGGACAGACATGTGGAAAACCTGCTGAGCAATTGGTGAAAGCGTCAGGGATGGTTTGTATGGTTTTCCGGTTGACACGCAAGCCCGGCATTTTCGTGAAAATCTCAGCCGAGTCGCTCAGGGATTGTCCAATCTGGGTAAGGATAACTTGGGCCAAAGGGATAACATGGATATCCAGACTTACCCCATGACTTATCCCCAAAGTCAATCAAACTGATATCATATAAGACGTTGAAATTTAATAAATAAAATGAAAATCAACAGAGCCCTACGATGTCATAACAAACCCTGTCCACCTGGGGAAAAACCATGGGTAACAAAGTAATCCACTGATTTGAGCGACCCTACAAAACCATCATCCTTTTTCTTTTCTATTTTTTTTATTAGGGAGTGTCGTAAGCAATCCCCGGAGCCCAAATGACTGATCTTCTTTTCACGTTATACCCCTGGGTGAAATCACTGCATATCATGGCTGTAATCTCATGGATGGCTGGCTTGTTTTATTTGCCCAGATTGTTCGTGTACCACGTCGAAAAAGCGCAGGCGGTCGATGGGGCAGAACAGATTTTCTTTGAAATGGAAGAAAAGCTGCTGCGGGTGATTATGCGTCCTGCGATGATTGTGTCTTGGGGTTGTGGTCTTGTCATGGTTTTCACACCGGGCATCATTGGCTGGGATTGGAGCTGGCCCTGGGTCAAGGGCGCTGCCGTGATCGCCATGACCTGGTTCCATCACTGGCTGATGGCGCGGCGTAAAGATTTCCTTGAGGGGCAAAATAAGCTCACCGGACGGCAGTATCGCATGATGAACGAGGTTCCGACCGTTTTGATGGTTGCCATCGTCCTGGCGGTCATTCTGAAGTTCTGAGGGCCTGTTTGACTCCGAAGCGCTGGCCGCTTATGTAATTCGCAACACGCCCGTCCGGGCGGCGTATCTTCCGTATTGAAATTCCACTCCGTGCCGCGACCATTGCGGCCAAGGATCGTATCATCATGTCCACTGAATCTCTGAATCTGGCCGACCTGAAGGCCAAAAGCCCCAAAGACCTTCTGGCCATGGCCGAAGAACTGGAAATCGAAAACGCCTCGACCATGCGGAAGGGCGAGATGATGTTCCAGATTCTCCGTGAACGTGCGGATGAAGGCTGGACCGTCGGCGGCGATGGCGTGCTTGAGGTGCTGCAGGATGGTTTTGGCTTTCTGCGCTCGCCCGAGGCGAACTATCTTCCCGGTCCCGATGACATTTATGTCTCACCTGACATGATCCGCCAACATTCGTTGCGCACCGGGGATACGGTCGAAGGTGAAATCAAAGCGCCCGACGATAACGAGCGTTACTTTGCCTTGACCAAGGTCACGAAGATCAACTTCGAGAAACCCGAAAAAGCCAAACACAAGATCTTGTTCGACAACCTGACGCCGCTTTACCCCGAAGAGCGGCTGAAGATGGAGATCGAAGATCCGACGATCAAGGACAAGTCGGCTCGGGTGATCGACCTGGTCGCGCCGATTGGCAAAGGCCAGCGTTCGCTGATTGTTGCCCCGCCGCGCACGGGTAAGACGGTGATCCTGCAGAACATCGCGCATTCCATCGAACAAAACCACCCGGAATGCTATCTGATTGTCCTGCTGATCGATGAACGTCCCGAAGAAGTGACTGACATGCAGCGCTCGGTGAAGGGAGAGGTTGTCTCCTCAACCTTTGACGAACCCGCGACCCGCCACGTGGCCGTGTCCGAGATGGTGATCGAAAAAGCCAAGCGTTTGGTCGAGCATAAACGAGATGTTGTTATTCTTCTTGACTCGATCACAAGACTTGGTAGGGCGTTTAACACTGTGGTCCCATCTTCGGGCAAAGTTTTGACCGGTGGTGTGGACGCCAACGCCCTGCAACGGCCGAAACGCTTCTTCGGTGCGGCGCGGAATATCGAAGAGGGTGGATCATTGACCATCATCGCGACCGCGCTGATCGATACCGGCAGCCGGATGGACGAAGTGATCTTTGAAGAGTTCAAAGGTACCGGCAACTCGGAAATCGTTCTGGATCGTAAGATTGCGGACAAGCGCGTGTTCCCTGCGATCGATATCCTCAAGTCCGGCACCCGGAAAGAGGACCTGCTGGTCGACAAGGGCGATCTGGCCAAGACCTTTGTTCTGCGCCGCATCCTCAACCCGATGGGCACGACGGACGCGATCGAATTCCTGCTTTCGAAGCTGAAGCAGACGAAATCGAACGGGGATTTCTTCGACTCGATGAATACCTGACACCATCAGGTCTTAACGAACGCGAGGCCTTCGAATGGACACGATATTCGCCTTGGCCAGCGCACAAGGCAAAGCAGGGGTGGCGGTGATCCGTCTCTCGGGTGCGTTGGCGCATTCTGCTGTAGAGGACTTGACCCGGGGTGCTCTGCCGTCGCGCGGGATGAAAGTCCGAACTCTTTTTGCGCCTGACGGGTCACGGCTGGATGAAGGGCTGGTCCTGACCTTCCAAGCCCCGGCCAGTTTCACCGGAGAAGATGTTGCCGAGTTACAAATACACGGAAGCACGGCATCGGTGAGTGCAGTCATGCACTGCTTGTCTGACACTGAAGGACTGCGTTTGGCCGAACCGGGCGAATTCACACGTCGGGCCCTGGAAAACGGAAAGATGGATCTGACGCAGGTCGAAGGACTTGCCGATCTTATCGACGCAGAAACCGAAGCCCAGCGAAAACAGGCGCAAACGATTCTGGCCGGAGAGTTAGGCGGTTTGGCTGAGAGCTGGCGACGAGACCTGATCCGCGCTGCATCTTTGTTGGAAGCAGTTATCGATTTTGCCGATGAGGAGGTTCCGACGGACGTAACACCCGAGGTAAATCTACTGATCTCGGGCGTTATTGCAGATCTGCAGCGTGAAGCGCGCGGGGTTCAGATTGCCGAACGTATCCGCACCGGGTTTGAAGTTGCCATTGTGGGATTGCCTAATGCAGGTAAATCAACTTTGCTGAATGCACTGGCGGGACGAGAGGCTGCGATTACCTCGGAATACGCTGGAACAACACGAGATGTCATTGAAGTTCGAATGGACCTCGCGGGTCTGCCTGTGACGTTGCTGGATACCGCCGGCTTGCGGGAAACTGAGGACCATATTGAATCGCTGGGAGTTGAGTTGGCCCGCAAACGCGCCGAATCGGCTGATTTGCGTGTTTTCCTATCCGAAGATCCAGCTGTTTTGGGTGTTGCGCCGCGCCCGGGCGATATTCAGGTGTTACCGAAATCGGATTTGCGCGATGAATGCAACACCGGCGTATCCGGAAAAACTGGCGAAGGTTTGGATCGTCTCGTCCACAATATATCGCGGGTTTTGTCAAAACGCTCTACAAGCCATGGTATCGCGACTCGAGAACGCCATCGTGTGGCGCTGAATTCAGCTAAAGATTCATTGAATGCGGCCGTCGCTGTACTGGAATCAGGACCCGAGCTATATGATATTGCGGCAGAAGAAATCCGCACTGCCATTCGTGCACTTGAAACATTGGTCGGCCGGATCGGTGTGGAAGATTTGCTGGATGAGATTTTCTCGAGCTTTTGCCTCGGTAAGTAAGGAGTGTTTCACGTGAAACATTCAAGTTTTGATGTCGTAGTCATTGGTGCGGGTCATGCCGGGGCTGAAGCTGCACATGCATCGGCCCGAATGGGTGCGGCTACAGCTTTGGTGACACTGTCCGAAACGGATATTGGTGTTATGTCCTGTAACCCCGCGATCGGCGGTTTGGGAAAAGGACATTTGGTTCGCGAAATCGATGCCATGGATGGCGTTATGGGGCGCGTTGCCGATCAGGCAGGGATCCAGTTTCGCCTTTTGAACAGGCGAAAAGGACCAGCTGTGCAAGGACCGCGGACCCAGGCGGATCGAAGCTTGTACCGCGCCGCTATGCAGAGAGAGACAGCCCAAAGGCCAAACCTTGACGTTGTGGTTGGTGAAGTTGTCGATTTTTTAATGAACGGGATCCATGTTGCGGGTGTCGTTCTGGCTGACGGGTCTGAAGTGCACGCGAAAGCTGTCATATTGACATCAGGCACCTTTCTACGCGGCGTTATTCATATCGGAGACGTATCACACCCAGGTGGCCGAATGGGGGATCAACCGTCTGTTAAACTGGCGGAGCGGCTGGATGCTTTGGATCTTCCTCTGGGGCGATTAAAAACAGGTACTCCGCCACGGCTGGATGGCCGGACAATTGACTGGTCCGGGCTGGAGATGCAGAAAGGCGATGATGATCCGACATTGTTTTCGTTTCTTTCAAAATCTGTCGTCGCGCCACAGATATCGTGTGGAATCACGCATACAAATCTCCGAACACATGAGATTATCGAGAAAAACCTGTCCCGATCCGCGATGTATGGTGGGCACATCGACGGGGTCGGCCCGAGGTATTGCCCGTCGATCGAGGACAAAGTTGTTCGGTTTTCCGAGAAAGATTCGCACCAAATCTTCTTGGAGCCCGAAGGGATCAATGATCACACGATATATCCAAACGGGATATCGACGTCTCTGCCGCAGGACGTGCAACTTGACTACGTCAGATCAATTAAAAGCCTTGAAAAAGCTAATATATTGCAGCCGGGGTATGCGATTGAATATGACTATATTGATCCACGGGTCCTGACGTCTTCTTTGGCATTGCCGCAAATTCAAGGCCTCTTCCTTGCAGGTCAGATAAATGGAACTACGGGGTATGAGGAAGCTGCAGCACAGGGCCTCGTTGCGGGTTTGAACGCAGCTCAGTTCTGTTTTGATCGCGAGCCGGTGCATTTTTCACGTTCTTCGTCCTATATCGGTGTCATGATTGACGACCTGACGACGCGCGGAGTTGCTGAGCCGTACCGAATGTTCACATCTCGAGCGGAGTTCCGGTTGTCGCTGCGCGCAGACAATGCAGACCAGCGATTGACACCGGTTGGTATTGATTTGGGATGCGTCGGTGAAGAAAGAAGCTGTCGTTTTAACGATAAAATGGACATGTTAACTGCGGCGAAGCAGAGGCTCACTGATAAAACCTACACTCCGAAAGAGGTAAACGCGGCTGGCATTGCAGTGAATCAGGACGGCAATCGTAGGGATGGCATGGCGATCCTCGCTTTTCCGGATGTTGGTTTTGGTGATTTGATACCGCTGATTCCTGAGTTGGAAACAGTCGAAGCTGAAATTCGCCTACAGGTGGAGCGTGACGCACTTTATTCAAATTACATTGAACGGCAAAAACGAGATGTAGAGGCGATGAAGCGCGACGAACATCACGAAATTCCGCATGATTTTGACTATATTTCTTTGGAAGGCTTGTCATCAGAAGTTAAGCAAAAGCTGTCATCCGCGCGACCAGAGAACATGTCTCAGGCAAGTCGGGTAGAGGGTGTGACGCCTGCTGCATTGGCTTTGCTTTTGGCAAAGCTGCGACGTGACCAGAGGGTTCGCAGGGTATGAACGACAATCTGATCGAGGCTTTGAATGTTTCACGTGAAACATTTGAGCGCCTCAGCACCTATGTCGATCTCGTCAGGCGATGGAATCCGAAGATTAACCTTGTTTCAAGAAATAGCCTTTCGGAAATCTGGGTTCGGCATATCCAGGATTCCATTCAGGTTTTTGATTGCGCGGGACCCTTTGATACATGGTGCGACCTCGGCAGTGGCGGCGGATTTCCGGGGCTTGTGTGCGCAATTCTGGCGGCGGAACACGCGCCGGATTCGCATTTTAAGCTGGTAGAAAGCGATCAACGCAAGTCTGCGTTCCTGCGGACGGCGGCCCGGGAATGTGACGTAAATTGTCATGTGATTTCAAAACGGATCGAAATGATTGAGCCGCTGAATGCAGATATCTTGTCCGCACGCGCATTGGCCGATCTTCGGGCACTTTTGTCTTTTTGTGACAGGCATTTAAGCGGAGCTGGGACGGCTCTGTTGCCGAAAGGCGCACAGTGGAAAAAAGAGATCGAAGATGCCCGGGAAGAATGGAAATTTGATGCTGAGCCAATTACAAGTCTAACGGAACCCAAGGCCGTTATCCTTAAGATTAAAGGAGTTTCTCGTGGTTGACCTGTCTCGTCCATCCGGGCCGCGGATTATTGCCGTTGCAAATCAGAAGGGTGGAGTTGGGAAAACGACAACAGCGATCAATCTTGCGGCTGGATTGGCTGAATCGGGGTGCAAGGTACTTGTCGTTGATCTGGACCCGCAAGGAAATGCCTCGACCGGGCTAGGGGTCGAAGACCGGGATTGGACGGCCTACGATCTAATATTGGACGACGCCCCTTTGGAGGCTGTGGTTCAGGAGACTGAAATTGACGGGCTGTTTGTGGTTCCCGCGACCGTGGATCTGAGTTCGGCAGATATCGAACTGATCTCGAACGAAAAGCGCAGCTACTTGCTTCATGATGCCCTGCGGCAGACCGCAATCGACAAATTTGACTTGGATTTCGTTTTGATTGATTGCCCGCCGTCACTCAACCTTCTGACTGTTAATGCAATGGTGGCTGCACATTCTGTGCTGGTTCCCCTACAAAGCGAGTTCTTTGCTTTGGAAGGATTGTCGCAATTGATGCTCACCATTCGCGAGGTACGTCAGACGGCGAATCCGGACCTCAGAATCGAAGGTGTTGTGTTGACTATGTATGACAACCGCAACAACTTGTCCCGTCAGGTCGAAAAAGACGCACGTGACAATCTGGGTGAGATGGTATTTAAAACAAAGATACCCAGAAATGTGCGGGTCAGCGAGGCGCCTTCTTATGCGTTGCCTGTGCTCCAATATGACTCCGGGTCTCTCGGCGCGATGGCGTATCGGCATCTGGCCCGCGAGGTGATGCACAAGAATAACAAAGTCGCCGTTTAAGCGACCGTCAGGAGAGCATGATGAACGTCAGGAAAAGCAAATCCCGAGGGTTGGGTCGAGGATTGTCTGCGTTGATGGCCGATGTGACACCTGAGGCCGATGGTCGGATCACATCCGAGCCGCGTCGCCCTGATCTAAAGGTGCCAATAGAAAAGCTGCAGGCGAACCCGGATCAGCCGCGCCGCAGATTTGCGCAGGAACAGCTGGACGAGCTTGCAGCGTCGGTCAAGGAAAAGGGGATCATTCAGCCTTTGATCGTGCGCAGTATTGCGGGCGGACAATATGAAATCGTTGCAGGTGAACGCCGTTGGCGCGCCGCTCAAATGGCGCAACTGCATGAAATCCCAGTCATTGTGCGCGAATTCGATGACACCGAAGTGCTGGAAGTCGCGATCATCGAAAACATCCAGCGTGCTGACCTAAACGCGGTGGAAGAGGCGGCTGGTTTCAAGCAGTTGATGGATCGCTTTGGGCATACGCAAGAGAAGTTGGCCGAAGCGCTGGGTAAAAGCCGCAGCCACATTGCCAATTTGCTGCGTCTGTTGTCCTTGCCGATGGATGTGCAGACGCTGGTGATCGAAGGCAAGCTGTCGGCTGGGCATGCGCGCGCCTTGATCACGGCTGAGAATCCGTCGGAACTGGCAAAACAAGTGGTTCGGGACGGCCTTTCGGTGCGCGCGACCGAAGCATTGGTCAAGAAACAACAAAGCGGTCCGGATAGATCCGTGCCGAAGTCCAGAAATCTGAATGCCGGGAAGGACGCGGATACGCGCGCGCTTGAAAAAGACCTGTCGGCCATCCTGGCTATGAAGGTCACGATCAATCACAAGCCCGGATCGGAATCAGGGCAGGTTGTTCTGGCCTATGAAAACCTTGATCAGCTGGATGATCTTTGCGCCAAGCTCAGCCGTTAGGACGTGTCCAGATAAAGATCATCACCGCTCCAAGCGTCACCGCCTGAATGATCAGAACAAACAGCGGTACGGAAATCAGAATCGAAATTCCAAAGACAGCGGCGACCGACAAGGTGGCCGCTTTTTTTGCAGCAGGTCGGATAGCGCCCGAGTTCTGCCAGTCAACAATCAGCGGCCCGAAGGTTCGATGGGTCAGCAACCAAGTGTGCAGTCTTGACGATGACCGGGCAAAGAAAAATGCAGCCAAAAGCAGAAAGGGAACAGTCGGCAGTAAAGGCAATACGATACCGATCATCGCAAGAGCGACGCAGAGCAAACCCAATCCGGCCCATAGATATTGCATCATCTATCCCAACAATTCCCGGATCACGGCGTTCAGCACCGCACGTCCATTTCTAGTAGCTCTGAGTCGATTGCTCTGGAACTCGACCATCCCCAGATCAGTCAGCGTTTCCAGTTGATTTTGTGGTAGTGGATCGCCTGCGAGAGTTTCAAATCGATCTACATTTAGGCCTTCTGATAAACGCAGACACATCATAAGGTATTCAACGGCCTGATCCTGATGTGCCAGCTCGGTACGGTTGCTCTCACCCGACCCCGATGTTGCGGCACTCAGCCATTGCGTCGGTGACAGCTGTGTCTCGGTCGCGTATTTGCGTCCGTTCAGGGTCAGGCGTCCGTGCGCGCCAGGGCCAATCCCGATGTAATCACCATAGCGCCAATAGATCAGATTGTGCTGCGACTCTGCGCCGGGCCGGGCGTGGTTCGAGACCTCATAGGCGGGCAGGCCATGGGCGTCGCAGATCTCTTGTGTGACCAGATACATCTCGGCGGCGCTGTCATCTTCGGGCAGGCCGCGCAGTTTCCCGACGGCATAACGGTCACCGAAGGCGGTGCCGTCCTCAATGGTCAATTGGTACAGAGACAAGTGATCGACAGCCATCGACAGGGCCTCGGTCAGTTCCATGCGCCAGGCGTCCAGCGTCTGGTGTTGGCGGGCATAGATCAGGTCAAAGCTGACCCGGTCGAAGCAGTCCCGCGCGATGTCAAAAGCGGCACGGGCCTCGGCGACGGTATGGATGCGGCCCAGACGACGCAGGTCGTCATCGTTCAGTGCCTGCACGCCCATTGAAATCCGGTTCACACCCGCGTCGCGATAGGCGGTGAAGCGCCCGGCCTCGACCGAACCGGGATTGGCTTCGAGCGTGATTTCCATGTCGTTGGCCGGGCGCCAGAGCGCGCGGGCTTCGTCGATCACGGCGGCGACGGTTTCGGGGTCCATCAGGGATGGCGTGCCGCCACCGAAGAAGATCGTGTTCAGGACCCGGTCGGGCGTTTCGGCGGCAGAGCGGCGTAGTTCGCTAAGATAGGCTTCAAGCCATTGTTTTTGATTGATATTTCTGGAAACATGGCTGTTGAAATCGCAATACGGGCATTTGGCCTCGCAAAACGGCCAGTGCACATACAGGCCAAAGCCCCCGTTGCGCCAATCATCCGCCAAAGCAGCCTTTCACGAACATCTCCACCGCGCGGCCGCGATGGCTGATTTTGTTCTTTTCCCAGCGATCCATTTCCGCAAAGGTAATGTCGTGGCCCTCGGGGACAAACATCGGGTCATAGCCAAAGCCGCCTTCGCCGCGGATGGGCCAGACCAGATGTCCGGGGGCGATGCCTTCGAACACCTCGTCGTGCCCGTCCGGCCAGGCCAACACCAGCGTGCTGCGGAATTGCGCGGTGCGTGGATGGGGCGCATTCTTCGCTTCCAACTCATTATGCGCGCGGGTCATCGCCATCAGGAAATCGCGGCCATTGCCGGTTTCGGCCCAATCGGCGGTGTAAACACCGGGTGCACCGTCCAGCGCGTCGATGGTGATACCGGAATCGTCCGACAGGGCAGGCAGGCCGGTCGCTTGCGCGGCAGCGTGGGCCTTTATCCGGGCGTTGCCGACAAAGGTGTCCTCGGTTTCTTCGGGCTCGGGCAGGTTCATGTCGCCCGCGCCCATCACCGTCACGCCAAAAGGTTCGAGCAGATGCGCGACCTCTTCCAACTTGCCTTTGTTGTGGGTGGCGACCAGCAGCCGGTCGCCGTCAAACTTGCGGGTCATGCGGTGGCGGCTTTCTGGGCTGCCGCCAATTCACGTACGCCTTTTTCCGCCAGATCCATCAGCTGATCCATCTGCGCGCGGCTAAAGACGGAGCCCTCGGCGCTCATCTGCACTTCGATCAGCTTGCCGGAACCGGTCATGATGAAATTGCCATCGACCCCGGCTTCGCTGTCTTCGGGATAGTCCAAGTCCAGCACCGGCTGACCGGCATAGATACCACAAGACACAGCGGCCACCGGATCAACCAGGGGGTCAGAAATCACGTCACCGGTTTTCATCAGCTTGTTCACCGCCAGACGCAGCGCCACCCAGCCCCCGGTGATCGAGGCGCAGCGGGTGCCGCCATCGGCCTGAATGACATCGCAGTCGACGGTGATCTGACGTTCTCCCAAGGCGACGCGATCCACACCGGCGCGCAGGGCGCGACCGATCAGGCGCTGAATTTCCACGGTGCGCCCGCCTTGCTTACCCGAGGCCGCTTCGCGCCGCATCCGAGTATTGGTTGCGCGCGGCAGCATACCGTATTCTGCAGTGACCCAGCCCAGACCCGAGCCCTTGATGAAGGGCGGCACGCGATCCTCGATCGTGGCGGTGCAAAGCACATGGGTGTCGCCCATCTTGATCAGGCAGGACCCTTCGGCATGTTTGGTGAAACCTGTCTCAATGGAAACAGCGCGCATTTCGTCTAGATTACGTCCTGAGGGTCGCATGGGCATTCCTTTATCTGATGGCTTGGGGATACCGCCCCGTGGCGTTACGATGCAACCCCGATTGACCTTTCGAATACCTGCTATTTAATGACGACCCAGCAGGGGATACGGATGAGCGAAGCAAGCAAGATTCTGAACGAGATGAACGACCGGTCGCGTGAGGTGTTCCGGCTGATTGTCGAAAGCTATCTGGACAGCGGTGAGCCGGTGGGCAGCCGCACCCTGACCCGCACCCTGTCGGAAAAGGTCAGCGCGGCGACCGTACGCAATGTGATGCAGGATCTTGAGTTTCTGGGCCTGCTCGACAGCCCGCATGTCAGCGCGGGGCGGATACCGACGCAGCAAGGGTTGCGCATGTTCGTGGACGGGTTGCTTGAGGTCGGCGATCTGGGGGTCGATGACCGGCAGAAGATTGACGAAACACTAGGCTCTAACGCAGGCGATGTGGGCGGGATGCTGGACCGGGTGGGATCGGCCTTGTCACACGTGACACAAGGTGCATCGCTGGTGCTGACGCCCAAGCATGAGGCCGAGATCAAACATATCGAGTTCGTCTCGTTGGGTCATGACCGGGCTTTGGTGGTGTTGGTGTTCTCGGACGGGCATGTTGAAAACAGGCTATTCACGCCGCCGCCCGGACAGACGCCAAGTTCCATGCGCGAGGCGGCGAATTTCCTGAATGCGCTGATTGAGGGGCGGACCCTGAGTGAAGTGCGCAAGCAGATGCTGTCTCAGATCGATGCGCGTAAACAGGAAATTGATGTCCTGGCCCGCGAGATGGTCGAAAGCGGGATTGCCGCCTGGGACGGGGACGGCAGCGACTCGGCCCGTCTGATCGTACGGGGGCGGGCGAATCTGCTGGGTGATCCGGGCGAGGCCGAGGAACTGGACCGCATTCGCACCCTGTTTGACGATCTGGAACGCAAACGTGATATCGCCGAATTCCTCGAATTGACCGAAGAAGGCGAGGGTGTGCGCATTTTTATCGGCTCTGAGAACAAACTTTTCTCACTTTCGGGTTCCTCTTTGGTGGTGTCTCCTTATATGAACGCTGATCGTAAGATAATCGGTGCGGTCGGGGTCATCGGACCCACACGTCTGAATTATGGACGGATCGTGCCGATCGTGGATTATACGGCGCAACTGGTCGGCAAGCTGATATCCGACCGGAGCTAGAGGGTAAGAGATGGCAGAGCCCAAGAACGAAGAATTTCTGGACGATATCATGTCCGCCGAAGCGGAAGAACTGGCGGAGGAATTTGCTGAGATCAGCGACGAGGCGCTGGAGATCGATGCGCTGCGGGCAGAGCGGGACGAGTTTAAGGACCGGTTCATGCGCGCGCTGGCGGACGCAGAAAATGCGCGCAAACGTGGCGACAAGGCGCGTCGCGATGCAGAGCAGTATGGCGGATCGAAACTGGCACGCGACATGCTGCCGGTTTACGACAACATGAAACGCGCGCTTGAGGCCGCAACCGATGAGCAGAAAGAGGTTGCTGCCGGTCTGTTGGAAGGTGTTGAGCTGACCATGCGGGCGCTGAAAGATGTGTTCCAGAAGCACGGGATCGAGGTGATTACGCCGCAGGTCGGGGACCGGTTTGATCCAAATGTGCATGAGGCGATGTTCGAGGCGCCGGTACCGGGAACCCGTGCGGGGGATATCATTCAGGTGTCGGCTGAAGGGTTCATGTTGCATGACCGGTTGTTGCGTCCGGCGCAGGTTGGGGTGTCGTCGACACCTACGAGTTGATTGGCCTCTGTGAGGCCAAGCCTTCGGCGAGAGTATTTTTGAAAAGATGAAGGGGCGGTCAGGGTTTGGCCGCCTCTTTCAGTTTGTAGATCAGGTCGAGTGCTTCGCGCGGGCTGAGTTCGTCGGGGAGGATGTCGTTCAGCATGTCGGTGACAGGTGAGGCTTTGGGCGCGGGCGGTGGTGCTGGCGCGGCTGAAAACAGAGGCAGGTCGTCGATCAGGGCTTTTTGCTTGCCGCCCTCGCGTTCCGTTTTTTCTAACTGTTCAAGGACGGTTCGGGCGCGATCAACCACCGAGGCTGGGAGGCCCGCCAGTTGTGCGACCTGTACGCCGTAAGACCGGTCGGCGGCGCCTTTGTGGACTTCGTGCAGGAAGATGACCTCACCTTCCCATTCCTTGACGGCGACGGTTGCGTTATCGACGCCTGTCAGCTTTCCCGCCAGCGCTGTGAGTTCGTGGTAATGCGTGGCAAAGAGCGCGCGACATTGGTTGGCGGTGTGCAGGTGTTCCAGCGTGGCCCATGCGATGGAGAGGCCGTCATAGGTGGCGGTGCCGCGTCCGATTTCATCAAGGATCACAAGCGCGCGGTCGTCGGCCTGATTGAGGATGGCGGCGGTTTCCACCATTTCGACCATAAAGGTCGAGCGGCCCCGTGCCAGATCATCTGACGCGCCGACGCGGCTGAACAGCTGGCTGATGACGCCGATATGGGCCTGTTCGGCGGGGACATAGCTGCCCATTTGCGCCAACAAAGCGATCAGCGCGTTCTGGCGCAAGAAGGTGGATTTACCGGCCATGTTGGGGCCGGTTAGCAGCCAGATGGCAGGTCTGTCTTCCGCGCTCAAGTCGCAATCATTCGCGACGAACGCGTCGCCGCTTTGCTGACGCAGGGCATTTTCGACCACCGGATGGCGGCCCCCGCGAATATCGAAGGCGCGAGAGGTATCGACTTGCGGGCGGCACCAGTTTTCTCCGCGTGCCAGATCGGCCAGCGCTGTGGTCAAATCCAGTTCAGCGAGGCCTCGGGCGGCCAGGTTGAGGCGCGCGGCTTGGGTCAGAATTTCGCTTGATAACTTTTGATAGAGCCTTTTTTCGATCTCAAGTGCCAGATTTCCGGCATTCAGGATGCGGGTTTCGATCTCGGACAGTTCGACCGTTGTGAACCGCACCTGGTTGGCGGTGGTCTGGCGATGGATATAGGTTTCAGAGAACGGCGGGTTCAGCATTTTCTCGGCATGGGTGGCCGTGGTTTCGATGAAGTAACCCAGCACGTTGTTATGCTTGATCTTCAACGAGGTGATGCCGGTATGGTCCGCGTATTTCTGCTGAAACCCGGCGATAACGGATCGGCCTTCGTCGCGCAA
Organism: Ruegeria sp. K11; assembly: GCF_056531905.1. NCBI lineage: Bacteria > Pseudomonadati > Pseudomonadota > Alphaproteobacteria > Rhodobacterales > Roseobacteraceae > Ruegeria > Ruegeria sp. K11. The sequence goes on from NZ_JBQFMP010000009.1 coordinate 41,117, forward strand.
GGTGCGGGCCTCGTCCAGTTCGGCGTCGAACCCCGGTGCAATGAAACCACCGTCGCGGGCCAGCAAAGGGGGCTCGGCAACCAAAGCTTCATCCAGCAGGGTTAACAGATCGTCGAAGCCGACAAGGTTTTGCAGTGCGGTGGTTAGCAGGCGGGGCAAGTCCTGCTCTTCACAAATCCCGGCAATCGCGGAGGCTTGGGTCAGGCCGTTGCGGATCGCGGCCAGATCGCGGGGGCCGCCGCGGTCCAGAGATAACCGCGACAGGGCGCGGTCCAGATCGGGGGTTTTGCGTAGCGCTTCGCGTAAGTCCGAGGCGATCAGGCTGTCCTCAACCGCGAAGCTGACCGCGTCCAGCCGAGCATGGATCACATCCAGGTTGCGCGATGGGCTGGACAGGCGTTGCTCCAGAAGGCGCGCGCCGCCCGGTGTCACGGTTCGATCTACCACCGACAGAAGCGAACCCGCGCGGCCCCCAGACAGGGACCGGGTCAGTTCCAGATTGCGGCGGGTGGCAGCGTCAATCTGCACCACGCGGTCTTCGGATTCCTTCAAAGGCGTTTGCAGCAGGGGCAGTTTGCCCTTTTGCGTGATCTCAAGATAGTCGATCAGCGCGCCCATGGCGGACACTTCGGCGCGGGTGAATGCGCCAAAGGCGTCCAGCGCACCGACGTTGAACAGTGCGCAGATGCGCTTTTCTGCCGCGGTGCTGTCAAAGCTGGCCCGCGCGATGGGGGTCAGTGAAATCCCCAGATCGCGCGCCGGGTCCTGAAGGTCCTGCTGGGATCCATCGGCCACGATCAGCTCGGACGGGGCCAGTCGGGCCAGCTCGGGGCTGAGCCGCGCGCCCGTCAGCGGCATGACGTGAAACGCACCGGTCGAGATATCGGCCCAGGCCAGCGCGGCCTCGTCCCGGACTGCCGAGTAGGTGGCGAGAAAGTTGTGGCGGCGAGCCTCAAGCAACGCATCCTCGGTCAGTGTGCCGGGGGTCACCAGACGCACGACATCGCGTTTTACAACCGATTTAGAGCCTCTTTTCTTCGCCTCAGCCGGGCTTTCCATCTGTTCACACACAGCCACGCGAAAGCCCTTGCGGATCAGGGTCAGCAGATAGCCTTCGGCTGCGTGAACCGGTACGCCGCACATGGGAATGTCCGTGCCATTGTGCTTGCCGCGCTTGGTCAGGGCGATGTCCAGCGCCTCGGCTGCGTTGACGGCATCGTCGAAAAACATCTCGTAGAAATCACCCATGCGATAGAACAGCAGGGCGTCGGCATGGGCCTCTTTGATTTCGAGATATTGCGCCATCATCGGCGTGACTGTGGACAAGGCTGTTCCCTTCTGGCGAATTCCGGGCGACCTTACAAACCCGACCCTTGCTGCGAAAGGCGAAATCTATTCCCGTTGAGGCGCGGGGCGGCCTGCGCTATGACGCGATGGCCCTAACTTGCAAAGAAACGACATTTCCCATGCCCAAAACGAAGATCACCAAAGAAGAGGCGCTGGCCTTTCATCTGGAACCCACCCCCGGCAAGTGGGAGGTGCAGGCCACCGTTCCCATGACCACCCAGCGCGATCTGTCGCTGGCCTATAGCCCCGGCGTCGCTGTTCCATGTGAAGCCATCGCCGAAGCGCCTGAGACCGCCTATGACTATACCAACAAGGGCAATCTGGTCGCCGTAATCTCGAATGGGACGGCGGTTCTGGGTCTTGGCAATCTAGGTGCGTTGGGCGGTAAGCCGGTGATGGAGGGCAAGGCCGTCCTGTTCAAACGCTTCGCCGATGTGAACTCGATCGATATTGAGCTGGACACTGAGGACCCGGATGAATTTTGCCGCGCGGTCAAGCTGATGGGGCCGACTTTTGGCGGCATCAATCTTGAGGACATCAAAGCGCCCGAATGTTTCATTATCGAACAGCGCCTGAAGGAAGAGATGGATATCCCTGTCTTCCACGATGATCAGCATGGCACGGCAGTGATCTGTGCTGCGGGTCTGCTGAATGCGCTGCATATCTCGGGCAAGAAGATTGAGGATGTGAAGATCGTTTTGAACGGCGCGGGGGCTGCGGGGATCGCCTGTATCGAACTGCTCAAGTCGATGGGCGCGCGCCATGAGAATTGTATCGTCTGCGACACCAAAGGTGTGATCTATCAGGGTCGGACCGAGGGGATGAACCAGTGGAAATCGGCCCATGCGATTTCGACGGAATTGCGCACGCTTGAAGAGGCGATGAAAGGGGCCGACGTGTTCCTTGGTGTGTCGGTAAAAGGCGCGGTGACCCAGGATATGGTTGCCAGCATGGCCGATAATCCGGTGATCTTCGCGATGGCAAACCCCGACCCTGAGATTACGCCGGAAGAAGCACATGAAGTGCGCGTCGATGCCATCGTAGCAACGGGCCGCAGCGATTACCCCAATCAGGTGAATAATGTGCTGGGCTTTCCCTACCTGTTCCGGGGCGCGCTGGATATCCATGCCCGTGCCATCAATGACGAGATGAAGATCGCCTGCGCCCATGCGTTGGCCAATCTGGCGCGCGAGGATGTGCCGGATGAGGTCGCGATGGCCTATGGCAAATCGCTGACCTTTGGCCGCGATTACATTATCCCGACACCGTTTGATCCCCGCCTGATCCACCGCATCCCGCCTGCCGTAGCCAAGGCCGGGATGGATACCGGGGCCGCGCGGCGTCCGATCATCGACATGGACGCCTATGAGCTAAGCCTGAAATCCCGCATGGATCCGACCGCTAGCATCCTGCGCGGCTTGAACGCCCGGGCCCGTGCCGCGCAAAGTCGGATGATCTTTGCCGAAGGCGACGATCCCCGCGTGCTGCGCGCGGCTGTCATGTACCAACGCTCAGGCTTTGGTAAAGCGCTGGTGGTTGGTCGGCAAGAAGAGGTCAAGCAGCAGTTGGAAGAGGCGGGCCTTGGCGATGCGGTGCGCGAATTGGAAGTGGTCAACGCCGCGAACACCATGCATCTGGATGCCTATAAGGATTTTCTGTACCAGCGCCTGCAGCGCAAAGGCTTTGACCGCAAAGATATTCACCGCCTCGCGGCGCGCGACCGGCATGTTTTTTCTGCCCTGATGTTGGCGCATGGGCATGGCGACGGTCTGGTGACAGGGGCCACCCGGAAATCGGCGCATGCGCTGGACCGGATCAATCACGTCTTTGACGCAGATGCGGCGAATGGTGCGGCGGGAGTGACCGCCTTGCTGCACAAAGGGCGAATCGTTTTGATTGGCGATACTCTGGTGCATGAATGGCCGGACGAGAACGACCTGGCCAATATCGCCGAACGTGCTGCCGCTGTGGCCCGCCACATGGGGCTGGAACCGCGCGTGGCCTTTGTCAGCTTCTCGACCTTTGGCTATCCGGTATCGGAACGCGCGGAAAAGATGCACCGCGCGCCCGCAGTGCTGGATCAGCGCGGTGTCGATTTCGAGTATGAGGGCGAAATGACCGTCGATGTTGCGCTGAACGTGGATCAGCAAGACGCCTATCCGTTCCAACGCCTGACCGGCCCGGCCAATATCCTGATCGTCCCGGCGCGGCACTCGGCCAGTATCTCGACCAAGCTGATGCAGGAAATGGGTGGGGCCACAGTGATCGGCCCGATCCTGTCCGGCGTCGACAAGCCGATTCAGATCTGTTCGACCGTCTCGACAGCAAACGATATCTTGAACATGGCCATTCTGGCCTCGTGCGATATCTCGGGTAAGCCATGACGATCTGGAACCTCGGATCGATCAACGCGGACATGATCTATGACGTGCCGCACCTGCCCGGGCCGGGCGAGACCCTTGCCGCAAACCGTCTGGATCGTTTTCTGGGCGGTAAAGGTGCAAATATGTCGGTGGCTGCAGCGCGTGCCGGGTCGCAGGTCGCGCATGTCGGCGCCATTGGAAAAGACGGGGTCTGGGCGCGCGAACGCCTGACGGAATATGGGGTGGACACCCGTCACATCGCACAGAGCGAGATACCGACTGGCCACGCCATTATTGCCGTGGATGCAAAGGGCGAGAACAATATCATTCTGTTCCCTGGCGCCAATCAAGAGATCTCGTCCGATCAGTTGGGGCAGGCGTTATCGTCAGCCACTCGTGGCGATCTGCTGGCGATGCAGAATGAAACCAACCTGCAGGTTGAGGCCGCAAAAATGGGACATGAGCTGGGTCTGACGATTTGCTATGCTGCCGCTCCTTTTCAGGCCGATGCGGTGCAGGACGTTTTGCCCTATCTCGATTTCCTGATCCTGAATGAAGTCGAGGCTGAACAATTGCATCAGGCGACGGGGCTTTCTGTGACTAACCTGAACGTGGAGCATGTCATCGTCACGATGGGCGCGGAAGGCGCGCGCTATTATCACCGTGGATCGACTTCAGATTTCCCGGCACACAAAGTGCAGGCGGTGGACACGACCGGGGCGGGTGATACGTTCACCGGCTACGTTCTATCGGCGATGGATCGCGGGATGCCTATGACACAGGCGATTGCTCAAGCAAACCGTGCCGCGGCCCTGATGGTCACGCGGCACGGTACAGCTGATGTCATCCCCGATTTGAAAGAGGTTCTCGAGGCGCGGTTCGATTAAGACCCGGTGAATGGCGCTTCGTTCCCCCACAGCTGTTTTACGCGGTCATCGCGTCCACAGGCTTTGCGATAGGCTTTGTATGCGCTGTGCTGCCGTTTGGGACCAAAGCGGGTAAAGACCAGCTTGTTCCCCTTGTAGTAATCCTGGTGGTATTCCTCGGCGGGATAGAAGGCTCCGGCCTGCAGGATTGGGGTGACAACAGTTTGGCCCAGAGCGTTTTGTGCGTTTGTCTTCGCCCGCTGCGCAATTGCTTTTTCGCCAGCGTTAGAGACGAAAATCGCCGTGCGATAGCTGTCGCCCCGGTCACAGAACTGACCACCGGCATCTGTGGGATCAACTGACCGGAAGAACATGTTCAACAGTGTTTCGCGCGAAACCTGTGCCGGGTTATATGTGATCTGAACGGCTTCGTAATGGCCGGTTCCACCCTTTGATACCTGGTCATAGCTTGGGTTGGCCGCCTTACCGCCGGTAAAGCCGGAAACGGCCTCAATCACGCCGGGTACGGATTCAAAGTCGGATTCGACGCACCAGAAGCATCCACCGGCCACTGTCAGGGTCTCGGTCCCTGCAGCAGGTGCGGGCAAGGCCCGCAACATGGCGGCGAGCATGATCAATGCGAACAGAAGCGTCGGCTTAATGTAGTCGAGGTAAGCAGTCCGGGTCATGGCAAGTCTCCTTCTGAGAGTAAGGCTGCCTTGTCTTTGCGTCCGGCGCAATCCGCTGACATGGTTTGTCACGCGGTGGTGAGACGAGTTTATCCCAGCAGCTGCCCCAGCTTCATTGCCACGCCCATATTGCCCGAGATCTTGAGCTTGCCCAACGCAACGCCGGTCATCGGGTTCAGCTTGCCGGTCAGCAGCTTGGTCAGGTTGTCTTTCGAAATCCGAATGGTGCAATCGGTCTCGCGATCCGTGGTCGAGGCAGAGTTCTCGGCCAGCACGATCACCCCGTCCGCGCCGCAGTCGAATTTCAGCGATCCGTCAAAGCTTTTGCCGTCCAGGCCTTTCTGAATTCCGTCGGCGATGTCCTGCATGATCTGTCCTTTCCCAAGTTGACCCATGGGTAAAGACATCTGCGTGCCACGGGCAAGCCTGACCAAACGGGAAGTGGCCAAAGAAAAACCCCGGCACCTTTCGGGGCACCGGGGTCCTATTCGGGTTGAACGCTGTTACTTGCTCAACCGCTTGTCGCGCGCCGCCAGAAGTTTCAGGCGCAGCGCATTGAGCTGGATAAAGCCCGCCGCGTCTTTCTGGTCATAGGCGCCAGCGTCTTCCTCAAAGGTTACATGCGCCTCGGAATACAGCGAGTGATCCGACCAGCGGCCAACGGTCGAGGCCAGACCTTTGTACAGTTTCACGCGGACGGTGCCGGTGACATGCTCCTGTGAGCGGTCAATGGCGGCCTGCAGCATCTCACGCTCGGGGCTGTACCAGAAGCCGTTATAGATCAGCTCGGCATATTGCGGCATCAGCTGGTCTTTCAGGTGCATCGCGCCGCGGTCCATGGTGATGGATTCGATGCCACGGTGCGCCTCCAGCAGGATGGTGCCGCCGGGGGTTTCGTAGATGCCGCGCGATTTCATACCGACGAAACGGCCTTCGACCAGATCCAGACGGCCAATGCCATGTTTACCGCCATATTCGTTCAGCTTGGTCAGGATGGTCGCGGGGCTCATCGCTTCGCCATTGATGCTGACCGCGTCGCCTTTTTCAAAGCCGATTTCGATGAATTCGGGCTGGTTCGGCGCATCTTCGGGGTGGACGGTGCGCTGATAGACATAGTCGGGCGCCATATCGGCGGGGTCTTCCAGAACCTTGCCCTCGGACGAGGTGTGCAGCAGGTTCGCATCGACCGAGAACGGAGCCTCGCCGCGCTTGTCCTTGGCAATCGGAATCTGGTTTTGTTCGGCGAACTCCAGCAGTTTGGTGCGGCTGGTCAGATCCCATTCGCGCCAGGGGGCAATCACCTTGATGTCTGGGTTCAAGGCATAAGCGGCCAGTTCGAACCGCACCTGATCGTTGCCCTTGCCGGTCGCGCCATGGGCCACGGCATCCGCGCCGGTCGCTTCGGCAATCTCAACCAGACGTTTTGAGATCAGTGGCCGCGCGATCGAAGTGCCCAGCAGATACAACCCCTCATACTGCGCATTGGCACGGAACATCGGGAAGACGAAGTCGCGGACGAATTCCTCGCGGATGTCCTCGATATAGATGTTCTCGGGCTTGATCCCCAGCAGCTCAGCCTTTTTACGGGCGGGTTCCAGTTCCTCACCCTGACCCAGATCGGCGGTGAAGGTCACGACCTCACAACCATACTCGGTCTGCAGCCATTTCAGAATGATCGAGGTATCAAGGCCACCGGAATAGGCCAGAACAACTTTCTTGGGCGCGGACATCTGACTTCCCCTTATGCGTAAGACGATTGGCCCCTAGCGGGTTTTGAAACCGGGGGCAAGTTATCTGCGTTGACGCTGGGCGGGAATTAGGGTGAAACGGGCGGATAGAGAACAAGGATTGGTTGAGAGGCGGGTTTAGAGATGCTGGGTTGGAAGATTTTTGTGCATGCGTTTCGCATGGTTTTTCACGATCCGGGCACGGCGGTACGAATTTCATCCCCAATTATCGTGGTTTCTCTATTCCGGATCTTACTGTATTTTGTCGTTGGTGCCGAATTCATTACCGGCGAGCAAGGCGATTTTGGCGGCGTCGTTGCTCTGGCGATTCTGAACTATGTTGCGGCCCTTTGGGTCGCAGTGTCCTGGCATCGGTACTGTCTGCTTGAAGAATATCCAGAAGGCGCGATGCCCTCGTTTGACGGCTCGAGGATACTGGCTTATTTTTGGTGGGCATTGTTGCTTGGATTGCTGGCTGCGGTCATATTTGGTTTGGCAGTTGGCATGGGCTTGCTTTTGGGATGGCCGTTGGGCGCAGCCGTGATGGTGATCGGTTTTATTTGCATGATTTGGATCATTCAACGCCTAAGCTTGGTTCTTCCGGCAAGCGCAGTGAACAACAAGATGACACTTGGAGATGCGTGGCGCGTAACTGGACCTATAGCCGGTGCGATATTGTTGACCCTTGCCATTTTCCTCGCGTTTGCTTTTGCCGTTGGATTCGTTTCTGGGCTTGTTGGCGTATTCTCGGCCACTTTGGAGATCTTGGTAAATGCTGTTGTTCAGTGGATTGTCACAATGATGGCTTTGAGTATTTTGACCACGCTTTATGGCGTTTGCGCCGAAAAACGGGAACTTACCTGAGCGCGGCACACATATGTATTCCTTGCCCTTTTCGCACTGATACGGCAGGGAAACGGCCATGAGTGATTTCATGACCCGCGCCCGCGCCGCCGAACAGGCGATGCGCTCTGTGTTTCCCGCAACGCCTTTGCAGCGGAACGCCCATCTGTCGGACCGGTATGGGGCCGATATCTGGCTCAAACGCGAAGACCTCAGCCCCGTGCGGTCTTACAAAATTCGTGGCGCGTTCAATGCGATGCGCAAGCAGACCGGGCAGCAGCTGTTTGTCTGCGCCAGCGCGGGCAATCACGCGCAGGGTGTGGCCTATATGTGCAAACATCTGAACGTGCGCGGTGTGATCTTCATGCCCGTCACCACGCCGCAGCAGAAAATCCAGAAGACCCGCATTTTTGGCGGCAACAACATCGAAATCCACCTCACCGGCGATTACTTCGACGACACGCTGGCCGCCGCGCAGAAATGGTGCGCCCAGCAGGGCGGGCATTTTCTGTCCCCGTTCGACGATGAGGATGTGATCGAGGGGCAGGCATCTCTGGCCGTAGAGATCGAAGAGCAACTGGGGGCATTGCCCAATCACGTCATCCTTCCAGTGGGCGGGGGCGGCATGTCCTCGGGCGTGGCGACGTGGTTCGGAGATCGTACGCATTGCCTGTTTGTTGAGCCTAAAGGCGGCGCCTGTTTGCATGCTGCGATGGCGGCGGGGCATCCGGTGTCGCTGGATCGCGTGGATAATTTCGTCGATGGTGCTGCCGTGGGCCGGATTGGGGCGAAGCCTTTCGAGCTGCTGAAATCGCGCCACCTGTCTGACGTTCTGGTCCTGTCCGAGGACCGGATCTGCACCACCATGATCGAGATGCTGAATGTCGAAGGCATTGTGCTGGAGCCCGCCGGCGCGCTGGCGATTGAGGCTATTGGCGATGTGCAAAGTTTCATCCGTGACAAAACGGTCGTCTGCGTCACTTCGGGTGGAAATTTCGATTTTGAGCGTCTGCCCGAAGTTAAAGAGCGCGCTCAGCGTTATTCCGGCGTCAAAAAGTACTTTATCCTGCGCCTGCCGCAGCGCCCCGGGGCGTTGAAGGAATTCCTGAGTATTCTGGGTCCTGAAGACGACATCGCCCGCTTCGAATACATGAAGAAATCCGCCCGTAATTTCGGCTCGGTCCTGATCGGGATTGAAACCCGCAAGCCGGAGAATTTTATGCGCCTGTTTGCCCATCTGGATGAGGCGGGCTTTACCTATACGGATATTACCGAAGACGAGACGCTGGCGCAGTTCGTGATCTGAGCCATGACAGGTTTTCCCGCAACCCGACCTCAAACGCGGATCGGGATGCATCGAAACTGGCGACGATGGCCGGAACATCCACCTCTTCGGCGCGGCCGGCGGCAGCGCATCTTTCACCGTCCTGACACAGGCCGGAAAACTGCGCGAATCCAAGGCTCAATCCGCTGCCCTTCAGGAAATGCAGATTTTGCTCCAGCTCAAGCCGTTGGGTATCTGCGCGTAGGCGCTGTAGTGCCTCTTGCACCTCTTCCAGGAAAATCTCGACAACTTCGCCGAATTCCTCTGCGCCAACTTCATCGTGCAATTGTCTGACCCTGGACCAGTGTATCATATGCATCCTCCGTCCTCGCTCTGTTTAGCGGCTGAGGGGTAAATGCTGGGTTAAGGGCAGCGTGCTCTTTGGTTTTCACGCAATGTTAAACTCTGGGCACTAGCGTTTGCGGAAGGAAACAAGGACAAAGCGCAGGGAACTTCGTGTCGGAAACCAGCTTATCAGACGCCAGGGTCGAGCTGGATTTTGGTGCGATCCGCACGGTTCTTGTTGTCGATGACAGCCGATTGCAGCGGCGCATCCTTGTCGCCTCGCTCCGGAAATGGGGTTTTACGGTTCTTGAGGCGAGCAGCGGCGAAGAGGCGATGACCGTCTGCGCCAGCGGGCTGCCGGATCTGGTGCTTAGCGATTGGGTGATGCCGGGTATGGGTGGGCTTGAATTCTGCCGCGCGTTTCGCGAGTTGGAGAAGGATGAATACACGTATTTCATTCTGTTAACGTCCAAAAGTGAAAAACAGGAAGTGGCCCGGGGTCTGGATGCGGGTGCCGATGACTTCCTGATCAAACCGCTTGAGGCTGACGAGCTGCGCGCGCGGATATCGGCGGGTGCGCGCATTCTGGACATGCAACGCGAACTGTCCGAGAAAAACCGCATGATCGAGGCGGCGTTGGACGAGTTGAAACTGGCCCATGATGCGATCGACAAGGATTTGATACAGGCACGTAAGATACAGGAATCGCTCGTTCCCGAACTGACCCGCGCCTTTGGAAACTCTCGGGTTAGTCTCTTGCTTAAACCCTGTGGTCATATCGGGGGGGATCTGGTGGGCATGTTCTCTCCGGGTGTGAACCGGCTTGGGTTTTACAGCATCGATGTGTCAGGGCACGGGATCACCTCGGCCATGATGACGGCGCGGCTGGGCGGGTATCTGTCCAGTCAGCATTTCGATCAAAATGTCGCGATGGAACGGAGATTTAACAAGTTCTATGCTCTCCTCCCTCCGGAAGAGGTGGCCGCGACCCTGAATTCTCGCCTGATGGCAGACGCGGGGATCGAAGAATACTTTACCATGGTCTATGCCATCGTCGATTTGCGCAACGGACATCTGAAAATGGTGCAGGCGGGACACCCCCATCCGCTGCTTCTGCGCGCTGACGGAAGCGCTGAGTTTCTGGGTGACGGCGGTTTGCCGGTGGGTTTGTTACCGGATGCCACATTTCATCAGATCGATATATACCTGAACCCCGGTGACAAGCTGCTGTTGTATTCCGACGGGTTCACGGAATGTCCCATTGAGGGAGGCGGTCTGCTGGACGAACACGGCCTTCGCCGCATGGCGTCAGAATGTGTTTCGACCCGACATGGGGCCGAGTTTCTGGACGATATGTTCTGGCGTCTCACGCAAGCCATGGCGCCTGATCAGGGGATGGACGACGACCTGTCGGCTGTGTTCTTTGAATATCACGGCGCCTGAAGCTCCTGGAGGTGGAGACTGGCGAAATGCCGATCTCCACCGTTGCCCAGCATTTGCACAGCGTCGGGGCAGCTCATCCAAAGCGCCTCGTGAAAAGGCTCGGTCGGCGGGCCAAGGCGGCGAACCGGTCGGGCACGGTAGATCAGGCAGATCTTTTCCGCCCACAGATCATATTCGGGCATAAAGGTGAACCGACGGAAAGCCCCAACCTTGCGGGGATCGGCAATGCGCCAACCGGTTTCCTCGAACACTTCGCGATGTAGGGCGGTGATGGGCGATTCGCCGGGATCAATACCGCCGCCAGGCAATTGCAGATCAGGTCCCGGCTCCATCTGGCACGTCAGCAACAGATGCGCTTCGCGCGGGAGCAGGGCGTATACCCCAACCCGTCGGATGTACTTTCGGCCTGATTGTGGGCTTTCGCCGAACCGCCTGATCATGTATGGCCCCTTTCAACCCAAAATGATCCACCTATATGGTGGCGGTATGCCAACCTGTGGCGTGTAAGGAAACCCCATGTCTCTTGGAACGAAAATCGCGTGGGACGATACCGTCCTGCCCTTTCAACTTGATGTATCGGATATGCGCGGTCGTGTCGCCCGTCTGGACGGTGTGCTGGATGGCATCCTGAAGCAGCATGACTATCCCGAGAAGGTCGAAGCTCTGGTCGCTGAAATGGCTTTGTTGACAGCGTTGATCGGCCAGACAGTCTCGTTACGTTGGAAGCTGTCGCTTCAGGTGCAGTCCAAGGGTGCCGTACGGATGATTGCCACCGACTACTACGCGCCAAAGACCGAAGGCGAACCGGCGCGCATTCGTGCCTATGCCAGTTTCGATCGGGACAAGCTGACGGATAGCGCGCCGTTTGATCAGGTGGGTGACGGGTATTTTGCGATCCTGATTGATCAGGGTGAAGGCACCCAGCCTTATCAGGGGATAACCCCTCTTGCGGGTGGTTCGCTCAGTGCGTGCGCCGAGGCGTATTTTGCGCAATCCGAACAGTTGCCCACTCGGTTTTCGCTGAGCTTCGGAAGATCCACGGAACCGGGTGTCGGCGAGCATTGGCGCGCGGGCGGGGTGATGTTGCAACACATGCCCAAAGCTTCGCCTTTTGCGGCGTCAGCCGAGGGCACTGGCGAGATTCTGACGGCCAATGATCTGGTTGATGGGGAAGAGGGTGAAAATTGGGGCCGCGTGAACATCCTGTTGGACACGGTCGAGGATCTGGAACTGATCGGTCCCTCAATCGCGCCGACCGATCTGCTGATCCGGCTGTTCCACGAAGAACAACCAAGGGTCTATGATGCCCAGCCTGTGCAGTTCGGATGTACCTGCTCCGAAGATAGGGTGCGCCAGAGCCTGTCGATCTATTCCGCGCGGGATATCGAAAAAATGACCACGGATGATGGAAAGGTCACCGCAGACTGCCAGTTCTGTGGCGCCCATTACGTGCTGGACCCCAATACCGTGGGTTTCGATGCGGACAAAGACTGATACGGTCGAACAGCTGCGGGCGGCGCTCGATCGCCCCGGCGCGGGGTCAAGCGATTTTGACCTGAATCCGGACAGGGTGCTGCCCGAAGGCCGCAAGTTACGTTCGGCGGGCGTTTTGGTTCCGATCTCGGTCACGGGTCGCTTTCCTCGTGTCATTCTGACCAAACGGTCGTCCGCTTTAAAACACCACCCCGGCCAAATCGCCTTTCCCGGAGGCAAGCAGGACGGGGGTGACTTGGACGTTACCGCGACCGCTCTGCGTGAGGCACAGGAAGAGATCGGATTGCCTCAAGACTTGCCGGAAGTGCTTGGTTTTCTTCCGGAACATGAGACGGTTACATCGTTCAACGTCACGCCTGTCGTCGCGATCCTGCGACATTCGTTTCAACCCGTACCCGAGCCGGGCGAAGTGGACGAGGTGTTCTCGGTTCCGCTTGAACATCTGCTGAACCCGGTGAATTATGTAGTTGAATCGCGCCGGTGGCGTGGCCAGCGGCGCTACTATTTTGCCGTGCCCTATGGTCCCTATTACATCTGGGGCGCGACGGCGCGGATGCTGCGTGGGTTGGCCGCACGGATGAGCGAATGAAGAAGATCACTGAAGACTGGATCTCTGAACCGGCAACGCAAGCGGTCTGTGCCGCGCTGACCAAGGGCGGCGCGCAGGCGTTGTTCGTGGGCGGCTGCGTGCGCAATGCGTTGTTGGGGGCTGTGGTCTCGGATATCGACATTGCCACCGATGCGCGGCCCGAACGGGTGATGGGACTTGCGCAGCAGGCCGGGCTGAAACCGATCCCCACGGGGATTGATCATGGGACGATCACCGTGGTCAGCAATGGCATCCCGCATGAGGTCACCACCTTTCGCCGCGATGTCGAAACCGATGGCCGCCGGGCAGTCGTCGCGTTTTCGGACAAGGTGGAAGAGGACGCCGCGCGCCGCGATTTCACCATGAACGCCCTTTATGCCCGACCCAATGGCACGATCCTTGACCCGCTGGACGGTCTGCCAGACCTGAAGGCGCGTCGGGTGCGGTTTATCGGCGAGGCTCAGGATCGTATTCGCGAGGACTACTTGCGGTCCCTGCGCTATTTCCGGTTTCACGCGTGGTACGGCGATGCCGAGGACGGGTTCGACCCCGATGCGCTGGCTGCGATTGCGGCAAATCTGGACGGTTTAGAGACACTTTCTCGCGAACGCGTCGGGTCCGAGATGCTGAAACTGTTGGCGGCCCCTGATCCCGCGCCCTCGGTGGCGGCGATGCGCAGCACCGGGGTTCTGGCGCAGCTGCTACCGGGTACAGATGACCGGGCGCTGGCCATTCTGATCCAGCTGGAACAGGACGCCCACGCCGCACCTGAACCGATTCGTCGTCTGGCCGCGATCGCCCCGCCGGAGGTCGCCAAGACCCTGCGGCTCAGCAAGGCTCAGCTGCAGCGTTTGACCCGGATGCGAGACGAGGCAATGGCGACCACCAGCGTCGCGGAACTCGGCTATCGCTATGGGTCCGAAGGCGGTTTACACGAAACCCTGTTGCGGTGTGCGTTTCTGGAACAGCCATGGTCAAACGACCTTGCCCGCGCCCTGGAACAAGGGGCCGCGGCCAGTTTTCCGATCAAGGCTGCCGATCTGATCCCCGCCTTTTCAGGCCCCGCGCTGGGCGCAAAACTGGCTGAGCTTGAGGCGCGCTGGATCGCCTCGGATTTCGCGCTGAACCGCGAAGATTTGCTGGCGGATTAAAACGAAGTCTCAAAAGGGGATGACAAATCCCGCAAGTTTTGGCAGGGTGCGCCTGACTCAAACACGAGGGAGGACTGCGAATGTATTACGGGATCTGGGACAGCTAAGGCTGAACACTTGACCCGTAGGGGTGGTGTTCAGACGCCATCTTTCTTCGCATGACCTATTATCTGCTCAATCGGAGCACCCTCTATGTTTCGCTATTTCGAAAATCTTGTAGACCCTTTTGTCGCCTATGATGAAGTTGACACGCCGCCGACGCGGCTGTGGCCCTTCATGCTGGAATATTCACGGCCATTTTTTCGCGTCTTCGCCTGGACCGCGCTGATCTCGGTCATCGTTGCGGCGGTTGAACTTGGGCTGATCTACTATATGGGCCGCATCGTCGATCTGCTGAACGGCTCACCTGCGGAACTGTGGCAGGCGCACGGGACTGAACTGGTGCTGATTGCGCTGTTTGTCCTGTTCCTCAGGCCGCTGTTGCACGTGGTTGATGTGCTGTTGCTGAACAACGCGATCCTGCCCAACTTTGGCACATTGATCCGTTGGCGAGCGCATAAACACGTTCTGCGTCAATCGGTTGGCTGGTTCGAGAACGATTTCGCAGGGCGTATCGCCAACCGCATCATGCAAACGCCGCCCGCCGCTGGCGAGGTGGTGTTTCAGGTGTTCGACGCCATTTCCTTTGCGCTGGCCTACATGATCGGTGCGGCGATTCTGCTGATTGCAGCGGATGCGCGGCTGCTGCTGCCTTTACTGATCTGGTTCGTATTCTATGGCGCGCTGGTCGCGTGGACGGTCAATCGCGTCGGCCCGGCTTCGCAGGCGGCGTCCGATGCACGCTCGACCGTGACGGGACGGGTGGTGGACAGCTATACCAACATCCACTCGGTCAAGATGTTCGCGCATGATACGCAGGAGATGGATTATGCGCGTGAGGCGATCGAGGAAACGCGCCGCACCTTTCAGATCGAGATGCGGATTTTCACCATCATGGATGCGGCGCTGGTCACACTGAACGGGTTCCTGATCGTCGGCGTATGCGGCTGGGCCATTGCACTGTGGATGCAGGGTAGCGCCTCGGTTGGCGTGGTTGCGGCGGCCACGGCGTTGACGCTGCGGCTGAACTCGATGACCGGCTGGATCATGTGGGCGCTGACCAGTTTCTTTCGTGAACTGGGGATCGTTGCCGAAGGGATGCAGACCATCGCGCAGCCGGTTGGCTTGCTGGATGATGCGGATGCAAAACCCCTGCGGTTGGAGAAAGGCCAGATCGAAATCCGCGACCTGTCGCACCATTATGGCCGCGAAACCGGTGGGCTGGATCATGTCAGCCTGACCATCCAGCCGGGTGAAAAGATCGGCCTGATCGGGCGCTCGGGTGCCGGTAAGTCGACCCTAGTCAAGCTGCTTTTGCGGTTTTATGACGTCGAACGGGGTGCGATACTGATTGACGGTCAGGATATCGCTAAGGTCACGCAGGACAGTCTGCGCAGCCATATCGGCATGGTGCAGCAGGACAGCGCCTTGCTGCATCGTTCGGTTCGGGCCAACATCCTCTATGGTCGACCTGACGCGACCGAGGAACAGATGATCGCCGCCGCCAAACAGGCCGAGGCGCATGAGTTCATCCTCGATCTGCAGGACCCGCAGGGACGCAAGGGTTACGACGCCCATGTAGGTGAACGCGGTGTGAAATTGTCGGGTGGTCAGCGGCAGCGGGTGACGCTGGCGCGGGTGATCCTGAAGGATGCGCCGATTTTGCTGTTGGATGAGGCGACGTCTGCCCTAGATTCCGAAGTCGAAGCTTCGATACAGGAAACGCTCTACGGTATGATGCAGGGGAAAACCGTGATCGCAATCGCCCACCGGCTCAGCACCATCGCGCAGATGGACCGCATCTTGGTCATGGATGGCGGCCGCATCGTCGAAGAGGGCGGCCATTCCGACCTGTTGGCGCAGGGTGGGCTTTACGCTCAGTTCTGGGCGCGGCAATCTGGGGGCTTCCTGAACCCGGAGGCCGCCGAATGAGGATTGCCGACCTCATCCAACCGTTCAAAGACGCCGACACGCCCCCGCCGCAAAAGCTGGGGGCGTTCATTCGCTGGGCCCTGTCCGGCGCGTGGCCGATGCTGTTTGTCGCCGCCCTGTTCTCGGCCACCGCAGGCGCGATGGAGGCCGGGACAGCGTGGATTCTGGGCCGGGTGATCGATGTGGCGACGCTCGGAGGGCCGGATGCGTTTCTGACCGGCAGCAATCTGTGGATGATCCTCGGGGCGGTGGCGTTTTTCATGCTGCTGCGCCCGGTGTTCTTTGGCCTTTCAGCGTTCTCGAACAACTACGTGGTCATGCCCAACATCCCGCCGCTGGTTCTGGCCAAACTGAACCGCTGGACGCTGGGCCAGTCGGTCAGCTATTTCGACGATGATTTTGCCGGACGGATCGCACAGAAACAGGTTCAGACCGCGACCGCGCTGACTTCGGTGGTCTCGGAAACGATCAGTGCGATTGTGTTCGCACTGGCCTCACTTGCGGGCTCTTTGCTTTTGTTAGGGTCTATTCATCCGCTGGTGATGCTGCCCTTTGTGCTGTGGCTGACCGTCTATTTCCTGCTGGTGCGCTGGTATCTGCCGCGCATCCGCAAACGCTCGGGCGCGCGGGCCGGGGCGCGGGCGATGGTGTCGGGGCAGATCGTGGATACGATCACCAACATCAAGACCGTCAAGCTGTTTGCCCATGCCCGGCACGAGGATCAGGCTGCCCGCACCGCGCTGGTCGACCTGCGTAAAAAGGCACTGGATTTCGGTCTGCTCTCGGCCAGTTTCCGGTTCATCCTGATGACGCTGGCCGGAGTGCTGCCGGTGATGTTGATCGGCGCGACCCTGTGGCTGTGGCAGGCGGGCAATGCGACCACCGGCGATATTGTGGCGGCGGGGGCCGTGTCTGTGCGCATCTCGCAAATGACGGGCTGGGTCAGTTTCACGCTGATGGGGCTTTATGCCAATGTCGGCGAGATCGAGAACGGGATGAACACATTGACCAAACGCGACCGTGTCGAGGACGTCGCAAATGCCGCCCCGCTTGCGGTGTCTGACGGAGAGATTGCGTTCGATCACGTCAGCTTTGCCTATGGCCGCGATGTGGGCGGCGTGTCGGACTTGCATTTCACCGCTGCCCCGGGTGAAAAACTGGGCATCGTCGGTGCGTCGGGGGCAGGGAAGTCCACTTTGGTTTCGCTGCTACTCAGACTCTATGACGGGGAAAAAGGCGCTATTCGCATCGACGGGCAGGATATCGCGACGGTCACGCAGGACAGTCTGCGCCGTCAGATCGGGATGGTCACGCAAGAAACCGCGATGTTCAACCGGTCCGCGCGCGAGAACATCCTCTACGGTCGCCCGGACGCGACCGAGGCCGAGATGATCGAGGCCGCCACCAAGGCCGAAGCGCATGAATTCATCCTTGGCCTAGAGGACGCGCAGGGCCGCAAGGGCTATGACGCGCATCTGGGGGAGCGGGGCGTGAAGCTCAGCGGCGGTCAACGGCAAAGGATCGCTCTGGCCCGCGCAATTCTGAAGGACGCGCCGATACTGGTGCTGGACGAGGCGACCTCGGCGCTGGATTCCGAGGTCGAGGCCTCGATCCAGGCCGCGCTGCATCGGGTCATGCAGGGTAAGACGGTGCTCGCCATCGCCCACCGCCTGTCGACTCTCAGCGAGATGGATCGGATCATCGTGCTGGATCAGGGGCATATCGTTGAAAGCGGCACGCATGGTGCGCTGCTAGAGCGCGGCGGGTTATACGCAAGGTTCTGGCACCGTCAGTCTGGCGGGTTCATTCAGGCAGAAGCGGCAGAATAAGGGGCCTTTGCGTTTCTCACAAATCAAGCATCGGAATGCGCGTTCGACCGTAGGGAGAGACAGCGTATTTCGATCCAAAGTACACGCAAAGGACCCAAAGGGGTTTTGTTGCCTGCAATCCCCCGGTATCAGGCCCCCATGACGCAGCAATACACCATAACCCGCCTTGGCCATCAGGGTGACGGCATCGCCGACGGACCCGTCTACGCCCCGCGTACCTTGCCGGGTGAGGTGGTCAGTGGCACGCTGGTTGGTCAAATGCTGACCGATATCCGGGTCGAAACACCCTCGGACCAGCGGGTGAAAGCGCCCTGTCGGCACTATAAGGCCTGCGGCGGCTGCCAGTTGCAGCACGCATCGGATGCGTTTGTTGCCGATTGGAAGGTCGACGTGGTGCGCAACGCGCTGGCCGCGCAGGGGCTCGATGCCCCGATGCGGCCCATTCACACCTCGCCCGACCGTTCGCGCCGCCGCGCCACCATCGCCGTGCGGCGTACCAAGAAGGGCACTTTGGCCGGGTTCCACGGTCGCGCATCCGATACGATCACCGAGATCCCCGATTGCCGCCTGCTGCATCTCGACCTGATCGCCGCCATTCCGGTCGCTCAGGCGCTGGCGCTGCTGGGTGGCAGCCGCAAGGGCGTTCTGGCCGTGACGCTGATCCTGTCCGACGTTGGGCTGGACGTGTCGGTCAAAGGCGGCAAGCCACTGGACGGCCCGCTGGAACTGGCGCTGGCACAGGCGACCGAACACCACGGCCTCGCTCGGTTGAGTTGGGAGGGGGAGGTGATCGCCATGCGCGAACCCCCGATCCAACGATTTGACCCTGCCGCTGTCGTGCCGCCGCCGGGGGCCTTTCTGCAAGCCACGAAGGACGGAGAACAGGCTCTAACACGAGCTGTTTCCGAGGCAACGCAGGGCGCAAAGCGTATCGCCGATCTGTTCGCGGGCTGCGGAACCTTTGCCCTGTCTTTGGCGCAAACCGCCGAAATCCACGCGGTTGAGGGTGAGGGTGAGATGACCAAAGCCCTGGATCAGGGCTGGCGCAGGGCACAAGGTCTGAAACAGGTCACGACCGAGACGAGGGACTTGTTCCGCCGCCCGCTGATGCCGGACGAGTTGAAAAAATTCGACGCGGTGGTCCTTGACCCGCCGCGCGCCGGGGCCGAGGCGCAGGTGAGCGAGTTGGCGCAGGCGAAACGCCCAGTGATTGCTTATGTTTCGTGCAACCCTGTGACCTTTGCCCGCGACGCAAAGACGCTGGTTAACGCGGGATACACCCTTGAATGGGTACAGGTGGTTGACCAATTTCGATGGTCGTCACACACCGAACTTGCCGCCCGGTTCGCCCTGAACCCGAAATCCTGACAGGAGACACCCGCATGGGGATCGCCCAACGCTTGCTGCCCATCATCGAAGCGCCCGCTTTCGGGAAATTCATCACCGGCGTGATCATGTTCAACGCGGTGCTGCTGGGCATGGAAACCTCACCCACGTTGATGGAGGTTGCGGGCCCCCTGATCGTGGCGCTGGACAAGCTGTGCCTGGCCATCTTTGTCGCGGAGATCGCGATGAAACTGATCGCGACCGGGCGCAGGTTCTTTACAAGCGGTTGGAATATCTTTGATTTCATCATCGTGGGCATCGCGCTGGTGCCCAGCGCCGGGGCCCTCTCGGTGCTGCGGGCGCTGCGGATTTTGCGGGTGCTGCGGGTGATCTCGGTTGCGCCACGCCTGCGCCGGGTGGTCGAAGGCTTCATTTCGGCCCTGCCAGGCATGGCCAGCGTGTTCCTGTTGATGGCGATCCTGTTCTATATCGGCGCGGTGATCTCGACCAAACTGTTCTCGGCCACCTTCCCCGACTGGTTCGGCGATCTGGGTCTGTCGGCCTATACGCTGTTTCAGATCATGACGCTGGAAAGCTGGTCCATGGGCATCGTCCGCCCGGTGATGGAGGTTTATCCCTACGCCTGGCTGTTCTTTGTGCCCTTCATCATGGTGACCACCTTCGCCGTGGTGAACCTGCTGGTCGGTCTGATCGTGAATTCGATGCAGGACGCACACCATGCCGAGGATGAGGTCAGAACCGATGCCTATCGCGACGAGGTGCTCGAGCGGCTGGAATCCATCGAACGCCGTCTAACCGAACAGGCACACATCAAAAAGTGATTTCCGTTTTGGCGGGTCTGACGTAATACTTGCAAAAAAAGAGCAGCAGGCAGTGAAACTCATGGATCGTCGAGCATTTGGATTGGGTGCGGTGGCCACGCTGAGCCTTTCGGCATGTGCCTCAGCCAGCCCCAGATTTCTGGCTTATGATGGCCCCGAGGTGACCTCGTTGGTCATCAACAAGGGCGCGCGCAAGCTTTATCTTCTGCATAACGAGCAGATTTTGAAGGAATACAAGGTCGATCTTGGCTTTGCCCCGGCGGGCACGAAGACCAAGAAAGGCGACGGACGCACGCCCGAGGGAACCTATCGGATTGATCGCCGTAATCCGCGCAGTCGCTATCATCTGTCGCTGGGAATTTCCTATCCCAATTCAAAAGATATCGAACAGGCAAGGGCCGCGGGTGTCGACCCGGGTGGGGATATCTTCATTCACGGACAACCCAACCGCCGCGCCGAACGCAAGCGGGCGAAGAAAACAGTCGACTGGACTGCGGGATGCATCGCCGTGAAAAACGAAGAGATGGAAGAGATTTACGCAATGGTGACTGAAGGCACCATAATCACTCTGCGTCCATGATCCGGTTTTCAATGGGTGCCCATGGACCGAACCCGAAGCTCAGATAGTCGCGGGGATACGCAGCTTCGGCTTTTTGTTCCAGAGTGGTGTCGTAAATCTGGACAAGCGAATACGGCTTGTCATTTGGCGGTGGACGTACCGAGGGCGGGTTCGCCACACCGATGTCTCGTGCCAGTTTTGGCAGCGCAACGGCAATCTCCTCTTCGCGCAATATAACATCGGGCAAGGCGAAACGTGCCATACCTTCCAGCGTCTGCGCCTGACCACACCACGTCCCGTCAACGCGAATGGGTGTTTGTTCCGCCAGAATAGGCCCCAGCATATCGAGAAACGCAGAAAACGCGGCATGATGCTGATCGGCGCCATATGATTCTGGTTTGTCCTTTTCAGGAAGCGGCACGTTATACCGCCTTTGCAACATGTTGCGGATGGCAACATAGGTGCCGGGACCGGTGCCGAGAATATGTTTGCAAAACACCGTATGCGCACGAGCCAAAGGATGACGCAAAACTGTAAATTTTCGGTGCTGTGGGTTGGACTGCATCCAGTGACGCACCTGTTTCTGGTTTTGTCCGGTCAGAACATCGTCAGACCCGGCCCGGTCCAGATTGGCCAGCCAAGTGGTGATCTCATCCTCGGGCCCACCCCGGATCGGCAGGTACATCAGAGGCGCGCATGCGGCGCAGACATATCGGGATACGGCAGGCCCGCGTGCAGGTTCAAAATTGGGGATCTGGTGCAGGTTGAACCTGTCTTGCCGGGATAACGCGCGCTCCATGTCTTGTGGATTGGCGACCTTGGACAACGCAGGAGCGGGGTTTTGGCGTTTCAGCTTTTGGTTCGTTGCCTCAAGGCGCGCCTCAACACCCAACCAGGTTGCGAGGCCGTTCAGAACGTCCAGATCATTCAGGTCGTCATAGTCGATGTAATACCCTGTCTGCCCGGTCTTCTGCAAATGGCTGCGTATGGTCTGCTGGAACTGTGCGCGGTTCGCCAGTTGCCCGGCAAATTCGTCAGCGTCGAATGTGACCAGCGCTTCTCGGCGTTGTTTGATGTTGACCAGCCGCCACTGCTTGGTTTCCACCGCAATTTTCCAAGAGATATAGCTGTCCAAAGGGTTGCGCGACAAAACGATCTTGGCACAGCGCGGATCGTCCAGAGCAGGGCTCAGCACACGGATGTCGTGATCGCTGAAGAACCGAAATCCGTTCAGATCGCCCGGAGCGTTTCGTATGGCGTCTATCAGCGCAAAGGGGTCACGTTCACGGTCTTCAAGTTCAAAGCCAAGCAGTCCATCCAGCTTTGGCAACCCGACAAAAAAGGGATTGAACGCCTCTCCGAAGCAGGTGACGCCGTCCAGCGCATTTAGGTGCGCCTCAAGCAGGTTCGAGCCGGTGCGCATATCCGCAAGGACGATGAAATAGTCGAACTTTGACCCCATGTCGGCTTATTTCACCAAATACGGCTTTGGATACCGCCGGGTCTGAGGGCCAAACACGTCATCGGGTGGGAAATCTCCCATCAGGTATGGATGCATACCCTGGTTCTTCAGGTTCTGCAGGAACTTTCCGAAGCCGCTCAGATCGACCAGTCTGGGGGCTTCAGACAGGTGGGTCGGTTCGGCAAGGCCAATTTCCTCGGTCACGCTGAAAAGAGCTTCCATCGGGGCTTCCAGGAAATCAGCCAGCGACCAGATGTGAATGCGGGCCTTGGCCCGGGCGGAATCCAGAATCTCAAGCTGTTTGGTTTCAATTTGCTGAAGGCGCGCGGCCTCGCACCGGATGTCGGAGAAATTCAGGTTTGACCGGAACAGCGCCAAAGCCCAGGCACCGGTTATGATCGACATTTGGGCATTCTTGTCACGGGCCAGAAACGCGTTGATCTTCTGGGAATCCGCCGGGCCAAACTGGAAACACTGTCGCTCACCACGGGTGTTCCAGATCAGATTGGTCAGAAACGCCGTTGGATTATAGTCGCGCAACGTTGCACTGTCGCAGAGCGCGCCGTTGGTCAAGTCCGTCTCACCAAAGAACTCCGTCCGGTCTGGCGCAAACAAATGCCCATGCACCCGCGCGCCTGTTGCCTGAGCGAGCCAGGGTTCGAAATCCTCAAAAACCTCGGAAAATCCCTGAAAAACGGAATAGGGAAAGGCCGTCAGGCCAAATTCCTTGCCCTGACGCGGAAAGCAGCTTTGCATATACAGCCCGTCCCGACCGCGCGTTCGTCGTTCGACCGCCTTTGAGAACAGGCGATCTATTTTGCCCGGGTTCGGTTCTGCCGGTGTCATCGCACTGTCCTGATCGGTCAGAAACGCCTGATACAAACGCTCTGCTCGTGGCCAGACCTTGCGCGCCACAAAGCAATCGGACCGGCGTAGCAACTGCATATGATCATCATAGAACATATGGGGTCGGCCCTGATAATCGAATTTCGACAAGGTCAAGGATCGGCTTTCGATATGCGTGGAATAGAGCCGGGCAAGGGTCTGGAAATAGCTTTCATCCGGTATCCAGACCTGTCGGAAATACCGGTCATAGGTTTTTCGCTTGGGGTCTTGCAGGATCGCGGACAGAGTTTGCCGCGTGAGGCACCACCATTGGCTACCCATATGCGGAACCAGACCATCGGGGACTTTGCGCCGCAGTCCGGTTGCCCGTTGCAATCTGACATAGGCGTCGAACAATTTGCGCTGCTTACGCCAGGAAAACGGAAACCGCAGCGTAAACCGCTCCAGATCCAGCCCGCCGATGGTCCAGGTCACGTCGCGGGTTGTTGCGCTTTCGATGAAATCAACACGCGGTCGATCCGCCAGATATTCCACAAGGTCGCGCACGGGCCGCAACGGCAAACAGGCACCTGATGAGAGGTACACGTGACGAACATCCGGGAACCGATCCAACATCAGCTCGGCCGCCGATTGTGATGCGGCGACAATGCCCCATCTGCCCCACTCGCAAATGTGGCGGTCCGAAAACAGGATGAGAGGGTTGTCGGCGCAGGATGCCACAAATGCATCAAACGTGGCTGGTTCGACCTTGCGATCCACATGAATCACAACCGGGCAGCCTGCGGCTGTCCAATGTCGCGCGACCTGTTCCGCGCGGTCCAGAGCGGTGTGCACCAGCATGACGATACCAAGACCGCTCATGCCCAATTGCCCTTGGACATCAGACCCAGAACTTCAAGCTGACGCCAGTTGATGTATTTCTCGGACCATTGGTTCCAGAAAACAGGCTTGCCGCTCAATTGTTCGGCATAGGCCAAATACTCACCCGATGCCCGATAATGCTGTTTGCGCGAAAGCTCTTCCCGGGTTTTGTCGCCCAGGGTGTTGATCAGTTTGGCATGCAGCAACGCGCCACTTGTCTTTTCGCCACCCTGTTCTTCATAAACGTGGTTCAAGCCGCGTGGCAGCAAGGCGTGGGTCGAACTGACATAGACATAACGCCGGTGCCATTTGACCAGCGGAATCTTGTTCAGCGCCGGCGCCTTGGAGGGGTTCTCCTGAAAAAATACCCGACTGCGGGGCCCCCCTTGTATCCAAAGGTTTTCATAGGTCGGGTTGCGCGAGATCATATAGTTCCCGGAATCAAACCACGCGGCGATCTCGAACGGATCCTGCCCTTCGTGATAGGGTGCGTTTTCGATCGGGCCGTCAGGGTACATATCGATCAGCATGGTGCCGAAACTGCGCACCCCGGTATCGTCCAGCCACCCGGTCAGGGCCTGAATGGGGCGGGTGTCGCAAAACGGGTAGATAAAGAATTCATCCGGATCGACAGTCAGAACCCAATGCCCGTGCGCGTATTTGCGTAACAGGTAATTGGACCAGTCGATGCCAAAGGTCGAACGTTTGTAACTGGCCGTTGTGTGCCAGACCGAGACATCCGGTTGCCCGACCAGATAATCGGCGGTACCGTCGTCGCTGTTGTTGTCGACAAACAGAAAGTGGTCGATGCCCAGTTTCCGGTAGTAATGTAGGAAATACGGCAGTCGGATTTTTTCGTTGCGCACAACGCTCATCAACAAAACACTGTCAGGTCTTATCGTAGGGGTCTTGTTGGCCAAGGGTTTCACCTCGCGCCGCTTTCGGATGCACCTCAGCAAACGGCGCTTGCGCCGCAATCTCATGCGATAGGAATCCAATAGGCTCACGCGACGGCCCAACCTTCATATGATACGCGAGCATGCCCGGGGTGGTTGAAACCTGAGTGGTGCCGGACAATTAACGTTTTATGACATTTTTACACCTTGCGAGGCAACGGGTTTAAATCCGGTTTACTTCCCCGCGAATTGCGCCCCGAGCCTTACGGGCCGTCTTCGCCCGGTTGCAGCAACCCAAGCTGCGCCAACTGTTCCCAGCTTTCATAGCGGACAGAGTGCGGTGTCCATAAGTTGGGTTGGGCTGATATTCCATCGTAATAGGCACTAAACTCGTCCGGATCGTGAAAATGCTGCTTTCGCTCTTTCTCGATCCGCGACTTGCCGATGATCTCGGGCAGGAACTTGGTATGCAGCAATACGCCAGAGGGCACAGAGCCGCCGGGGCCATCATAAGCAAAGTTCAGCGACCGGGGCAGAGCAGAGTGGGTTGAGTTGACATAAGCATACCGACGGGACCACCGGACAAGGGGGATTTTATTCAAGGTCGGCGAGCGATGTGGTCGGCTGGCAAAAAACGCGCGTTCGCGAACACCGCCCTGAACCCAGAGATTTCCCAGCGGGCTCTGACGTTGAGCGCGGTAAGGTCCTTTGTCGAACCAGTTGAGCAGATGGGTCGGGTCAGTCTGGGGGTCATAATCCTGCGCCCCAAGCGGAGTTTTTGGATAAAGATCCAGCATCAGCGCCCCGAAGGCAGTCTGCCCCGATTGGGCCAGCCTACGCGTCAGGTCCTGCAAGGAATGCCTGTCGTGATGGGCGTATATCAGCAGTTCATCCGCATCCACCATAAGCGTCCAGTGCCCGTGACAATACCGCATCTGCAGCCAGGTCAGCCAATCCAGCCCAAACCGCGCTGCGCGATAGCTGGCACCGGTCTGCCATAACGAGACATCCGGCTGGTCAAGCAGATAGGCTACCGATCCGTCGTCGCTGTCATTGTCAACGATCAGAAAGTGGTCAACGCCCAGCCGTCGGTAATGACGGAAGAACCACGGCAGGCGCGTGATCTCATTTCGCAACGTCGTGACGGCCAGAATCGCGTTTGGCCGGATGGATCGGGTGCGGTCTGTCAGACAGGTCAACTGATGGCGGCTTCGGAACGAACGCCACAAAAGGCGCCGCCGTTTCAGCCGCAGCCGATATTGCGACACCCATCCAATGGTTGCGGGGTGTAAGTTGTCCTGTACCACCTCTGCTTGAAACCCCGGGGTCTGCGTTCTGGATCAGTGTCCGTCACGTCGTACATTTTAGTCTCTAATAAAGGTTTTCCGGCAAGGCTTGCCCACGTTTTTCGTTAGTCCAGCCCCATCGCGACCATCATCTCTTCGATCTTCTGAACGTCCTGCGGGTTGTTCAGTTCCCAGAACTGACGGCCTTTGGCCTCGACCTCGACGCACAGAACTTTACGACCGTTTTCCATGAAGCGCAGCTGCTCTAACCCTTCCAGGGTTTCCAGCGGTCCGGTCGGCCAGGTGGGATAGGCTGCCAAAGCGTCCGGTCGGTAGGCATAGACGCCGACATGGTGAAAAACCGGGGTCGCCTCGGCATCGGTGTAGGTGTCAGACGTGTAGGGGATGACCTCTTTCGAGAAGTACATCGCGCTGTGATCATGGCCGAACACGGCCGTTGTTCCTCCGACACGGTCATGTTTGCGGTCATTCAACAAGCTGTTCAGTGCTTCACCGTCACAGCGCAATACCGGCGTGGCAACACCCGCATCCGGTGCGTCGCGCAGGCCGGTTATCAAATCCTCGACAAACCAATGTGGTGTCAGGGGCGCGTCGCCCTGCAGGTTCACTACAATGTCGTAACCTTCCCCTAAAACGCCATGCGCTTCGGCACAGCGCTCGGTGCCGTTCCGGCATGTCTCGGACGTCATGACAACCTCGGCCCCGAAACCTTCGGAAGTCTCGCGAATGCGGTCATCATCTGTTGCAACGACAACTCTGTCCGCGCCTGAAACCGACATAGCGGCACGCCAGGATCGCTCGATCAGGGTCATGGATCTTCCGTTGGCCCCGGTTAATGGCACCAGCGGTTTGCCCGGATAACGGGTCGAGGCATAGCGGGCGGGGATTACAATGGCGACGGACATCAGGCCTCCTGAAGGTCAACGCCCGGAGCGTAGGCGATGAAGAACGGGTTTGCATAGCCATCCTTGCCATAGGTCAACGGCGAATGATCATCAAAGCGCACCACGTTGCCGCCTGCGCCGGACAGAACCGCATGACCTGCGGCTGTGTCCCATTCCATCGTGCGGCCCACACGGGGATACAAATCGGCCTCGCCTGTCGCGACCAGACAGAACTTGAGCGACGAGCCCGCGCTTTTGCTGTCTTGCACCCGATATTTGTTGATGTAGTCCTCGGTTGCCTGATCGCGATGCGACTTGGAGGCGACGATCAGCAACGCCGAATTATCCGGTTTAGAGACTGATATTTCCGAAATCTCTCCGGGTTGCGTCTTGTCGAGCGCCCCGGTTTCCTCGACCGACTGACCGTCAGGCTGGGTATAGAACATTCGCTGCCGGGCCGGCGCGTAAACGACACCGCGCGTGGGTACGCCGTTTTCGACCAGCGCAATATTCACGGTGAAGTCGCCGCGCCGATTGATGAATTCCTTGGTACCATCCAGCGGATCGACAATCAGGAACGTATCACCCTTTTCCGAATGCGAGTCCGCCTGTTCCTCGGTCACCAGCAGGATGTCGGGGAAGGCTTCGCGCAACCCGGCTGAGATCAGCGCATCCGCCGCCTCGTCCGCCTCGGTCACGGGGCTTGCGTCGGATTTGACCTTTACGTCAAAATCATCCGCCTCATAGATCTCCATGATCTTGTCTCCGGCTTCCAGGGCCAGGCGTCTGATGACGGGAATAAGCGCGTCGTAGGTCACAAAAAAGCTCCGTTATTGCGGTTTGTTGATCCAAAATCCTGACGGACTTATGATGCCAAGGAAACGGAACAGCAAGAAATTCGTGCCAGATTGACGGCGACACAGCAGGAAAGAGACAACAGGTGTTCCACTACAAGCGAAATCGGTCACTTCTGGGCGGGGCATTCACCACTGCAGAGCTGATTTTTCACGCGGTGGTGCGCAACATCCGGTCCCAGCATGCCAATGCGGTGGTGGCGATATTGATGAATATCCTGCAGGTGGTCCTGGTTGCCATGGCTTTCTATTTCATTTTGTCTTTCATGGGCGCCCGGGTGGCAAAAATCCGGGGTGAGTTCATTCTCTTTCTGCTGAGTGGCGTCTTCCTGTTCATAACGCATATCAAGGCGGCCGGTGCGATTGGGGGCGTCGGTGACGGTAATAACCCTATGCGTTTGCATTCCCCTATGAACATGATGGTTGCGTTATTGGCCGCTGCCTTTGGTTCGTTTTATACCCAACTTGTTTCCATCATCGTCATTCTGTTCGTCTACAGCGTCACTGTTTCTCCGCTGGAGATACAGGAGCCCGGCGGGGCGTTTGCGATGTTGGTGCTGGCCTGGTTCACCGGATGCTCCGTGGGGCTGGTGTTTCTGGCGCTCAAGCCATGGTTTCCAAATACGGTTGCCATTCTGAAGAACGTCTATCGCCGCATGAACATGGTGTTCTCGGGCAAGATGTTTGTGGGCAACGCGCTGGGCGGTTTCATGCTGACCATGTTTGCGTGGAATCCGCTGTTTCACATCATCGACCAGTGCCGCGGTTTCGTGTTCCGCAACTATTTCCCGCGCAACTCCAGTTGGGAATATGCACTTTGGGTCGGCATAGTTCTGACCATGATCGGATTGCTGGCTGAGTTCTACACCCGCAAGCAGGTCTCGAAAAGCTGGGATGCCCGCCGCTAGGTGGCGACACGCAGCGTCAGGTTGATCCGCCCGCCTTTGGGCAACAGTCTGGACGAGCCAAACCGGATACGGTCCACCCCGTGATAAGCCAGCCGGGCGGGTCCGCCCATGATCACCACATCGCCGGAACTCAGCCAGATGGACTCGGTCTTGCCGCCGCGCGTGGTGTTGCCGATGCGGAACAGCGCGTCATCGCCCAATGAGATCGACAGAACCGGCCAAGAGAAATCAGCCTCGTCCTTGTCCTGATGCATGCCCATTTTAGTGCCCTCGCCGTAGTAGTTGATCAGGCAGCAATCGGGGTCGCGATCCCGTCCAACCAGCCTGTGCCAGATCGCCAATACGGGTTGTGGAATCTCGGGCCAGACCATGCCGCGCGGGTGCTGCGCCTGATAGCGATAGCCGCCCCGATCCGTCACCCAGCCCAACGCCCCGGCCGAGGTCATGCGCACCGACATTTCTTTGCCCGATGGTGTAACGGGCCGGAACAAGGGCGCGACCTTCAGAATCGGGCGCAGCGCTTCGACAAGCTGGACCTGCGCGTCCCCGTCCAGAAACCCTTTACGGATATCGAAATCGCGCAAAACCAGCCGCGCCATGCCAGAATCCCCAAACCTTGCCAAAACCTTGCCAAAAAAAGGCCACAGAATCCCTAAACCCAGCGTTTCTGAACGCTTGCAGGCCCCAGATTGCGCCCTTATATACGCCGGGACGCGCGATGGTGTAGAGCCATTCGTGCACAACTGATCGGGGCAGGGATGCCATAACGGGTCCCGGCCTCGGGACATCGCCTTGAAGAGAAAGGGATTGCAAAAATGGGAAAAGTAATCGGGATTGACCTCGGAACCACCAACTCGTGTGTGGCCATCATGGACGGCTCGCAGCCGAAGGTCATCGAGAACGCCGAAGGGGCGCGAACCACGCCCTCGATCGTCGCCTTCACCGAAGATGAGCGTCTGGTCGGTCAGCCTGCAAAACGTCAGGCGGTCACCAACCCCGACAACACGATCTTTGGCGTCAAGCGCCTGATCGGTCGTCGTGTGGATGATGCCGAAGTCGAAAAAGACAAGAAAATGGTGCCGTACGCCATCGTTGATGGCGGAAATGGCGACGCGTGGGTTGAAGCCCGCGGTGAAAAATACTCGCCAAGCCAGATCTCGGCCTTCACTCTGGGCAAGATGAAGGAAACCGCCGAGAGCTATCTGGGTGAGGATGTCACGCAGGCGGTTATCACCGTTCCGGCCTATTTCAACGACGCCCAGCGTCAGGCCACCAAAGACGCCGGTAAAATCGCCGGTCTGGAAGTGCTGCGGATCATCAACGAACCAACAGCGGCTGCGCTGGCCTATGGTCTGGACAAGGAAGAAACCCAAACCATCGCGGTCTATGACCTTGGTGGCGGTACTTTCGATGTGACCATTCTGGAAATCGACGACGGCCTGTTCGAGGTCAAATCGACCAACGGCGACACCTTCCTGGGTGGTGAAGACTTTGACATGCGCATCGTCAACTACCTGGCGGATGAGTTCAAAAAGGAACACGGTGTCGATCTGTCTGCCGACAAGATGGCCCTGCAGCGTCTGAAAGAAGCCGCTGAGAAAGCCAAGATCGAGCTGTCCTCGACCTCGCAAACCGAGATTAACCAGCCGTTTATCTCGATGGGGTCGAACGGTCAGCCGCTGCACATGGTCATGAAACTGACCCGTGCCAAGCTGGAATCGCTGGTTGGCGACCTGATCAAGAAGTCGATGAAGCCCTGCCAGGCCGCTCTGAAAGACGCGGGCCTGTCGGCTGGCGACGTGGATGAGGTTGTTCTGGTCGGTGGTATGACCCGGATGCCGAAAGTGATCGAAGAGGTCACCAAGTTCTTTGGCAAAGAGCCCCACAAAGGCGTGAACCCGGACGAAGTGGTTGCCATGGGCGCCGCCATTCAGGCCGGTGTTCTGCAGGGTGACGTTAAAGACGTGGTTCTGCTGGACGTGACGCCGCTGTCGCTGGGGATCGAAACGCTGGGTGGCGTGTTCACCCGTCTGATCGACCGCAACACGACCATTCCGACCAAAAAGTCTCAGGTCTTCTCGACCGCCGAAGACAACCAGAACGCCGTGACCATCCGCGTGTTCCAGGGTGAGCGTGAAATGGCTGCGGACAACAAGATCCTGGGTCAGTTCAACCTTGAAGACATCCCGCCCGCACCGCGCGGTATGCCTCAGATCGAGGTGACCTTCGACATCGACGCCAACGGCATTGTCTCGGTTTCGGCCAAGGACAAAGGCACCGGCAAAGAGCAGAAGATCACCATTCAGGCATCGGGCGGTCTGTCCGACGAGGACATCGAAAAGATGGTCAAGGACGCCGAAGAGAACGCGGAAGCCGACAAAGAACGCCGCGAGCTGGTCGACGCCAAGAACCAGGCGGAAAGCCTCATCCACTCGACCGAGAAGTCGATGGAAGAGCATTCCGACAAGGTCGATCCGACCACGATCGAAGCGATCGAACTGGCCATTGCCGCGCTGAAGGATGAGCTGGAAACCGAGAATGCCGACAAGATCAAGTCGGGCATCCAGAACGTGACTGAGGCGGCCATGAAGCTGGGCGAAGCCATCTACAAGGCGCAAGCCGAAGAAGGTGAAGAAGAACCGGCAGCAGCAGATGCCGCGCCGGGTGATGATGACATTGTCGACGCCGAGTTTGAAGATCTGGACGACGATAAGCGCAACTAACGGGTAACCGGGCCAATGCGGGCCGGTCCGGACACCGGGCCGGCCCAAATACGTTGAGGCATAAGGAAACACTGATGTCAAAACGCGACTACTATGATGTGCTCGGCGTATCCAAGGGCGCATCGGCGGACGAGATCAAAAAGGGTTTTCGCAAGAAGGCCAAAGAACTGCATCCCGACCGCAACAAAGACAACCCGGATGCCGAGGCGCAGTTCAAAGAGGCTAACGAGGCCTATGACATCCTGCGCGATGCCGACAAAAAAGCGGCTTATGATCGCTTTGGCCATGCCGCCTTTGAAAATGGAACCGGCGGCGGACGTCCCGGTGGCGGTTTTGGCGGGCAGGGTGATTTCTCCAGCGCGTTCTCGGATGTGTTTGACGATCTGTTCGGTGACTTCATGGGTGGCCAGCGGGGTGGCGGTGGTGGACGCCGCGCAGCTCGCGGATCCGACCTTCGCTATAATCTGCGCGTATCGCTGGAAGAGGCGTTCTCGGGCCTACAGAAAACCATCAACGTACCCGCTGCTGTGTCCTGTTCGGCCTGCGATGGCTCGGGCGCGGAAGGCGGTGTTGAACCCACAACCTGCCCGACCTGCTCCGGCATGGGTAAGGTGCGTGCGCAGCAGGGCTTTTTCACGGTTGAACGTACCTGCCCGACCTGCTCGGGACTGGGTCAGATCATCAAGAACCCTTGCACCACCTGTCAGGGTGCCGGTCGGGTGGAAAAAGAACGCGCGCTGTCCGTCAACATCCCCGCCGGTGTCGAAACCGGCACCCGCATCCGGCTGGCGGGCGAGGGCGAAGCTGGAATGCGCGGCGGTCCTCCGGGCGATCTCTACATCTTTGTCGAGGTGTCAGACCACAAACTGTTCGAGCGCGACAGCGTGAACCTCTATTGCCGCGTGCCGGTCAGCATGGCCAAAGCGGCGTTGGGCGGTTCCATAGAAGTGCCGACCATCGATGGCGGTCGCGGTCGCGTGCAAATTCCGGCCGGCAGCCAGTCAGGTCGTCAGATGCGCCTGCGTGGCAAAGGCATGCCCGCCCTGCGCGGCGGTGGCGTGGGTGACATGTTCATCGAACTGGCTGTGGAGACCCCGGTCAATCTGACCAGCCGCCAAAAAGAACTGCTCCGAGAGTTTGAAGATCTGGGTGAAGATAACCACCCGGAGTCCAAAAGTTTTTTCTCCTCCGTAAAGTCCTTTTGGGACGGGATGAAGGGGTAAGGCAGGTGATAGGGGGCTCTGCCCCCGCCGCGGCAAGCCGCGACTCCCCCGGGATATTTTGGGCCAGATGAAGTTTGGATCCCCAGCTTCATCTGGCTACAAATATCCCGGAGCGCGAGGCAGAGCCTCGCAAAAACCACTTGATTCTTTACGCCGCGCCTGAGATGTTCCGCGCAACCGTTGGGGTGCCTTGTTTGCAAGGCTGAGAGGCGTATCGGCGTCAACCCATCGAACCTGATCCGGGCAATTCCGGCGTAGGGAACGGTCTTTTGAACACAGACGTTTTCCATGCGCCGTTGCCCCAGAATGATGGAGCAACGACATGGTGGCTATTGCCCTGACCATTGCAGGATCCGACAGCGGCGGCGGGGCCGGGATACAGGCGGATCTAAAGGCCATGTCGGCGCTGGGCGTTTACGGGGCCAGTGTGATTACGGCTGTTACCGCGCAAAACACTCAGGCCGTGACGGCGGCGCACGGTGTTCCTTTGGATGTGATCTCAGCGCAAATTGATGCGGTTCTGAGCGATCTGGACGTGGGCGCGATCAAGATCGGAATGCTGGCAACGCCCGAGATTATCCAGACAGTGGCTGATCGTATTGCCGGGTTTGAGGGACCGGTGGTGCTTGATCCCGTAATGATTGCGAAATCCGGAGATCCCTTGCTGGTCGAAGACGCTGTTAAGACGCTCAGCGAAGTTCTTCTGCCGTGCGCCAGCGTCCTTACTCCGAACCTGCCCGAGGCGGCGCGTCTGCTTGATGGGGATGAGGCAGCAGGCTGGGTAGAGATGGCCGAGCAGGGCCGCGCGCTTTGCGCAATAGGGGCGCAGGCGGTTCTGATGAAGGGTGGCCATGGGGCAGGGGATGTCTGCCATGACCTTCTGGTGGATGCGTCGGGTTCGGTAACTTCGTTCCAGGCCCTTCGGCAGGACACTCGCAACACCCATGGGACGGGATGCACATTGTCCTCTTCCATTGCGGCAGGGCTTGCCAAGGGCTTGCCTCTGAATGATGCGGTCGCGCAGGCGCATGCGTATCTTCAGGGTGCGATCTCGCAAGCCGATGCGCTGAATATCGGGCGGGGCCATGGGCCAGTGCATCATTTTCATCAGGTTTGGTCCGCGTGACGACATGGTCGATCATAGGGGCCGGGGTGGCCGGGTTGGCAATCGCCAGCGAACTGACGGCGCGTGGCGCAAAGGTGCAGGTCTTCGATCCTGCCGGCCCGCCCGGGCCGCATGGATGTTCCTGGTGGGCCGGGGGCATGTTGGCCCCCTGGTGTGAGTTCGAAAACGCCGAAGAACCTGTACTGCGTCTGGGTAAAACGGCCATCGACTGGTGGGCTGCGCATACGTGTGTGACGCGGCAGGGGACTCTGGTGGTGGCCAATGCGCGCGATCTGCCCGACCTGCGCCGTTTTGCACGTCGGACCGAGGGGTTTTCGGAAGTTGATCGCGGTAAAATCACTAAATTAGAGCCTGATCTGCATGGGTTCGGCAAGGCCCTTCATTTTCCGGATGAAGCTCATCTGGATCCGCGTCAGGCACTTCACGATCTGTATTGCGCACTAAAGGGTAAGGGCGTGGTGTTTCACAAGAAGCTTGCTCCAGCCCAGTTGGAGAACGCTATCGACTGTCGCGGCTTGCATGCGCGTGAGTATCTGCATGATCTGCGCGGTGTGAAGGGTGAGATGCTGGTGATCCGCTGCCCGGACGTTACGCTGACGCGTCCTGTGCGTCTGCTGCATCCCCGGATGCCGCTCTATATCGTGCCGCGTGGGGATGGAATTTATATGCTGGGTGCGACGATGATCGAATCCGAGGATAGCAGCCGGATCACCGCGCGTTCGATGCTGGAACTGCTCAGTGCGGCTTATGCGCTGAACCCTTCGTTCGGAGAAGCCGAAGTGCTGGAGATCGGCGTGGATCTGCGCCCGGCCTTCCCGGACAACCTGCCGCGTATCCGACGTTTGGGTCGGACAATCTATGCCAATGGGCTGTACCGCCATGGGTACCTGCTGGCCCCCGCGCTGGCGCAGGGCGTGGCCGATCTGGCGCTTGAGAACAAACATTCGGAGATGGTCGATGAAGATCGTGCTTAACGGTGAAGCGCGTGAGGTGCAGGCGGAAACGTTGGCCGAGGTGCTGGAGGAATGCGGCTTTTCGGGTCGTGTCGCGACGGCGGTGAACGAAAGCTTCGTGCCCTCAAGTCTGCGCATCGCTCATCAACTGACCGATGGCGACCGGGTTGAGGTCGTCTCACCGATGCAGGGGGGCTGAGGATGAAAAGGTTTTTCGGCACCGAACTGCCCAACCCGCTGATGCTGGGCACCGCGCAATATCCCAGCCCCGCCATTCTGGAACAGGCGTTTCGCGACAGTGGCGCGGGCGTGGCCACGGTGTCTCTGCGGCGTGAATCCGGGGCAGGGCAGACCTTTTGGCAGATGATTCAGGACCTTGGCGTGTTGATCCTGCCCAACACCGCCGGGTGCCACACGGTGAAGGAGGCGGTGACCACAGCGCAGATGGCGCGAGAGGTGTTTGATACCAACTGGATCAAGCTGGAACTGATCGGCCACACCGACAGCCTGCAACCGGATGTGTTCCAACTGGTCGAGGCTGCGCGCATTCTGACCGAGGATGGGTTTCAGGTCTTTCCCTATACCACCGACGATCTGATCGTGGGGGAACGCCTGCTTGCGGCCGGGTGCGAGGTGCTGATGCCTTGGGGCGCGCCGATTGGATCGGGGCGGGGGCTGAACAACGAATACGCCCTGCGTGCGATGCGGGCGGAGTTTCCCGACATACCGCTGGTGATCGACGCAGGTATAGGCCTGCCCAGCCATGCCGCGCACGCGATGGAGCTGGGCTATGACGCGGTGCTGCTGAACACCGCCGTGGCCCGCGCCGGAGACCCCGCGATGATGGCCCGCGCCATGATGCGCGCGATTGAGGCCGGGCAACTGGCCTATCAGGCCGACCCGATCGAGGCGCGGGATATGGCCGAACCCTCAACCCCTGTGATCGGAAAGGCCTTTCTGTCATGACGTTGGATCGTTTCTATCCGATCTTTGATCACTCGGACTGGTTGCGGCGAATGCTGCCTTTGGGTGTGAAGCTGGTGCAACTGCGTATCAAGGACCAGCCCGAGGATGTGGTGCGCGACCAGATTGCCACCTCGCGCGATCTGTGCCGGGACCATGGCGCGGTGCTGGTGGTGAACGACTATTGGCAACAGGCGATTGATCTGGGCTGCGACTGGATTCATCTGGGGCAGGAGGATCTGGACGATGCCGATCTGAAAGCCATCCGCAAGGCGGGGCTTAAACTGGGCGTATCCACTCATGACGATGATGAGCTTGAGCGGGTGTTGGCCATGGACCCGGATTATGTCGCGCTGGGCCCGGTCTATCCGACCATCCTGAAAAAGATGAAATGGCATCAGCAGGGTCTGCCGCGCGTCACCGAATGGAAGGCGTGCGTGGGTAATATCCCTCTGGTCGGGATCGGCGGGATCAGCGTGGAACGCGCACCTGGCGTGTTGCAGGCGGGGGCGGATATCGTCTCGGTCGTCACGGATATCACCCTGAACGACGACCCCGAGGCGCGGGTGCGTCAGTGGATCGAGGTCACCAGATGAGCCGCTATGCCCGCCAGACGTTGCTGCCTGAAATAGGCTCCGAGGGACAGGCCCGCCTGTCGACAGCGCGGGTTCTCGTTGTGGGGGCCGGAGGGCTGGCTGCGCCGGTCTTGCCATTGCTGACCGGGGCAGGCGTCGGGCGGATCACGATTGTGGATGGTGATACGGTCGATCTGTCAAATCTGCATCGCCAGACTTTGTTTGCCGAGGTGGATTGCGGTCAGCCCAAAGCCGAGATCGCGGCGGATCGGTGTCGCGCCCTGAATGGTGAGGTGGATGTCACCGGTCAAAAACAGGCTCTAACAAGTGAAAATGCCAGTAATATGGTGACGCAAGCAGACGTAATCCTCGATTGCGCCGACAGCTATGCGGCCAGCTATATCCTGTCGGATACTTGTCTAGCGCAGGGCAAACCGTTGATCAGTGCCTCGGTTCTGGGTCTGTCGGGTTATGTCGGTGGGTTCTGTGGCGGGGCTCCGTCGCTACGCGCTCTGTTTCCGGATGCGCCGGAGAGCGGGGCCAGTTGCGCCACGGCGGGCGTTCTAGGTCCGGTGGTTGGAACCATCGGTGCGATGCAGGCGCAAATGGCACTGAACCTGCTTTTGGGCATCGGCCCGTCGCCTCTGGGTCAGATGGTGCAATATGATGGCCGCACCCTGCGCAGCAGCAGTTTCCGTTTTGACAATGCGCCCGAGCCGAGCAGCTGTTTCCGCTTCCTCTCTGCCAGTCAACTGACGGCAGAGGATCAGATCATTGAACTGCGGGGCGCTGACGAAGCACCGACTCCTGTGCACCCCGCTGCACAGCGCATCTCACCTGAACAGTTGAATAAAATAGCGTCTAACAATGGTAGAAGACTGGCCCTGTGCTGTGCCACCGGCCTGCGCGCGTGGCGCGCGGCTGAACAGATTGAACCGGATTGGCCGGGCGAGATTGTCCTCGTCGCGGCCTCAACCTCGTGAAAAAAGGAAACGCGAGCTATGAAGAAACTGATCGCCGCAATTGCCTTGCTGGCCGCCGCGCCCGCTTGGGCCGAGGACAAGATGACCGTTCTGCTGGACTGGTTCATCAACCCCGATCACGGCCCGATCATCGTAGCGCAGGAAAATGGCTATTTCGCCGAGCAAGGTCTTGAGGTCGAAATCGTCCCGCCTGCCGACCCGTCCGCTCCGCCCCGTCTGGTCGCCGCCGGTCAGGCCGATCTGGCAGTGTCCTACCAGCCGCAACTGCACCTGCAAATCCACGAGGGCCTGCCGCTGAAACGCGTCGGCACGCTGGTTGCCACGCCGCTGAACTGTCTTCTGGTTCTGGAAGACGGCCCAATCCAATCGCTGGCCGACCTGCGTGGTAAGAAGATTGGTTTCTCGGTTGCCGGTGTCGAAGAGGCGATCCTCACCACATTGCTGGGCCAGCATGATATCGGTCTGGATGAGATCGAGATGATCAACGTCAACTTCTCATTGTCGCCCTCGCTGATGACCAAACAGGTCGATGCCGTGATCGGTGCGTTCCGCAATTTTGAGCTGAACCAGATGGATATCGAAGGCGTCGCGGGTCGGTGCTTTTATATCGAAGAGGAAGGCATCCCCTCATATGACGAGCTGATCTATGTCGCCAACCCTGAAACCATGGACGCGGACAAGGTGGCGCGTTTTCTGGCCGCGACCGAAAAAGCGACCCAGTATATCGTGAACAACCCGGAAAAAAGCTGGGAGATCTTCTCGGCCACGTCGCCTGAGCTGCAGGACGAGCTGAACGCGCGCGCGTGGGTTGACACGCTGCCCCGGTTCGCCTTGCGTCCGGCGGGTTTTGATGCGGGCCGGTATGCAAGGTTCGAGCAGTTCCTGAAGGACAGCGGCATGATCGACAGCTTGAACCCGGTCAGTGACATCGCCATCGACGTGACCGCGCAATGAGCGGATATGGCAAAGCCTTCGCCCTGATGCGAGATGCCGCGCAGGGCCCGTGGCGGGATTACACCCGCCACGCCTTTGTCGAAGGGCTGAAGGACGGCACGCTCCCGCGCGCGGCGTTCCTGCATTACTTGCGGCAGGATTATGTGTTCCTGATCCACTTTTCCCGCGCCTGGGCGCTGGCGGTGGTGAAGTCCGAGACTCATTCGGAAATGCTGACCGCGGTGGGTACTGTCAACGCGCTGGTGGCCGAAGAGATGCAACTGCATATCGGTATCTGCAAAGCGGCAGGGATATCTCAAGAGGAATTGTTCGCGACGCCGGAACGGGCCGAGAATTTGGCCTATACGCGGTTTGTGCTCGAGGCCGGATACAGTGGCGATCTGCTGGACCTGCTTGCAGCGCTTGCGCCCTGCGTGATGGGTTATGGCGAGATCGGTGCGCGACTCGCGAGTGAGGCGAGCTCGGACACCTATCGGGACTGGATCAACACCTATGCCGGTGAAGATTACCAAGGCGCGTGTAACGCGGTCGGAGAATTGCTTGATCAGGCTCTAACACGTCGCATCGGGGCGGATTTCGAAGCCTCACCGCGCTGGGATCGTCTTTGCCAGACTTTCCACACCGCGACCGAGCTTGAGGTCAATTTCTGGCAAATGGGCCTGACCCCATGACCTCTGCGCCCGATCTGACCATCAGCGGTACGGCCACCATCGACGGCGCGACCTTGTTCGCGCCGTTGACCCTGACTCTTGGGTCGGGGCACTGGACCTGCCTGCTGGGCGGATCGGGCGTAGGGAAAACCACGATTCTGCGGTTGATTGCCGGGCTGGAAACCGGGGCTGACTTCCGCGGCCAGATCACAGCGAGCGATGGAGAGCCTGTGCCCGAGCGCGTGGCTTATATGGCGCAGGACGATTTGTTGCTGCCTTGGGCGACGGTTACGCAGAACGTCTCGCTGGGCGCGCGCTTGCGGGGTGAAACCGTTGACCTGGCCCGCCGGGACCGGCTGATCGAGCGGATGCGTCTGCAGGATCACCTGACCAAGAAACCGGCTGAGCTTTCGGGAGGTCAGCGGCAACGCGTGGCCCTTGCTCGCACGCTGATGGAGGACCGCCCCATCGTGCTGCTGGACGAGCCCTTTTCAGCGCTCGACGCCCGCACCCGTGCCGACATGCAGGATTTGGCGGCCGAGGTACTGCAGGGCCGCACTGTTCTGCTGGTCACCCACGATCCGGCCGAGGCCGCGCGTCTGGGCCAATCCATCGTGGTGATGACTGAGCAGGGTTTGACCCCGTGCGATCCGCCTTCGGCCCCCGCGCCGCGCCATGTGGATGATCTTGAAACGCTGGAAACACAAGGCGCATTGCTCAAGCTGCTGCGAGAAGCCGCATGAAACTGCTCTCGGGACTTGCGGCAACGGTGTTTGCGCTGGCCATCTGGCAGGCGATTGTCAGTCTGACAGGGCTGCCAAAATTCATCCTGCCCGGTCCCGCGCTGGTGGCCGAGACATGGTGGCAGAACCGCTGGCTGATTGCCGAACACACTTGGATCACGGCGGTTGAAGTGGTCATCGGTCTGGCCGTCGGAACCGTTTTGGGCGTGGTGACGGCGTTGCAACTGGCCAATTCACGCGCCGCGCGGGTGTTAGTGCAGCCTATGCTGGTGTTCACGCAGGCGCTGCCGGTCTTTGCATTGGCCCCGCTGCTGACCCTGTGGCTGGGCTATGGGCTTTGGTCCAAGGTCGCGATGGCGGTTCTGATTATTTATTTTCCGATTACTTCGTCCTTTTTTGATGGGCTGATGCGGACGCCTGCGGGCTATCTGGACCTTGCCCGCACCATGCAAGCGAGCCCGCGCGCGGTTTTGTGGCATATCCGTATCCCGGCGGCCCTGCCCTCGCTGGCTTCGGGGATGCGCTTGGCGGCGGTTTATGCGCCGATTGGGGCCGTGATCGGCGAATGGGTCGGATCTTCGCAAGGGTTGGGTTACCTGATGCTGCTGGCCAATGGCCGCGCCAAGACCGATCTGATGTTCGCCGCGATGCTGACGCTGGGCGTGTTCTCGATTGTGCTGCATATGATGGTCCGCCGCGCCACAGCGCGCATGGCGGGTGAGACACGTTAACCAGTTGGAAACCGAATCTGCGTCAAGGTGGGTCCATGACACAGGACGCCTTTGCCGAAGCCCCCATGCTGTTTGACACGGACGAAGCGCCCGCGCAGCCGCTGCCCTCTGGTCGATTGCCCTCCTATATCAAAGACCACCGCAAGCGGCTGCGCGAAAGGTTCATGTCAGGGGGCGCAACTGCGATGCCCGATTATGAACTGTTGGAGCTGGTGCTGTTCCGTTCCATCCCCCGGCAGGATGTGAAACCTTTAGCGCGAGCGTTGATGGACACGTTCGGCGATTTTAACCGTGTGCTGACCGCGCCCGAGGAGCGGCTGCGGCAGACTAAAGGGGTTGGCGATACGGTCATCACCGATCTGAAAATCCTTGAGGCCTGCGCACACCGCATGGCCCGCGCAAGGGTGATGCAAAGGCATGTGATCTCGGGCTGGGATGCGCTGCTGGATTATTGTCACACCACCATGGCGCATCGCGAGATCGAGCAATTCAGGGTGTTCTATCTGGATCGCAAGAACGTGCTGATCGCGGATGAAGAACAGGCCAAGGGCACGGTGGACCACGTCCCTGTCTACCCGCGCGAAGTGGCGAAACGGGCGCTGGAACTGAATGCATCGGCCTTGATTTTAGTGCACAATCATCCGTCCGGTGACCCCACTCCGTCACAGTCGGATGTTGATATGACCAACCGGATACAGGATGCCTGTTCGGCCCTTGGGCTGACGCTGCATGACCATCTGATTATCGGTAAATCGACCGAGTTGAGTTTTCGGTCGCAGGGGTATTTGTAGTGGTCACTGCACCCAGATTTCGACCCTGCGGTTGGTTCTGCGCCCCCATTCGGTGTCGTCGCAGGCCATCGGCATCGCTTCACCAAATCCATCGGCTGCCATGTCCAGGCTGGCTGGCAGGGCGGTTTCGACTGCGGCCAACACTGCGTTCCGTACTGTCTGGGCGCGACGCAATGCAATACGCGTATTTGCAGCGGCAGCGCCATCCCCATCGCTGAATCCGACAAAAAGAACCTTCTGCACGCCCAAAGTACCGCTCTCCAATGCTTGCGACAGCTGAAGGATATTTGACCGGGATTGCGCATCGGGACGCGAGGAGCCCGGCTCGAACCGGACTGACAGGGACAGGCGTTCCATGGGTCGCAAGATTTCGATCATGCGTTGCACTTCTTCCAAGCCCACCTCAGTGGCACCTGTTGTGATTGCATTGGCCAGCCTGTCGCCCTGCGCCTCAAGCGCAGTGGTTTCGGTTGCCTGATCGACGAAACCTGCCTGCCGAATGACCTTTTGCGCCGCGCCGCTTAAGGAAAAGGCCAGAAACTGACGTGCAACACGCGGGAGTCGTCGATGAGGCAGATAGAGGAACATGGGCGATGTCAGCGGATAATCTTCGGTTTTGACCGCGTGCCGGTTTGCAGACAAGGCATGACCGCAGCCGCCAGCCAAAGGAAGCGCCCGCGCATCGGCAGCCTCGGCGTGACTGGCGATTCCGATCGCGAATGGGTCTTCGGCCACAGCCTGAATTAAATCGCTGCTGCGGGGGTGCCGAATAATGTGCTCATGTAAAGCTAAGCCGGCGGGGCGCATCAACCGGTCTTCCACCGCCTGCGACAGTCCGGACCCGGCAGGTGGCAGATGCAATGAAATCGGTGCATCCGGCCCACCAAGCTGTGCCCAATTGTCAATCTCGGAGGCAAAAACACGTGTCAGATCGGTCGGCGAAATCTGCCGCACCGGATTGTCCGGCGACACAACGGGGACCATTGCATCCAACGCCAGGACGCGTGAACGCCGCGCCTTGGTCAAATCGCCAAGCCCCGCATTGCGGGTCATCTCCTGTTCTTGGGGACGAATTTCGCGCTGAGCCAATACGATATCCGACGTCATGTCGGCCAAAGCGGAAAACCCATTCGCGGTATCTGTCGCGTGAAGTGTCAACCGTGCCAGAGGTGCGTT
The DNA here is from genome assembly GCF_056531905.1 of Ruegeria sp. K11. NCBI lineage: Bacteria > Pseudomonadati > Pseudomonadota > Alphaproteobacteria > Rhodobacterales > Roseobacteraceae > Ruegeria > Ruegeria sp. K11. The sequence continues at coordinate 83,434 of NZ_JBQFMP010000009.1, forward strand.
TCGGTCCGGTTGGTACAAAGCATAAATCTGCACGGCGTCTGATGGGCTCGACGTTTCGACGGTCAGGTTTTCCTGCGCCGCGAAGCCTTGAACAAGCGCAGGCATCAGAGATTCGGCCATGATCGATGAGCCGGCAAAACGGATATCTGCGACGAAATCGGTCAGGTTTGGACAGGCCGGTCCATCGCAGGTCACGCCCGAGCCATCTACCGTCAGTTCGCCAAACTGGGTCTGAACGCGGTAAAACTCTCCGTCATAACCAAGCAATGTGCCGATCACCTCGACCTTGCCGTCATGGGAGGTCAGAGAGATATCTTGTGCCGCCGCCGGATGAGCGATGTATGCGCTGAACAGCGCGGCCAATGCCGCACGAGCTACAGTCATTATGAACCGATGCGTTGCCTGTTATTACTTTGCTGCGATTGTCAGGTCTTGGAACAGATTATTCAACACCAGAAAATCCCCGACCGCGCTGCAATCCGGAAAATTAAGGGTGGTTTCCTGGGTTTCCAGGCGTTGATTGGCCTGCAGTTGCAGAGACAACACATCCAGATCCTGCCCACAATTGGCGGCGGTCACTTCGGCCTCGACCGACAGTTCGATCGCGCCAGACTGTGATGCGCGTTGATTTGGGAAGGAATAGACTTGGATGTTACGCGCCATATTGGTTTCGCCGAACCCCAAATGGATCACCGATCCTGCACCTGCCGATTCCGATCCTGACCAGACATGGCCGTCGTCACCGTAACCCGCCCCAAATTCCAGCGCGTGCAGCTGAAGCTCGGTTTCACCGCGCCATTGCAATGCGACACGGTCATACATTCCGATGTCGCGAACATGGGTTGTGGCAACGGTCCCTTTTTGATCACCCAGCGAGATCAGAAAGATCGCATATTCGGACAGTGCCGGAACAGTGATGTCCAGATGTCCGCGTGTATCGGTCATGGCTGAGAAGACCAGACCGCTGTGATGAATCTCAATCGAGTCGTCGGTATGGCAGGGCGCTTTGATCTGCAGTTGAACAGATGCACCGGGCTTGGGCATTGCCCTTGCCGTCACGTTGCAGGTCGCCGCATCGCGCGGTTTGAGCGATGTGGGTAACGTCGATTTTCGCAACTGATTTGTACGGGTCTGGTCGGGTGAAGACGATGTCAGCACGACATCTTCCAGACCAGCCAAGGCTGTATCTTCGGTCGAGGCGATTGCCACGCCGGTTGCGACGGGATCGGCCTTGGGTCTCAAAGCCGTCTCGTTCTGCATCAAATATCCGATGGCCAGGGCGCAGGCAACAGTACCGCCCGTGGTCACGTAGTTCTTTATTACAAACAAGACACCCTCCCCAGTTGAAGGAGCGAGTCGTACATTGTCGCCGAATCGAGGCCAATATGTGGCCGACAGACGGACTCATTGTGACTTAGTTCACATAACGTTAGGTCAACCTGCCGTGACAATGTTTGAATTTCTTGCCTGAACCGCAGGGGCATTTGTCATTGCGCGACGGGTTTCCCCAGGTCTCGGGGTCGTCTTCGACAAAGCCGGGGCGCGGGTCGCCCGAGGCTTCGGCCTCGGCCAGTGCTTCGGCCTGATCGGTGGCCTGTTCGACCGCTTTCTGACTTGCAGCCTGTTGCGCGGCCATCTGCGCCAGCATTTCCTTTTGCTCTTCCTCGGTCAGTGGACGCACGCGCGACAGCTGCTGTGTCACCGTCTCGCGCAGACCGTCCAGCATGGATTCAAACAGCTGGAAGCTTTCGTTTTTGTATTCATTCAGCGGGTCGCGCTGTGCATAGCCCCGGAAACTGACGACCGAGCGCAAATGCTCCAGCGTCAGCAGGTGTTCGCGCCATTTTCCGTCGATGGTCTGCAGCAACACCTGTTTTTCGATGTTGCGCATGTTCTCGGGGCCAAAGGCGACGGCCTTTTGTGCCATCATTTCGTCCGCAGCCTTGACCAGACGCTCGCGCACTTGCTCATCATCCACGCCTTCCTCGGCGGCCCATTCCTGAACCGGCGCGTCAATGGTCAGCTTGTCCTTGACCGCTTCGTGCAGACCATCGGTATCCCATTGGTCGGCATAAGATTTCGGCGGCATGTACTCATCGATCAGATCGTCGATCACCTGCTCGCGCATGTCTGACACGATCTCGGACAGATCATCTGTGGACATGATTTCGCGCCGCTGGCTGAAGATCACCTTGCGCTGATCGTTCATCACGTCATCGAACTTCAAGACGGTCTTGCGCATGTCGAAGTTGCGCCCCTCGACCTTGGACTGCGCACGCTCCAGAGATTTGTTGACCCAGGGGTGAATGATTGCCTCGCCTTCTTTCATCCCCAAAGTGGTCAGAACCTTGTCCAACCGTTCGGAGCCAAAAATGCGCATCAAATCGTCTTCCAGGCTCAGGTAAAAGACAGTGCGGCCCGGATCACCCTGACGGCCGGACCGACCCCGCAGCTGGTTGTCGATGCGGCGGCTTTCGTGGCGTTCTGACGCCATGACGTAAAGCCCGCCGGCTTCGAGCACTTTTTCCTTCTCCTCGGCATGGCGCGCTTCTTCCTTGGTGCGCAGTTCCGAGGGATCTGCTTCGGGATTCTCGGCCAGCGCCCGCAGCACTTTCATTTCTACATTGCCGCCCAACTGAATGTCTGTGCCGCGCCCGGCCATGTTGGTTGCGATGGTGACGGCCCCGAACCGGCCGGCATCGGCTACGATCTGCGCCTCCTGCTCGTGCTGACGCGCATTCAGAACGTTATGCTCAATGCCTTCCTTGGTCAGAAGCTGGCTCAGCAATTCAGATTTTTCGATGGACGTGGTTCCCAGCAGAACCGGTTGACCTTTTTCCTGCGCTTTCTTGGTCTCCGAGATCATCGCACCATACTTTTCGACGGCGGTGCGATAGACTTGGTCGTCTTCATCCTCACGGGCAATTGGTTTGTTGGTCGGAACCTCAACCACGCCAAGCCCGTAGATTTCGGCAAATTCTTCAGCCTCGGTCAGCGCGGTGCCGGTCATTCCGCCCAGCTTGTCATAAAGCCGGAAGTAATTCTGGAAGGTCACGCTGGCCAGCGTCACGTTTTCGGGCTGAATCTGTACGCCTTCCTTGGCTTCGATGGCCTGGTGCAGGCCCTCGGACAGGCGGCGGCCCGGCATCATGCGACCCGTGAATTCGTCGATCAGCACCACGTTACCGTCACGCACGATGTAATCCTTGTCGCGCTGGAACAGCTTGTGCGCGCGCAGACCCTGATTGACGTGGTGCACAACAGTGGTGCTTTCGGGATCGTAGAGCGAATGCCCCTCTTCGATAAGACCGGCTGCCTGCAGCTGGCTTTCCAGAAACTCGTTGCCTTCGTCGGTGAAGGTCACATTTCGGGTTTTTTCGTCCAGCGTAAAATGGTCTTCGCCCAGAGTGGGGATCAGCGCATCGATCGATGTGTAAAGCTCGGATCGGTCCTCGGATGGGCCCGAGATAATCAGCGGCGTACGGGCTTCATCGATCAGGATCGAATCCACTTCGTCCACAATCGCGTAATTGTGGTGCTTCTGGTAAACCTGATCCAGTTCGGCTTTCATATTGTCGCGCAGATAGTCGAAGCCCAGCTCATTGTTGGTGGCATAGGTGATGTCACAGGAATAAGCCGCCATCTTTTCTGCATCAGGCTGACCCGACCAGATCACGCCAGTGGTCATGCCCACGGCAGCAAATACCTTGCCCATCCATTCCGAGTCGCGCTTGGCCAGGTATTCGTTCACCGTGACGATATGCACGCCCTTGCCGGTCAGCGCGTTCAGATAGGCAGGAAGGGTCGCGACCAAGGTCTTGCCTTCACCCGTCTTCATTTCCGAGATGTTGCCCTGATGCAGGAACACGCCCCCCATCAGCTGCACGTCAAAGGCCCGCAGACCCAGCGCACGACGACCGCCCTCGCGCACATTGGCAAAGGCTTCGGGCAGCAGATCATCCAGACTTTCGCCATCCAGCGCCCGTTTGCGCAGCTCGGCGGTCTTTTCGATCAGCCCCTCATCGGTCAGTTTCTCGAACTCGGGTTCCAGCGCGTTGATCTTGTCGATCAATGGGCGTGTCGCCTTGATCTTGCGGTCGTTCGGTGTTCCGAACACCTTTTTGGCGAGCGTTCCGAGTCCCAGCATGTTCACTCCAGCGGATCTGTTCTTGTCTTGGTTGCGACAGGCTTGCCCACCTTGCGCGCAACCCATAGATACGGGGGGTGAAAGGCGGCCCTGTCCAAGGCTTCAAAGCGATGTAAGCGGCAGGTTCTGAAGTGTCAACGCTGCGCCCCGTCGCGGCAAAGAAATAGGATGATTCCATGCCCAAAGGCCTCACTTTTCTTCCATCGCTGGTCATAACCGCCGCGATGGCCCTGCCGCTTGCCGCTCAAACCGCGCCCGATGCGTCGACGGTTGTGGCGCGTGTGAACGGGGACGAGATCACGTTGGGTCACGTTATCGCCACCGCGACGACATTGCCGCCGCAGTATCAGCAGCTTGAAGACGACGTGCTATATGATTTCATCCTCGAACAACTGGTTCAGCAGCATCTGCTTAGCCTTGAGCAGGAGAACCTGAACACGCTGAATGCATTGCGGCTGGAAAATGAAACCCGGTCCCTGCGCGCGGTTCAGACGGTCGAAGAGATCACCGCCGCCACCGTGACGGACGATGCCATTCAGGCCGCCTATGATGCGCAATTCGCAGGTTTCGAGGGCGCGGATGAGTTTGATGCCAGCCATATCCTTGTCGCGACCGAAGAAGAGGCCAAGGAAATCAAGGCGCAGCTGGATGGCGGAGCTGATTTTGCCGAGCTTGCGAAAGAGAGATCCACCGGCCCGTCCGGACCTAACGGGGGCGCGTTGGGTTGGTTCGGCAAGGGACAGATGGTGCCTCCGTTTGAGGCGGCCGTTCTTGAGCTGGAGAAAGGCCAGATCTCGGACCCGGTGCAGACCCAATTCGGCTGGCATGTGCTGATCCTGAATGACAAACGCAAATCGCAGGCCCCGGATCTGGCGGCCGTACGCGAGGAACTGGCACAAACTCTGCGGCAAGAGGCGATTCAGACCAAAATTGATGAATTGACCCAGCAGGCTCAGATCGAACGCCCAGCGCTGGAAGGTGCAGGCCCCGAGATCATGCGCCAGATCGAATTGCTGCAGGAGTAACCCCCGTGGCGACGATCACCAAGGTTTCCCCGCTGGCCCCGGCGAGCTTTCCCGAATTGCCCGCCATCGACGGCGTGCGCTTTGCGACGGTCGCGGCGGGCGTCCGCTATCAGGGCCGCACCGATGTGATGCTGGCCGTACTGGACCCTGGCACCTCGGTAGCCGGGGTATTCACCCGGTCCGCCACCCGCGCGGCCCCGGTGCTGGATTGTCAGGACAAGATCGGCGGGCCGTCAGGGGGGCCCGCGGCGATCCTTGTGAACTCTGGCAACGCCAATGCTTTCACGGGTCATTTCGGGCAGACCTCGGTGGCCGAGGTAACGCAGGCTGTCGCCACGGCGACTGGCGTGCCGGTCGAGCGTGTGTTTACCTCATCCACCGGCGTGATCGGCGAGCCACTGCCACACGACCGCATCGTGTCGCAGCTTGAGGCGCTGAAATCGGGCCTCAGCCGCTACGCCATCGAAGACGCGGCGCGCGCCATCATGACCACTGATACCTTCCCGAAAGGAGCCAGCGCGCAGGTCGAGATCGACGGCAAAACAGTCTCTATTGCAGGGATTTCGAAGGGGTCCGGCATGATCGCACCCGACATGGCGACGATGCTGGTCTATATCTTCACCGATGCGCAGGTCGACCAATCCGCCCTGCAAACGATGCTGGGCGCGCAGACAGGTCGCACCTTCAACTGCATCACCGTGGACAGCGACACCTCGACCTCGGACAGCCTTCTTCTTTGTGCCACCGGAGCCTCTGGCGTCGATGCCACCGGCAATGCTGCCTTCGAGCAGGCGCTTGAAACGGTGATGCTGGACCTCGCGCAGCAAGTGGTGCGCGACGGTGAAGGGGCCACGAAATTCGTAGAAATTCGTGTGACCGGAGCTGCCACGGATTCCGACGCCAAAACCCACGGGCTTGCCATCGCCAATTCTCCTTTGGTCAAAACCGCCATCGCGGGCGAAGACCCAAACTGGGGCCGTATCGTCATGGCCATCGGCAAGTCCGGAGCCGCCGCTGATCGCGACCGCCTGAGCATCTCTTTCGGAGACATCCTCGTCGCCGAAAAAGGTTGGGTTAGTCCCGATTACAGCGAAGACGCCGCCGCCGCCTATATGAAAGGTCAGGACTTGGTAATCGCCGTCGATCTGGGCTTGGGTGAGGGCGCATCCACCGTTTGGACCTGCGACTTGACCCACGGCTATATCGAGATCAACGCGGATTATCGCTCGTGAAAACTGTATTAGTGTCTGCTGTGGCTCTGATCGACATCGAGGGCCGCGTCTTGCTGGCCCAACGCCCCGAGGGCAAATCTATGGCCGGTCTGTGGGAATTCCCCGGCGGCAAAATCGAGCCCGGCGAAACCCCCGAAGCCGCCCTGATCCGCGAACTGCACGAGGAACTGGGTATCGACACCTGGGCCTCCTGCCTCGCGCCCCTGACCTTCGCCAGCCACAGCTACGACGATTTCCACCTGCTGATGCCGCTGTACGCCTGCCGCAAGTGGGAGGGCATCCCGCAGTCGAAAGAGGGTCAGGCACTGAAATGGGTGCGCGCGAATGACCTGCGGAATTATCCAATGCCAGCGGCGGATGTGCCTTTGATTCCGATTTTGCGGGATTGGCTCTAGAGCCTCAAAAGCCGCTACGCAAGCACCGGGTTACTCAATGCGTGTCACCGACAATTTGAGATACCCAACCGGAGTATTTGCGCCATTTCTGACAAAATCTGCGTCTGCAGCATCAAATATTGAAAACGTGTTGACGCTTTTTCCATATTGAATAATCGCGTGCCTGTTTTCATTGATGAACTGAAACTTGCCTGCACTCTTTACGATCTGGAAGAAAACGATATTGCGCCCTGGCCTTAGAGTGCTTTCAAAGTCTCCCATAGCAACCTTGCAATCCGCAGACTCTTCGCAAGTAAACCGAAAAACAACTTCATCGTCTTCAACTTTAATATGCCCCTGGATCAGTACCTCCGAGGGTTGCTCTGCAACTGCCCCTGATCCCGTGAGCAAGCTCAATATGAACAAAAACCTATAGATGGTGCTGGTCATCAACTTGCCTAATTAATTGCCTAAAACACACATGCGGTAGAGGTCGCACATATCACCTGCCTCGCCAAGCGAGGTCTTGTAAACCGTTCAATCCTCAGGAACACTCCTCCACCGCTGTTACAATTCGTAAGAATTGAGAAAACATCAGGTAAAACTTGACGCTGATCCTCCGCCTGTCCCTCAATGGGGCATTGGCGTTCGGGCCTGACCCGGACCCGCCATTTCCGACCTCAGGGAGGGGTCGGGTGGGGAGGAGAGAAAGATTGGCTCAGACGCAGTCGGGTGCCGAAGGGATGCAGTCCATTCCGGCGCTGTTACACCGCAATGTCGCTCAGTTCGGGGATGCCCCGGCCTATCGGGAAAAGGAATTCGGCATCTGGCAATGCTGGTCCTGGGCTGAAACCGCCAAGGAAATCCGTGCCATCGCGCTTGGGTTTCTGGAATTGGGCGTTGAAAAAGGCGACCACATCGCCGTCATAGGCCGCAACCGTCCGGCGCATTACTGGTCGATGGTGGCCGCGCAGATGGTGGGCGCGGTGCCGGTGCCTCTGTATCAGGACTCGGTCGCGGAAGAGATGGCCTATGTGCTGGAGCATTGTGGCGCAAAATATGTCGTCTGCGGCGATCAGGAGCAGGTCGACAAGGTCATTGAGATTCAGGAAAACCTGCACCAGGTCAAACATATCCTCTATACCGACAAGCGCGGGATGCGGAAATACGACCATTCCCAGATGAACGCGCTTGAGGACATCATGGCCGAGGGCAGCGCTGGTCATGCTCGGTTCGATGCCGAATTGGACAAGCGCATCGCGGCGATCACCTATGACGATACCTGTGTGATGCTTTACACCTCGGGGACCACGGGCAAGCCGAAGGGCGTGGTGCTGTCGAACCGGAATGTGATTGAAAGCGCCAAGAACTCCGCCGAGTTCGATCATCTGACCCGGAACGAGGACATTCTGTCCTACCTGCCGATGGCGTGGGTGGGTGATTTCATCTTCTCCATCGGTCAGGCCTATTGGTGCGGCTTCTGCGTGAACTGTCCCGAGAGCGCCGACACGATGATGACCGACCTGCGCGAGATCGGGCCGACTTATTTCTTCGCCCCGCCGCGCGTGTTCGAAACCCAGCTGACCAACGTCATGATCCGGATGGAGGATGCGGGCAAGCTGAAGCAACGTATGTTCCATCACTTCATGGCGCACGCCAAGAAGGTGGGTGGGTTGCTGCTGGACGGCAAGCCGGTGGGCTTTGGTGACAAGCTGAAATACGCGCTGGGCAATTTGCTGGTCTATGGCCCGCTAAAAGATACGCTTGGCTATGGTCGGTTCCGCGTGGGTTATACAGCGGGTGAGGCGATTGGGCCGGAAATCTTTGATTTCTATCGCTCTTTGGGCATCAACCTGAAGCAGCTTTACGGTCAGACCGAGGCGACCGTGTTCATCACTGTGCAGCCCGATGGCGAGGTTCGGGCGGACACCGTTGGTGTGCCCGCACCGGATGTCGAGTTGAAGATCGACGACAAAGGTGAGATTCACTATCGCTCACCCGGGGTGTTCGTCGAGTATTACAACAACCCGGACTCGACGGCCTCGACCAAGGATGCCGAGGGGTGGGTGGCCACCGGGGATGCCGGATTCATCGAGGAGGGCTCGGGCCATCTGCGGATCATTGACCGCGCCAAGGACGTTGGCAAAATGGCCGACGGGTCGATGTTTGCGCCAAAATATGTCGAGAACAAGCTGAAGTTCTTCCCGGATATTCTTGAGGTCGTATTGTTCGGCAACGGCAAGGATCGCTGCGTCGCTTTTATCAATATCGATCTGACGGCGGTGGGGAACTGGGCCGAGCGCAACAACGTGGCGTACGGTTCGTATCAAGAACTGACGGCGAATCCGCGTGTGTTGGAGACGATCAAGTCCCATGTGGAAGAGGTGAACAAGTCGGTTGCCGCTGATGAAATGTTGTCAGGCTGTCAGGTGCATCGCTTCGTGGTGTTGCACAAAGAACTGGATGCAGACGATGGCGAGATGACCCGGACCCGCAAGGTGCGGCGCGGGTTTGTGGAAGAGAAGTTCCAAGACATTATTGATGCGCTCTATGACGGGTCGTCCAGTGTTTCGACCACGACTGAGGTGACTTATGAGGATGGGCGCAAAGGGTCGATCTCGGCCACGCTGGAGATTGTCGATGCGCCCGTGGTGACTGCGACGCAGCACAAGGTGGCGGCCGAATGAGTTTCATTTTGCCAATAATGATTGTCGCTTTGTCGATGGGTATTGGTGCTGGAGCGGTCGTCTATTTTGCCGAGCGAGTTTCGAACGCCGTTTCCTATTTTGTCAGCGCGATTGTTGGTGGGGTCGTTGGCGTTATGTGCGCCTTCGCCTATCCCGCAAAGGCATTCGATGGCGGTGTCATTTACGGATACCTCGGCGCAGGCGTGCTTAGCTGCCTTTTCCTGAACCGAATTGTGAAGTGGGCGAATGATGCTGGATAATTCCGAAGGATATGTCACCGAAGACGGTCGCAAGATCGGCGGTGTGGTGATGGAGATGAAGAACATCACTCTGCGGTTTGGTGGCGTGGTGGCGATCAAGGATATCTCGTTCGACATTCGCGAGGGAGAGATCCGGGCGATCATCGGACCGAACGGGGCCGGGAAATCCTCGATGCTTAACGTGATCTCGGGGTTTTATGTGCCGCAGGAGGGGGAGGTCTGGTTTCACGGGGCCAAGCGCCCGCCGATGCGCCCGTTCGAGGTGGCGCAGCAGGGGATCGCGCGGACGTTCCAGAATATTGCGTTGTTCGAGGGGATGAGCGTTCTGGACAACGTGATGACCGGGCGGTTGGGATTTATGAAGACCAACATCCTCCAGCAGGCTCTGTGGAAGGGAAAGGCCGAAGCGGAAGAGACCGAGAACCGTGAAGCCGTCGAGAAGATCATCGATTTTCTGGAAATTCAGCACATTCGTAAAACACCGGTATCGCGCCTGCCATACGGGTTGAAGAAACGCGTTGAACTGGCGCGTGCCCTGGCGGCTGAGCCGAAGCTGTTGCTGCTGGATGAACCGATGGCGGGGATGAACGTCGAAGAGAAAGAGGACATGAGCCGCTTTGTTCTGGACGTGAACGATGAGTTCGGCACCACGATTGCTCTGATCGAGCATGATATGGGGGTTGTGATGGACCTGAGCGACCGCGTGGTGGTGATGGATTACGGCCGCAAGATCGGGGACGGCACGCCGGATGAGGTGCGCAACAACCAGGAAGTCATCGACGCCTATCTGGGGGTGAGCCATGACTGAGCGTCTGACAGACATGAGAGGGGGGGCACATGCCTGATCAGTTGGTATTCGCGATGGAGGTCATTCTGAATGGCCTGATGGCCGGAGTTCTTTACGCTTTGGTCGCGCTGGGCTTTGTGCTGATCTACAAGGCTTCGGGAATTTTCAACTATGCGCAAGGTGTTATGGCCCTGTTTGCGGCGATGACCTTGGTCGGGATCATGAACGGGCAGGTGCCGTTTGCGCACCTGATCAATGCCACATTCGGAACCCATATCCACTACTTTGGCTGGAACGTGCCCGCTTTGCTGGCAATTGTCCTGACCATGGCTGTCATGGTGCTGCTGGCCTGGGCCGTGCAGCGGTTCGTGATGCGGCATCTTGTGGGGCAAGAGCCTATCATTCTGTTCATGGCCACGATTGGCCTCGCCTATCTGCTCGAAGGCGTGGCAGACCTGATGTGGGGCTCCGAGATCAAGACGTTGGATGTAGGTCTGCCGCAGGGTATCAACCTGTGGATTGATGAAAGCACGTTCAACATCTTCGGCTACGGCTTCTTCATCGACAATCTGGACATCATTGCGACTGTCATCGCAGCCATGCTTGTGGCGGCGCTGGTGGCGTTCAGCCAATATACCAAGCAGGGTCGTGCAATGCGGGCGGTGGCCGATGACCATCAGGCGGCGCTGTCGGTCGGGATTTCGCTGAATTTCATCTGGGTCATGGTCTGGTCTGTTGCAGGCTTTGTTGCGCTGGTCGCAGGGATCATGTGGGGCACGAAATCAGGTGTGCAGTTCTCACTGTCGCTGATTGCGCTCAAGGCGTTGCCAGTACTGATGCTGGGCGGGTTCACCTCGATCCCCGGAGCCATTGTTGGCGGACTGATCATCGGGGTGGGCGAAAAGCTGTTTGAATTTGCCATTGGCCCGCTAGTGGGCGGCGCGACCGAGAATTGGTTCGCTTATGTACTGGCATTGATCTTCCTCGTGTTCCGACCGCAAGGCCTGTTCGGTGAGAAGATCATCGAGAGGGTGTAGCGATGCAAAAACTGATCGCCATCGTCAACGTGATTGCATGGGCCGGGTTCTGGGCGTTTGGCTATATCGCCCTCACTTCGGATGATCTGACAGACGGGCAGCTGACCATCGCCGCGATTTTGGCTTTTGCCGGGCTGATCATGGGCGTTCTGGCCTATCTGAAACTGGTGCGGGCATCCGAGGCAACGGGATATGCCAAAGGGTCGAACCAACTGGACGCCGCCATGCGCAACCAGGCGCAGGAAGAATGGGGAAAGTAAGACATGTTCTATCGTGAGGCCGGGGACTTCAAAGTCTCGTACGTGGATGACAGCCAGACTTTCCCGATCAAGTTCGACCGGTACCGGTATTATGTCGTGCTGGCGGTGGCGTTTGGGATTATCCCATTCATCATCAACGATTATTGGGCGAACGCGCTGCTGCTGCCGTTCCTGATCTATGCGATTGCAGCGATCGGACTGAACATTCTGGTGGGCTATTGCGGGCAGGTCAGCTTGGGCACGGGCGGGTTCATGGCCGTGGGGGCCTATGCCTGTTACAAACTGATGACCGCATTTCCCGATGTCAGCATGTTCATCCATATTCTTCTGGCAGGTGGGGTCACGGCCCTGGTCGGCGTTCTGTTTGGTCTGCCATCCCTGCGGATCAAGGGGTTTTATCTGGCGGTGGCCACGCTGGCGGCGCAGTTCTTTCTGGTGTGGCTGTTTAACCGGGTGCCATGGTTCTACAACTACTCGGCCTCGGGTCAGATCAACGCGCCCGAACGGGATGTGTTTGGCATTATCATTACCGGTCCGAACGCTCCGGCTTGGGCGACCTACCTGTTCTGCCTGATCTTCCTGACATTCTGCGCCGTTATTGCCCGCAACCTGACGCGCGGCACCACAGGCCGCAAATGGATGGCGATCCGCGACATGGATATTGCAGCCGAAATCATCGGGGTGAATCCGCTGAAGGCCAAGTTGACCGCCTTTGCCGTCAGCTCTTTCTTTGTGGGCGTCTCGGGCGCGCTGTTCTTTGCTGTCTATCTGGGCGCCGTCGAGGTCGGAGAGGTCTTTGGCATCCAGAAATCATTCCTGGTTCTGTTCATGATCATTATCGGCGGATTAGGGTCAATCTTCGGGTGTTTCGCGGGTGCGGCTTTCCTGGTTCTGTTGCCGGTGGTTCTGAAGGTTGTCGGCGCGGATATGCTGGGCTGGCCAACGGATATCGTGGCGCATCTGAACCTCGTGATCGTCGGCTTGCTGATCATCATGTTCCTGATCCTTGAACCTCACGGGCTGGCGCAGCTGTGGCGCGTTGCAAAAGAAAAACTCAGACTCTGGCCGTTCCCGCATTAAGCGGGCAGGCCCAACCAGATAACGGGTGCAAAGCCCGAACTCACCATCGGACCAACCAAGGGAGGAGACACCCGATGAAATTGAAACTGGCAACCATGGCGCTGGGCGCCGTAATGGCGGCAGGTCCGGTTATGGCCGACCTCGTTTTCCCATCGCTCAGTTATCGTACAGGGCCATACGCGGCCGGCGGTATCCCGTTTGCGGACGGCTACGCCGACTATTTCACCCTACTGAACGAGCGTGACGGCGGCATTGGTGGAGTCACTGTCAGCGTTCCGGAATGCGAGACTGCGTATAACACCGAAAAAGGTGTGGAATGTTATGAAGCGACCAAGGGGGAAGGCGCGCTGGTCTATCAACCGCTGTCGACCGGTATCACCTATCAGTTGATCCCTAAACTGGCAGTGGACAAGATTCCGATGCTGACATCGGGTCTGGGACGTACCTCGGCCAAGAACGGGTCGGTGTTTGAATGGGTGTTCAACTTCCCGGCCAACTACTGGGATGGCGCATCCGGTGCGATCAATCACATCCTTGATATCAATGACGGCGACATCTCGGGCAAGAAGATCGCTCTGGTCTATCACAACTCGGCCTATGGCAAGGAACCGATCCGCACGCTTGAAGAACTGTCTGAAAAGCATGGGTTCGAATTGGTGGCGCTGCCCGTCGATCATCCGGGACAAGAGCAGAAATCACAGTGGCTGCAAATCCGCCGTGACCGCCCCGACTATGTCCTGATGTGGGGCTGGGGCGTGATGAACCAGGTTGCGGTGCAAGAAGCCGCGAACATCCGCTATCCAATGGAGAATTTCATCGGTGTCTGGTGGTCTGGGTCAGAGAACGACGTGTTGCCCACGGGTGAGGCCGCAAATGGCTATAAGGCGCTGAGCTTCCACAATGTGGGGGCGGATTACCCGATCTACGAAGACCTCAAGACCCATGTCTATGACAAGAACCTGTCTGCAGGTGCGGGCGATCAGTCCGGTACGGTTCTGTATAACCGGGGTCTCTATGCGGCGATGCTGGTGGCCGAGGCTGCCAAAAAGGCGCAAGAGATGCACGGCGTCGCAGATATCGACTCGGTCATGATGCGCGACGGCATGGAAGCGCTGGTGATTGACGAAGCGTTGATGAGCGAACTGGGCCTGCCGAATTTCGGACCCACCTTCTCAGTGTCGTGCGGCAACCATGGTGGTGACGGTCTGGTGGGTGTGACCCAATGGGATGCGTCGACGAAGACATGGTCGCTGATCTCGGACTTCAAACAGTCGGATCAGGACGTCATTCAGCCGCTGATTGATGCGGATTCCTCGGCATTCGCCGCAGAGAACAACATCGAGGGGCGCTGCAGCTAAGGCGCTTTGAATTCCGGGGCGGCGGTCTCGCCGCCCCGACCCCAACACTCGCATGAGGACACGCGCTGATGCTGGATGCGGCTCAAACCACGGACGTGCAGGCGGAAACCCTGCTTGAGGTCAACAATATCGAGGTGATCTACAACCATGTGATCCTTGTGCTGAAAGGCGTCAGCCTGACCGTGCCCAAGGGTGGCATCACGGCGTTGCTGGGTGGCAATGGTGCGGGCAAGACAACGACGCTGAAGGCTGTGTCGAACCTGCTGCACTCGGAACGTGGCGAGGTGACCAAGGGAACGATCACCTATCGCGGCACCAGCGTGCATGAAAGCGACCCGGCTGATCTGGTGGAAAAGGGCGTCATTCAGGTGATGGAAGGCCGCCACTGTTTCGAACATCTGACGGTCGAGGAGAACCTGCTGACCGGGGCCTATACCCGCAAGGATGGCGCGGCGGCAATTCAGCAGGATCTGGAGCTGGTTTATACCTATTTCCCTCGCCTCAAGGAACGCCGCAAATCGCAGGCAGGTTACACTTCGGGCGGTGAGCAACAAATGGTGGCGATGGGTCGGGCGCTGATGTCGCGACCTGAAACCATTCTGCTGGATGAGCCTTCGATGGGTCTGGCTCCGCAACTGGTCGAAGAGATTTTCGGCATCGTGAAGGACCTGAACGAGAAGGAAGGCGTGTCTTTTCTGCTGGCTGAACAGAACACGAATGTGGCGCTCAGGTTTGCGCATTACGGCTATATTCTGGAATCGGGTCGCATTGTGATGGATGGCCCCGCCGCTGAACTGCGCGAAAATCCGGACGTTAAGGAATTTTACCTCGGCATGTCGGACGAAGGCCGCAAAAGCTTTCGCGACGTGCGCTCATACCGCCGCCGCAAGAGATGGCTGTAAGCGGATGGAGGATCTTTCGATGAGTTTTTTCGACAAGCTTGAAACCCGATCCGCCGATGAACGCGCGGCCGATCACGCGGATGCCCTGCCCGCGCAGATCGCGCGGGCGCAGTCTGCACCCGGCTATGCAACGATCCTCGCGGGCGTCGATGCGGATGCAGTGACCAGTGCCGAGGCTTTGGCCAACCTGCCGGTGCTGCGCAAATCCGATCTGACGCAGGCGCAGGGCACGCGGCCTCCGTTCGGTGGGTTCACCGTCAAGCCCGCGCGGCATTTCCAGCATGTGTTTCAGTCTCCGGGCCCGATCTATGAGCCCGGCAGCACCGATCATGACTGGTGGCGCATGGGCCGGTTCCTGAACGCCGCCGGGATTGGCCCCGGCGACATCGTGCAGAACTGTTTCGGCTATCACCTGACCCCGGCGGGCATGATCTTTGAAAGCGGCGCGCAAGCGGTTGGGGCCGCCGTGCTGCCCGCAGGCACCGGCCAGACCGAACTGCAGGTGACCGCCGCCCGTGATGTGGGCTGTACGGCCTATGCGGGCACGCCGGATTACCTGAAGATCATCCTCGACAAAGCAGATGCGATGGGTGTTGACCTGCACTTCCAGAAAGCCGTTGTCGGGGGTGGTGCGCTGTTCCCGTCGCTGCGTCAGGAATACGCAGATCGCGGCATCGCCTGCCTGCAATGCTATGCCACTGCCGATCTCGGCAACATCGCCTATGAAAGCCCCGCGATGGAGGGGATGATCATCGATGAGCACGTCATCGTTGAGATTGTCACCCCCGGCACCGGAACGCCTGTCGCCCCGGGCGAGGTGGGCGAAGTCGTTGTTACCACGCTAAACCCCGATTACCCGCTGATCCGCTTTGCGACCGGCGATCTGTCTGCCATCATGCCCGGAGCCTCTCCCTGCGGTCGCACCAATATGCGCATCAAGGGGTGGATGGGCCGGGCCGATCAGACCACCAAGATCAAGGGCATGTTCGTGCGCCCGGAACAGGTCGCGGCGCTGGTCGACAAACATGATGAGATCGTCAAGGCCCGCGTCATTGCCGCCCGTCAGGGTGAGATGGACACCATGACGGTTCAGATCGAAAGCCCCTGCGAAAATGATGGTGCCTATTCCAGATCTGTGGTTGAGGTTTTGAAACTCAAAGGCGCGATCGAGATCGTGGCACCGGGTTCCCTGCCCAAAGACGGGCTGGTGATCGAGGATCAGCGCGTCTACGAGTAACGCATCAACACATCTGCGGCAGCATGTTTCGCAGATTTGTTGACCCTGCCACTGGTGTTTCTTAGCGTTTTGGTCGATTAAAGGCGAAGCCCAGTAAGGTCGCCAGTCAAAACGCCGGAGCCATGGCCGAAGTCGAATACTCAGAACACGGAACGCGCAATCGCGGTGCGTTGGGAACACGGTTGGTCGGTGGCATCGCCTATCTGGTTGCCGCAGCATGCCTGCTCCCCATGGTGGCGGTCGTTCTGGCGGCGTTCACAGGCGGCACGGACACGATTTCTCATTTGTTAGAGACTGTACTGCCAGGGTACGCGATGACCACGGCGGTTCTTGTGGTGCTGGTGTCCATCGGAACTTTTGCGATTGGTGTGGGTGCGGCCTGGCTGGTGACGATGACGCGTTTTCCCGGCGTGCGTGTGCTTGAAATCGCGCTGGTGTTGCCGCTGGCTTTTCCCGCTTACGTTCTGGCCTATGCCTACACGTTCATTCTGGATCACCCGGGAATCGTCCAATCCACCCTGCGCGATGTGACCGGTTGGGGGCCCCGCGACTATTGGTTCCCCGAGATCCGCTCGACCGAGGGCGCGGCGGTCATGCTGATCCTTGTACTTTATCCTTACGTCTATCTGTTGGCCCGCGCAGCCTTCCTGCAGCAAAGCGCGACCGCCTTTCTGGCCGCGCGCGCGCTGGGCAACGGGCCGTGGTCCGCGTTCTGGCGCGTGTCTTTGCCCATGGCGCGCCCGGCCATTGCGGGCGGTGTTCTTCTGGCCGTCATGGAAACCATCGCCGATTTCGGCACCGTGGCCTATTTCGGCGTGCAGACCTTTGCCACGGGCATCTATACCAGTTGGTTTTCAATGGCCGACCGGGCGGCTGCCGCCCAATTGGCCCTGTGTTTGCTGGGGTTTGCCCTTGTCATGGCGGTGGCTGAACGCACGCAACGGGGAAAGGCCAAATACTATCAGGCAGGAAAACGTCATGCGGTTCTTCCTGCTGCGCAACTCAAGGGATGGCAGGCCATTGCGGCCTTTCTTCTGTGTGCGATCCCGGTCCTGTTCGGCTTTCTTCTGCCGGTGGTAATCCTTGTGCAAATGGGCATGGAGTCTGAACAAAATCTGCTGTCACGACGCTATGTCGGCTTTATCCGGAACTCGCTGACGCTGGCCGGAACCGCGGCGGTCATCACTGTCTGTGCGGCGATCTGCATGGGGTTCTTCCAGAGGCTCAGACCGGGGCGTGGCTCGTCGATTTCCGCCTATCTCGCGCGCCTTGGATATGCGGTTCCGGGCGGTGTGATTGCCGTGGGTCTGATTGTTCCATTTGCAGGATTTGATAATGCGTTGGACGCCTGGATGCGCCGGACTTTTGACATCTCGACCGGATTGCTGGTGACAGGGTCTATCTGGTTGCTGGTTGCGGCCTATATGGTGCGGTTTCTGGCTGCGGCGCTCAGTGCTTATGAAGGGGGGCAAAGCACCGTGCATGCCAATATGGATGCGGCTGCGCGGTCGCTGGGTCAGTCCCCGCTGGGGACATTACGTCGGGTGCATCTGCCAATCCTGACGCCGTCGCTGCTGACGGCACTGCTGATCGTCTTTGTGGATGTGATGAAAGAACTGCCCGCCACGTTGATCATGCGCCCGTTCAATTTCGACACACTTGCTGTTCAGGCCTATCGTCTGGCCTCTGACGAGCGGCTGGAAGGGGCGGCTGTACCGTCACTGGTCATTCTGGCAGTCGGGCTGTTGCCGGTGATCCTGATCTGTCGCCAGGTCGGACGCCGGTAACGGCGGCGCGATCCAAAAATACCACACCTGTGCCGTGCGGACTTGATTCAGAAGCGATTTCCGGCAAGGCTTGGCGTATGAACATGCAGCCTCCCAGCCGGTTCTCTGCAAACTCGGCCCAGATGCCCGTCGCGTTCGACCGGCGAGAGATGTCTCATATCCTGTCCGTATACGGTCGGATGGTCGCCGCCGGAGAGTGGCGCGACTATGGTATTTCCAATCTGCGGGATGTGGCGATCTTCTCGATTTTCCGTCGCACCGCAGAACACCCGATCTATCGTGTGGAAAAACATCCGCGGCTGCGGCAACGGCAGGGTATGTATTCGGTGGTTGGGATGGACGGTCGTATCCTCAAGCGTGGCCATGACCTGCGTGCTGTATTGCGCGTGCTGGAGCGCAAACTGATCCGGCCCGTGAATCTGGACTAGCGCGTCAAAATTCCGGGTGCCGTCCGTATCCCGTAATAGCCCCGAATTCTTTCTGACCGATCCGTTTTTCAGCTTGTTCCAAAGGCTCTCGGGCGACGGCCATGTGATGGGCATTCGCATGCAGAAGTGTTTCCGCGTCCAACATCATCCCCACGTGACCTTTCCAGAACACCAGATCGCCTCGGCGTAGGTCAGGTTTCGAGATCGGTTTGAAAAACCTTGATTGCATGTCGCTATCGCGCGGGCAGGACAATCCGCAGGACTGAAACGCGACTTGAATCAAGCCGGAACAGTCAATTCCAAGCCCTGTGTCACCACCATATATGTATGGGGTGGCAAGAAACTGCTCTGCCACAGTTACTGGGTCTGACGAGACCCAGTCTAATTCGACCAACTGTGTTTCACGAATGTATCCCGGCGTCGGGATATGGCCATGTTGTATGATGCGGATCCAGCCCGAGCTACGCAGTGCCGCCTCGCGCTCGGGCCCCGGGATGGGCCAGTGTTCTACACCACAACCAAAGGGCAGAATCCGTTCGTTGGTGTTTTGCGTGACATCAGGATGTTCCAAAACCACCGCGCGAGGGACACCAACGCGATGTGTCGGTTGCAACGCGCGGTCCAGAATATAGGGAAACACCCAGCCGACATAGCCATCCTTTTCCCGGTATCCGAACTGGTATTTCTGCAATGTGTCGAGAACGACAAAACCCTCTCCGGCCACCAGCTGACATTGTCGCGCGCCTTCGGGCTTGTCCAGAATGTCCGTTACAACACGGTGAAAATATCTAATCTCCCCATCGCTAAAGGTCTGTGCATCCACCTGACCCTTCAGCGATGAATGCGCGACCCGCCCGTTGAACGGCAGTAGCCTGGGATCGGTCATAGACCTAAAATCTCGGGAAGTGCGGCAAGCACCGCCCGCGGCCCCTGACCCAGCCCGCCTTTGCTGCGGCCTGGTTGCTTGCTGGGTTGCCAGGAATAAATGTCGAAATGCATGTATCTGCAGTCTTTCACAAACCGGCGCAGGAAAAGCGCCGCCGTGATCGACCCCGCAAACCCGCCCGAAGGCGCATTGTCCAGATCGGCAATCCCCGGTTCGATCATCGCCTCATAGGGTTCGTGAAACGGCATGCGCCAGACCGGGTCCGCTGCCGTTTGTGCCGCTTGGGACAAAGCGGCGGCGGCATCGTCGTCATCGGTGTAGAACGGGGCAAGATCGGGGCCCAGCGCCACCCGCGCGGCGCCGGTCAGCGTCGCCATCGAGATCACGAAATCCGGCTGTCCTTCCTCGGCCAGTGCAAGTGCATCGGCCAGCACCAGACGGCCCTCGGCATCGGTGTTGTTGATCTCGACCGTCAGGCCGTTGCGCGCGGTCAGGATATCGCCGGGCCGGAACGCGTTGCCCGCAACTGCATTTTCGACCGCCGGGATCAGAACCCGCAATTGCAGCGGAAGATTCAGCGCCATGATCATCCGGGCCAGCCCCAGCACGTTGGCTGCACCGCCCATGTCCTTTTTCATCAACCCCATGGCGGATGCGGGCTTCAGGTCGAGCCCGCCTGTGTCAAAGCACACACCTTTCCCGACCAGGGCCAGCTTGGGACCAGTGTTTCCCCAGGTCATCTCGATCAACCGAGGGGCTTGCTCGGCCGCGCGTCCAACCGTGTGGATCATCGGAAAGTTCTGATCCAGCAGGCCGTCGCCCACGATGACCGAGCACGTCGCATTGAATTCCGCCGCCAGAGATTCTGCGGCAGCCTGCAATTGTGCAGGCCCCATGTCGGAGGCAGGCGTGTTCACCAGATCGCGGGTCAGAGCTTCGGCCTCGGCAAGGATTTCGATCTGCTTGGCGTCGATCCCATCCGGAGCCATTAGCGCCGCTTTGGCCGCAGATTGCGTGGCATAGCGGTCAAACGCATAACCCGTCAGCAGCCAACCTAACGCTTCGGTGGCCAAAGCCTCGGCAGGGACGCCGGACGCGATCCGATAGGTTCCTTGTGGCAGAGATTCGGCAGCGCCCGCCAACGGGAACCGTTTGCGGGATCGCTTGTCGCTGGTTCCATACCCTGCCAGTGCCAAACCCGGCGCGCCGTTTTGATCGGGTACCAGCAGGGTTTGACCCAGCGCCCCGGTAAATCCGTTGGTCGCAACCCAGGACCGCACGTGATCGGTCTGTGTCGACAACCAGTCGTCCAGATCGGATTGGGAAACAACATGAAGAGGCAGGGCCACATCATCGGGCTGGGCAAAGGACAGGGTCATGGGTGTCTCGGCTGATTTGGGATGCGCCCAGACTAGCGGTCGATGGCCCGCCCGCAACCCCCGTCACACTGAAAGATCCTGCTGATCCCAGATCGCCGTCAATGAGCGTTCTCCGACCCGGATCATTCGGTTCAGCGTGGCCGCTGTTGCCACAACATCGCCTGCATCCACGGCGTGTGACACATCCCCCGCCACGCGGGCCAGCGCAGTCATGCCGATCTGTTCGGCGATGGCGATCAGGGATTTGGCGCATTTGCGCAGACCCGTCCAATCGCGCTGTCGCCAGAACCGTTCGCAATTAGACAGCCGCACGGCCAATTCCTCGACCGTGCGGCACAGAACATCGATTGCGTTGGTATCGCCCAATTGACGACACAGCATGTTCAAACGATCCGGATCCAGCCGCACGGATTCCTTTTGTTCAAGCGTGATTATCTTTTCCACCACGTTCACCTCAGCTTGCATGCCCCCACGGCACGGGACGATCCTGCCATCAAACTCCTTTGCAAATCCTTGACCCGCATCTCGATAATGTCTCGAATTTTGCGAGAATTCGGGTTACAGAGCGGATAATCTCAGTACGCAAGGACCACGGAATGCAAAAAGCCAAACCTCTGCCAACTTACCTGGCGAAACGGTATCACGGTTGGAAGGCGACGACTTACTCGGAAAACCAGGTCTGGTATCGGAGATTGGCGACCGAAGGTCAGCGCCCGCGCGCGATGGTAATTTCATGTTGCGACAGCCGGGTTCATGTGACCTCGATTTTCGGAGCGGATCAGGGTGAGTTCTTTATTCACCGCAACATTGCGAACCTCGTGCCGCCGTATGCCCCGGATGGCGATCATCACGGCACCAGTGCTGCGATTGAATACGCGGTTACGGCTTTGAAAGTGGCACATCTGATCGTTCTGGGTCATTCACAATGCGGTGGCGTTCAAGGCTGCATCGACATGTGCAAGGGCAAAGCCCCGCAACTTGAAGCCAAAGACAGCTTTGTCGGGCGCTGGATGGATATCCTTAAACCCAAATACGATCTGGTTGCAGATGTCGAAGATGGAACCGATCAGGCGCGACAGTTTGAGAAACAGGCGGTCGTGGCGTCATTGGAAAACCTGATGACCTTTCCTTTTGTGTCTTCAGCGGTCGAGTCCAACGCGCTGAGCCTTCACGGTCTCTGGACCGATATCGGCGAAGGCGGACTGCAGTGCTACGATCCGGAAACCGGCGCGTTCAAGCCGGTCTGATCCCACAGACCCCCAATCTCGGTCGCGCGTACATCGGATTCAGCGCATTCTGTGTTAAGCTCAGGATGCCTGTATCTGATGTAAGGGCTGAATATGTTGTTTATAAAAAGAATTTTACTGACGATTTTAGTTCTTCTGCTGACTCTGGTCGGCATATCCTATGTGTTGCCGGGCAAGGCCGAAGTATCGCGCAGCGTTACGATCAACGCCCCGGCCAGCGCCATATTTCCATACGTAAACTCCATGCAGGAAACTGAAAAGTGGTCACCTTGGTTGTCGCGGGACCCGGAAACCAAGCTGTCTTATGACGGGCCGGCTTTTGGGGTGGGGAACGTTCTGAACTGGAGCTCCGAGCATCCGCAGGTCGGAACCGGTTCGCAGGAAATCATCGAAAGCGTCGCGGATCAAAGCGTAAAGACGGCACTTGATTTTGGCTCTATGGGTAAGGCATCCGCTTCGTTTGTTCTGCAACCTGAAGGGGCTGCAACTCAGGTTACGTGGGGGTTTGAATCCGATCTGGGATTGAACCCCATGTCGCGGTGGATGGGCCTGATGATGGACAAGTGGGTTGGTGCCGATTACGAGCGCGGGCTGGACAATCTGAAAGGTCTTGTCGAAAGCGGGCAATAGGGGTTAACGCGGCAGGCCAATGCGCGCCTTAATCCCAAGATGATCGGACCCCATGAAAGGGCGCAGCTCGGCCGAGCCCGTGCTGCCCTTGGGCACCAGCAGATTGTCAATCGGCATCGGAACCATCCAGCTACCCAGCGAATGAGTGTTCAGGATCGAGCCAAAATTTCGATTGTTCGCGGCTGTGCCGATGCGCCGGACACTGCTGGCCCAGGGCACCATGTTGAAATCACCTGCAATGATCACCGGGCCATCAAGTTCTTTAATGCGTTGAGCAATTATCTTGCTTTGCTCGAACTGGCTATAGGGATAAGGCCATCTCAGGTGTAGCGATACAACCCACAAAGGGTCCCCGGTTGGGGTCACGATCTGCACCCCGACCATACCGTCACCCGGCAGACAGAATTCCGATCCTTCGATGACCGGCAGCGCCGACAGGATCGCCACGTTCTGTTCGGGTCTGAATTCGCAGATTGCCGATGACGGGTAGCGCTCGAACAGGGGGCTCATGTATTTCTGGTTGTGGCTGGAGACCTCTTGCAGGGTCACGATGTCCGCACCCGAGGCAAGGATGTCATCTGTCAGCGGATACCGCGGCCAGGCTTGGGACATCAGGTTTTTCTGATAGAGCGTCAAACAGGCGTCATCGCAGTCATCTGCAGGAGAGATCACGCCCGAGGCCACGGAACCGATGGCGATGGTGGCAGAGGCAAGGGTCAAAAGCGCGAACTTCCTTGCGCGCGCGGCCAAAAGCACGACCGTGCTGAACACAAGCAACACGCCAACCTGAGGACGCAGAAGCGCTATGGAATCGCCTGCCGCAAAGTAATGCCCGGTGAATCCAACGGCCATCAGCGCGACCAACAGGGCCGAGCAGAAGAAGATCAATCCTCGTACAGGTTTATTGGTGGCCAAAAACTGCAGGTTAGCCTCGATCATTGTTTATCCGGGCTGTCTTTCCGCCCGTTTGCGATTTGCCATGTGATTGTGGTCTGATTGACGCCTTTGTCAATTGGACGGGTCGAAACAATCCGGCCAGGATCGGAAGTTCCAACATCCGTGCAACAGCTTCCAGGCGCGGGCTAGTCGAGAACCATTCCTTCCGGCCAGTTCAGGGTTGTATCCAGCTGCAGGGTTTCCGATTGGCCCGGTTTCAACTCGACCTCCCAGGCCAGAATGCCGCGCTGGTCGTCGACGTTTTCCGTGGTCGGCCGAGGGTCCGCCGTCCATGTGATGTCCAGATCATCCTGTTCCGAATAAGGTACGCGGTCCAGAATGCGCAGGGGCCATGTCTGATCGGTAAAGTTCTCGACCCGTATCTGCGCGCGCTCCACATTCTGGTTGGAACGGGAAATCAGACCGACATCACCGGTACTGCGGTTCAGAATGCGTCGCTGCACGGTCACCCCAAACAGTGGGCCGAACCCCATTTCGACCTCTTCACCGGGTCCGATATCCGAAACGGAATCAGTAGCGACCAGCACGCCGTTGACCCGAAACCTCACCGCGTTCGACGACAGCAGGTTCTGCTCGTAAGGGTTGGTGAAGCGTGCTGTGCGATAGGCGGTGTCATCTCTCAGCGGGGTGGTCGTTGCAAAAAGCTCTGCCGATTGGGTTCTGCTGTCCAAAGCAAATTCAGCAATCGTATAGCCGCTGGCCAATGAGATCGGTCCGGGAAGGGTATAGGTCAGCCCCGTTCCTTCGACCGATGCTGCATCTGGCATCCATCTTTGGGTCTCTTCGACAACGACAGGAGCTTCAACCACCGGTTCTTCGAGTTTTGCGACCTCTTCACTGATGGTGCGGCGCTGGGGTCTGATCGACGACGCGCTATTTTGTCCGACCGGTTGTAGCGTCGAGACGCTGAGTGTGATGTCCTGCCAATTCTCGCCGGTCTCCTGCGTGATCAGAACGCGGCGGTCGATCCGCACCTCGGGCGAACCTGTGGTGATCAGGTCAAAGTCATATCCCGGCTGCCAGCCGGCGCTATACGTGTCCAGATAGGACAGCGACACCATTCCTTCCGTATCTTCAGGCGCATTGATGTCGACGGCCACAAAAACACGCGCGTCTGTTTCCGGCAGCAGGGCAGCAAGATCGGCCTTGGCGGCCTGCAATTCGATTTCCAGATCTTCAAGCTGTGTTTCGATTTCGCGCGCTTCTATTTCTGCTGCCTGGGCGGCGTTCTCTGCGTCAAGGCTTTCCTGGTCGATCATCCGCGCGATGTTGCGCAGGTTTTCAGCATCTGATCCGGCAAGCCCTTCATTGCGGCCAAGATTGGACAGAAACGCAATCTTGTGCTGCGCGGCCTGGGCTTTCAACCGCGCGGTTTCGGCCAGAGTCTTGACCGCCTCGATCCGACGCTCGACCCGAGTGACACGATCTTCGGCGGCCTTGACGTCATCGCTGACGTAATCATGCCATGGAACATTCCCTTCCCGGACGATCAGCGCGGTGCGGGTCAACCCGTCAGCTTGCACTTGCATAGTCAAAAACTGACTCTCCACGCTCCCTTCCGGGACTCCGAGCAGGACAAGACGGTGATTTCCAGCCGGGACGCTGAATGACCCGGACCGGGTTATTTCTGCGCCTCGGGGATACATCGTCACTGCGCTGACTTTGGTGTCGATGGCAAAGGTCTCGGCGTGCAGCAGGGTTGGCATAAGGATCAGGAGATAAGTCAGACGTTTCATAAAAGCTCACAACAAAGGAATTTTCGCGCCAAGGTTGCAGGCGTCGCAAGGCTTTTCAAGCAAAAAGGGCCGCTCTTGCGAACGGCCCATGCAATCGTGATGAGGAGAGCCAATCAGCCCTTTTTCAAAACCTCACGGCCCAGCAATTCGGCGATCTGCACCGCGTTCAGAGCCGCGCCCTTGCGCAGGTTGTCGCTGACACACCACAGGTTCAGGCCGTTCTCGATGGTCGAGTCCTGACGGATACGGCTGATGAAGGTGGCGAAATCGCCCGCGCATTCGATGGGTGAGACGTAGCCGCCGGCCTCACGCTTGTCGATCACCATGATGCCCGGAGCCTCGCGCAGGATGTCGCGGGCCTCATCTTCGTCCAGGAATTCTTCGAACTCGATATTCACGGCCTCGGAATGGCCAACGAACACGGGCACGCGGACGCAGGTTGCGGTGACCTTGATCGACGGGTCGACGATCTTCTTGGTTTCGACAACCATCTTCCACTCTTCCTTGGTCGAGCCGTCTTCCATGAAGACGTCGATCTGCGGAATGACGTTAAAGGCGATCTGCTTCTGGAACTTCTTCGGTTCCACCTCGGTGGTGGGGTTGTATACCGCCTTGGTCTGATCCCAAAGCTCATCCATGCCTTCCTTACCGGCACCCGAGACCGACTGATAAGTCGACACCACAACGCGCTTGATCTTGGCACGATCATGCAACGGCTTCAACGCGACAACCATCTGCGCGGTCGAACAGTTGGGGTTCGCGATGATGTTCTTGTTCTTGTAGTCGTGGATCGCCTGCGGGTTACATTCCGGCACGATCAGCGGGATATCCGGGTCGTAGCGATAGAGCGAGCTGTTATCGATCACCACACAACCCGCCGCAGCCGCCTTGGGCGCATAGACTTTGGTTGCGTCCGAGCCGATGGCAAACAGCGCCATGTCCCAGCCGGTGAAATCAAAAGTGTCGATGTCCTGGGTGGTCAGTGTCTTGTCGCCAAAGCTTACTTCGGTACCCAGCGAACGACGGCTTGCCAGCACGGCAAGTTCATCGACCGGGAACTGGCGTTCCGCCAGAATGTTCAACATTTCGCGGCCCACGTTACCCGTGGCGCCGGCGACAACGACGCGATAGCCCATTTCATGTCTCCAAAGTTAAGGACGCGCGTTCATAGCCGCGTTGCGGCAAAGAAAAAAGAGGCGTTTCGGCTTATTTCGCCCCGTCACACCGATTTGACACGGTTCAAACCCGTTCAGGGTTGTTTCAGCAAGGATCGATAAACCTCGACGATGGCCTGTGCCTCGCCCTCGATTCGAAAATTCTGTTCAACATGAGTGCGGGCGGCCTGACCGGCTGTGGCCAGCGCGGTACTATCCTGCAACATGTCTTCCAGAGCATCAGCCAATGCCGGTGCGTTGTCCTTTTCGACCAATCGGCCTGTCTCGCCATCCCTGATCTGCGCGCTGAATGCACCAACCCCGTGGCAGGCTATGGCGGGCACGCCGGAGGCCATCGCCTCAAGCGGGGTCAGGCCAAACCCTTCGTGACGTGCGGGGGCGACGAACAGATCAAGCGCGCGGTAGGTCTCGACAATCTCGTCCCAGGGTCGTTCACCCAGAAAATGCACGCGGTCACCAAGGCCTGCGTCTTGCAGCTTTTGCTCTTGCTCGGCTTGGAACGCCTCGAATTCCTTGGTGGCGCGCCCGGTGAAGATCACATGGGCATTCGGGTGATGGGGCAGGACCTTGAGCGCGGCGTCTACCAGCAAATCGACGCCTTTCTGCGGGCGGATGCGGCCAAAACAGCCGATCAGAAGCCCATCGGGCAGACCAAGTTTCTGGCGCAGGGCTTGCTTGTCCTCGGTGGGATGGAACAGGTCGGTGTTCACCCCATGCATGATGACCGTGGCGGGATGTTCCAGAAACGAGGCCGCTTGCGGGGTTGTTGCAATCAGCGCGTCCATCTTGCGGATCAGCCGTTTCGTAAACCCGGAATGATTGCGTTGCGCGGCAGAGGTAAACAGCAGTTTGTAGTTGCGTCGGAACACAGTGCGCAGGATCAGGCCCATCAGCATCTCGGTATTACGCCGCGCATGCCAGACCCGTTTGCGATTGGGCAGAAACAGCAGTTTCCAGAGCCTAATATGGGGTAAATCGTCGGGAAGGCCGGGGCCGGTCGCGCGGATGCCGATCATCTTTTCCTGTATCGGCAACAGCCGGACCACCGTGGTTGTCACGCCCGACAGGGAGTGTTTCAGATTGGGTGCGATGACCTCGATATCCTGCACGGGCGTCTCCAATCCGTCAGTCAATGCTGTCGCGACTGAATAGATAGATCACGCATCCAATGGCAAGGGTGATGGCGAAGAACCCGAAGATTGCGGTGTAAGGGGCCGTCGAGCTAATCCCAACACTGGCAGCGTGAATACGACCCGTAGCGAATTGGGCAAGCCCGACGCCGCCGATGCCAAACAGGTTCAGCAGTGTCACGCCGCGACCCACCAGATGCGCCGGCACAAAGGCGCGGCCATGGGCCATAATGACCGGAAAGCTGGCCCCGGTGAACCCGATGATGGCCAGCAAGGCCACAGATTGCCAGACCGTGCTATCGATCCAGAGACACAGCAATACCAACGCCAAAGCACCAGATGCGTTGCCGCCGAAGATCACCCATTTCCGGGTCTTCAAAACCCGATCCAGTGGCCCATATGCGAAGGTTCCGGCAATCATGGCGGTACCCATGATCAGCGTGGCTTGTCCGATCTGTGTTGTACCCAGCCCGAAGACATCGCCCAAATAAGGCCCTGCCCAAAGCCCGCGCAGCGCCGCTGATGGCGCATAGGCCACAAGCATCAGCGGCAGGATCGCCCATAAGGCGGGCTCTTTCAGCAAATCCAGAACGGACCCTTTATGCTCGGTCTCGACACGCTCGGGGTCCTGTACCGTCGCCCAGATGCCCAGCGCCACAATGGCGGAGATCACCGCCAAACCGGTCAGTGTTGCGCGCCAGCCCACCCATTCCACTGCTAATGCAGTCGGATAAGAGGCCACCAGATTTCCCACCGACCCTACCCCCAGCATCACCGCAGCCAACGTGGCGAATTTCGCAGGCGGGAATTGACGCGCAAAGATGAAATAGGACGCCATCAGAACTGGCGAGCACCCCACCCCGATCAATGCCATCGCAAGGCTGACATGAACGGGCGCTGTTGCGACCGCGAACAGTGCCGCACCGCCTGCTCCTCCGACCAGCAACAGGATTGCAGAACTGCGACGGGGTCCAATTCGATCCAGCGCCCAGCCGACCGGAATTTGCATGCCCGCAAACACCAGAAACCAAAGACCCGAGGCAAAGGCCAGATCCTCGGCGGTTGCGCCGATATCGCGACCCAGATCCACGGTCAGAACCGCAAGGAACGCGCGAAAGAACTGGCTGAGGACATATGCCAGACACAATACTACCAAACCTGCCTGCATCGATCTCCTCCTCGGCGGTCTGCTTGACACGTCGTTCGGCGGGGCACAAGCATGTGTTTAGAGGGTCAAAGGACGGAAAGGCTTCACAATCGAGCTATGTGAAGAAATCGGAACAGGCAATTCAGGATAGATCATGACTGAAACCAAAACTGATTTTTATGACACGATTCCAATATCCAGTAACTTTTTAAGCCTAAGCGACCCTTCAAAATTCACACCCGTGCCCGAGGATTGGGTGTTGGGCGTTGCCGATATCGTGGATTCAACCGGCGAGATCGCGCGGGGGCGCTACAAGACGGTCAATATGGTGGGTGCTGCTGTGATCTCGGGCATGATCAATGCGCTGGGCGGCAGGGTGTTTCCCTATGTTTTTGGAGGCGACGGGGCCGCGTTTGCCATACCGGGCAAGGACAGTGCCGCTGCGCAAGATACGCTCGCGACGTTGCGCAGTTGGGCAAAGGCCGAGTTTTCCATCTCGTTGCGCGCCTCACTCGTTTCGATTTCCGATATCCGCGCTGCAGGACGGGATTTGAGGGTTGCGCGGTTTGGGCCATCCTCGGGGGTGGATTATGCCATGTTCTCGGGCGGTGGTCTGGCCTGGGCCGAGGCACGGATGAAATCAGGACAGGACCTGGTGCCGCCGGCCGCACCGGATGCTCAGCCCGACCTGACCGGGCTATCGTGCAGGTGGTCTAACAGTCAGTCCCGGAATGGAGACATCGTTTCGCTGGTCATTCAACCGGAAAACGACACTGATGAAGGGGATTTCGCGACTTTAACCCAAGCGGTGCTGTCTGTGGCCGAAGTGCTTGAGCGTGGTGGTCACCCGGTTGCGGCGAAGGGCCCCCCGATCAAATGGCCGCCGCCGGGCCTTGATATCGATGCCCATGTCTCACGCGCCGGACGCCGCTTGCTGCCGCACAAGGCGCGGCTGATGGTCGAAAACCTTTTGATCGCGTTGTTGTTTAAAACGGGGGTGCGCTTGGGCCAGTTCGAGCCCGCTCATTACAAGGAGATGGTTAGCCGCAACGCCGATTTTCGCAAATTCGACGACGGGTTAAAAATGACATTGGATTGCGATGCGTCAACCTTGTCGAAGATCACCAGGCTTTTGGATGATGCGCAGGCGCTGGGCAAAATTCGTTATGGTCTGCACGCCCAGAAAGAGGCGATGATGACGTGTTTTGTGCCGTCGGCAACGCGCGATGATCATGTCCACTTTGTCGACGGTGCCTCGGGCGGATATGCGCAAGCTGCTGCGGCAATGCGCGAAAACAGACTCTAAACTTGTCAATTGGCATCGAAAACTATCTGAACTTGCTATCATTTTAGATTTCGGCAACAATTCCATATGTCTGGCGATCTTCCGCTGACGTCGCGCTCCCTGCCCATTGCCTTGTTGCGGGCCAGGGAAAAAGTCATGGGGCCAATTCGGGCCGTGTTGGCTGATGCTGGCGTCACCGAGCAACAATGGCGCGTTCTGCGTGTCTTGAAAGAAGAAGGGCCGCTTGAGCCGACGCAAATCGCCGAGCGCGCCTGCCTGCTGTTGCCCAGCCTGACCCGTATTCTGAAAAACCTTGAAGACAAAAAGCTGATTGCCCGACGACCCGATGTCAAGGATCGTCGGCGGCAAATCGTCGATATCAGCAATGCGGGCGAAAAAATCATATACGCCAATCTGGCAGCGATGGTGGAACAGGCCGCGCATATGAAATCGTTGCTGGGTCAGGAGCGCCACGAACTGTTGCTGGACCTGCTGGCCGAGTTATATGGGTTGGAAGAATAGCGGTTTAAGGTTTCATGGGCTCTTTGAGCCAATCCCTTTCAAATGTGACCTGTCCCAGCCCCGCAAACCGGCGGACCCGATCCAATTCGGCCTCAAGCCGTCTGGTGCGGGCATCGGACCATCTCATGGTTTTCTCCGGCCAGACCGCGCGAATATTCAACAGATCCTTGTCTCTGTGCGCCTTCATATCTATGCGCCCGATCAGCCGGTCCCCTTCCAGTAGCGGAAACACATAATAGCCGTAGATACGCTTGGCGGCGGGGACAAAAACTTCGATGCGGTAATGGAACCCAAACAGCCGCTGGGCACGGTTTCGGTCACGCAACATTGGATCAAACGGGCTGAGGACCCGGATACGGCCGGGCGCTGTCGGCAGATTGAGTGCTGCGTCAATCAAGCCGGGCCGGGCAAAGGTTTTTCGGTCGCGCCCGTCTGCGCATTTTACACTGATTTGCTCGATTTCTCCCCGCGTCAGAGCCTGCTCACACCACGCTTTTGCCTCTGCGGCGGTGGTTGTATCCCAAAAGGCGGCCAGCTCCCCGGATGTTGCAAAGCCCAATCGGTCAAGTGCCGCATTGCACAACCAGTCCACTGTTCCTTCGGTGTCACAAGGCAGATTTCCGGGGCAGAGATGCGTGTCGATCACCCTTTCGGTCAGGTCATATTGCTTTTGAAATCCTTCACGTCCGACAACGGTCAGTGCCCCGGATCGCCACAGATACTCCAGTGCCGTTTTAGAGGGGTGCCAGTCCCACCAACCACCTGATCCCTTCTTTTCATCCTTGCCCACATCCGATGACCCGACAGGCCCGTGATCCCGGATATGCTCCATGACTTTGTCAAAGCGCTGTTCATATCCGTCTCGGCGCCAGTTCTTCCATCGCGCTTTCAGCATCTCGGCGTCGCGCAGAAACCGCAGGTGCCAGTGGCGGTAGAAACCCATCGGTATTACAGCTGCATCATGGGTCCAGTGCTCGAACAAGGCGCGATCCTGCTCATACAGCCGTTTGAGGTAGGACGTCCGGTATGTGGGCCTGCGCGCGAACAGGATCATGTCATGCGCGCGTGCCACGGTGTTGATACTGTCGAGTTGCACGAAGCCAAGCCGATGGATCAGGCTAAGAAGGGCGGCCCCTTTGGCACTGCCCGCAGGCGGTTCCAAAAGCGCGTGACGATCCATGAAAACAGCGCGCGCGGTTTTGTTGTCCAGATGACGCAGTGTCACCAGCTCAGCGCCGTTTGAGCGTATCGCCGAAACTGATTTTGGGGGTCAGCGTTACCCGGCTCTCGATCTCGGCCTCGGGGTTTTGCAGCTGCGTCGCGATGATTTCGGCGGCTTGCCGACCGATTTCAAGCCGGCAGGCATCCATGGTCGCCAGTTTGCGCGGCAGCCCCTGCAGCAGTTCGACATTATTGAACCCGGCCAGACCGATTTGCCCGGGCACATCGATTCCCTGATCCAGCAGATACAAAAGTCCACCCGCCCCGATCATGTCATTGGAATAATAAAGAAAATCCAACTCCGGAGACCGATCCAGCATGGCCTGCGTCATCTCTCGCCCCTTGGCCAGCGCTGAACCTCCGGAATAAAACTCCCGATCTTCGATTTCGACACCGTGTTTTCCCAGCACCTCGGTGAACCCTTCGAAGCGCTTTCGTGCCCGGTGATCAAGCGGCATCTTGGTGCCCATGAAACCAATATGTTCGTACCCTGCTTTGAGGATTGCCTGGGCCATCTCGCGCCCGGCCCGGCGATGCGAAATCCCGACCATAGCATCCACGGGTTTGCCGTCGGTATCCATGATTTCAACCACCGGAATACCGGCAGAATCCAACATGGCGCGCGCGGCTTCAGTATGCTCCAATCCGGCGATGATGACGCCTGATGGTCGCCACGACAGCATCTCGTACAGCACTTTCTCTTCTTTTTCGGGCAGATAGTCGGTCACGCCCACGACGGGCTGCAATTCGGTATCTTCCAGCACTTGATTGATGCCGGTCAGCACCTCGGGAAAAACCATGTTCGACAACGATGGTATGATCACCGCCACCAGATTGACCCGGCTGGACGCCAGCGCGCCCGCGATCTTGTTGGGTACGTATCCCAGCTCTTTCGCCGCAGCCAGAACACGGGTTCTGGTCGCATCCGACACATCCCCTCGGTTTCGCAGCACCCGGCTGACCGTCATTTCGGACACTCCGGACGCTTCCGAGACATCACGAAGGGTAAGAGGGCGTTTAGTTTCTGTTGTCACCGGGGATACCTGCATAGTTTGTTTCGACAATGGTAGCGTGAACAGGGCGATCTGTTCAACTGTTACGCATAACCGATGACAATCCGAAAAAAGCCGGTTACAGACAGCCTTACGCGGCCCCGTGGCTCAACTGGATAGAGCAGCCCCCTCCTAAGGGGCAGGTTGCAGGTTCGAATCCTGCCGGGGTCGCCAGACAGACGGATCTACGGTCGCCATTGGGTACACAAAGCGGTGCGGGTGGTCTCGGCTGGGAAAGCGAGCCAGCAATTGGAACCTCGATGCAGGTGAAAACCGTCCATTTGCCGGGCTGCTATCGAGCCGCTTGCCAATATCGAAGTTCGACGGCAAAAGTCCTCCTATGACCATCGATAACACTGCCTTCCTCGTTCGAACTCATGAACGCAGCTCGCAAATTCTGACGCTCCTAAACAACCTGAAAGCCAATGTTTCACCCAACACATTCGTTGTCTGTGATGAAACAGAGCGCAATTTGGATTTTCCCGAGGCAAGAAAGATCTCGTTGTCACCTTCCGTCCTGGCAAACTGGCAATTCGAAAGACATCCTCGAGATTGGGGCTGGTTATGTGGGGATTATTGCTATTATGCCGCCGCCCATCAGCTCGCGGATTATGAATATTATTGTCTGATAGAATCCGATGTGTTTCTAAGTGAGGACGCGGCGAAAGCGGTGAAATCAATTCTGCAATCGAACACCAGTGACGCAGTTGCCGCAGACTTGCGAAGGTTTGACGAACCGCGGAAATTCTCAAAACACCTGGAGCAAATCGAAGAGGACACTCACTATGGGTGTATCTTTCCCGTTACGCGCGTGAGCGCCCGGTTAATCCCGGACATGTTCTCGCTCAGAAAGAAGGTTCAAAACCATCATTCTGCGCTTCGCGTAAACGATGAAGCCATACTTGCAACTGCGGCCCACAAAGGGGCGCTCCGCGTAACTGACCTATATGATTTCAAGGGTGTTTTTGACAGAAAATGCTTTGATACAAACCCTCCTCACATGCAGGAAATTCTTGAGAAGTCGCAAGAAGATACGCGCGTGATGCACCCCTCGGTGCCGATGTCGAAACTACTGACGCGAATCCAAAGCGGTCAAAAAGGGAATTTGAAGATACATCGGCTGAGAAACATTCTGCCTTCCTCTTCGGATCACGTGAGCAGGGCGTTGTCGAGGGCTCTGACCCGGGCAAAGAACTCTCCTGTCCGAAAAACAGCAAGTGGTGGAAAGAACATTGAAAAAACCGAAAGGCTGGCATGGCTCATCTGCAAACTGGACAGCTTTCAAACCGTTAGTGTCGTGGACATTGGCGCAAATCCAATTGAAGGCACGCCGTCGTATGGGCATCTTCTGGAACATGGCCAAGCCGAAGTTGTGGGTTTCGAGCCTAATCCTGAAGCGCATCAAAAGCTGTTGAACGAAGCCGCATCCAACGAGACATATTATTGCACGGCCATTGGGGCTGGTGGTCCTGCTCAACTCAACCTGACCAGACATTCAGGGTTTACATCACTGTTCAAACCAGACCGAGCCAGCGCAGCATATCTGGGTTTTGGAAGGCCCATGCGGATCGAAGCCGTAGAAGAGATTGAGACCGAACGTCTGGATGATCTGGATTATGTACCACCTGTCGACTTGCTCAAGATCGACATCCAGGGCGGAGAGTTGAGCGTTATGCAAAACGCAAGACAAAAGCTGTCTGATGCGCTGGTGATCCAAACAGAAGTTCGCTTTTTCCCTCTGTACGAAAATGAACCGACATTTGGTGAACTTGAAAGCGAGCTGCGCGCGCAAGGGTTTGTTTTTCACAGTTTCGATTTCCTGAAACCGGTATTGGGCAGCCGCTCTCTGAGGTCGAAACTGCGCCGACGGGCGCATTCGCAAATTGTCGATGGGGACGCTTTTTTCGTCCGGGACCTGCGTCGTCTGCGCTCGTTGAGTGACGTTCAATTGTCCAAGCTTTGCATTCTTGCAGACAGCGTGATGGGCGCTTTTGATCTTGCGTGTTTGTGCCTCGAAGAGTTGGCCCGAAGAGGCGCGCTTTCAACAGAAGACACTGACAGCTACATTGCGTTGCTGCCCGAACACCTGACGCGGTAAGCGAGGGCACTGATCGGCAGGTGCGTTGACGGATGGTGTTGCTTTACCAATCTTGGGCCCGAATAAGCGCGGTGAGCGTTGTTGAACGGGTTGATTGTTTCCTGCCGGGGTGGCGTGATTTTCAGAAACGACGCGCAAAGCCAGACGTTTGGGTTAGCAGGGTGCGACACGCCGAACTCGTACCCCCTCAAATAAATCGTCGACATCCCAAGGCGCGTCGCACTTGATGTATAGGTGGTCCGCATGACCACAATATGTCGAGTTTATTAAAATACTGTGCGGTATGTGACCGAAAAGGCCACATTTGAAAATTCCGTCTTTGGGAAATTCGTGGGGCGGCATGTCGCACTCATAACCCCCTCGGAAACTAGTTTGAAAACCAGTGCATGCTAAAATTCAAACATGCCGCCCACGAGATCATCGTGCCATTGTGGCGGAAATGTGTCCATGATTTCCTCGGAAACTCACTGTTCGGAAATCCGAAACCAATTTTGCCAAGAGCCGCGAATTAAGGGATTCCCCCAATTTTCCCGATCACGCCAGTTCGGTAGATTGAACCCAACGGACGGTATTGGCCGATCCGTGTACCCCCTCAGGAGGGGCTGGCCTTAACCCACTCACCCACGCTAGCCCCTCAGACCCCCACAAAAGACTGCTCAGCACAGGCAGCACTGGCGCTGGACATATTGAGAATAGCCTTTTGTGCATTTGATCACTGGCCCTATCGGCCTCCAGCCGCGTTTTGAAAATACGCCGACCGTTTTGTTCAGTCGGTTGAGTGTGGGTTCTTCAATTCGTTTTTCAATATCTGACATCTGTTTGCCTCCGCGCTAATCGTGCAACCAGATATGGAGTTGCGCGGGGAAAATGGCTTGTGCATCTTTGCCAATCCCATGTGCCGAAACGTCAATTTGAAGGATGATGCCAAGCCGGAACAAAAACGGGCACGCCAGTTGATGGCGCGCCCAGTCACAGGGAGGAAAATAAAAACTCGCGCCCGGAACGCAACATGGGCGCCAACTCGTTAATATCCCCAATTTAGCGGTCTTTTGGGACGCTGTCTGTGACGCCGCTCACATTCAGCCGTGCCGAGGTCATCTAAGCTGTATTAAACATTGTATGGGGTTGCATCGTTTTGACCTGGGCACATGCGCAAGGCAGCCAAAACACAATTCTTGTTTTCGGCGCGATTGTGATAGTATCGTTTGAATACTTTAAAGCACTTATTTCAGGGGGCGTTTTTCTTTTGTCCAATTCTGCCACAAGACTGTTCAAACTGCGTCCATTGGAGAAATCTGACCTGGAAATCGTCGCGCGTTGGTTTCAAGATATCGAAGATCTGGCGTTCTTCGACCGAACGTCGCGCATTCCGCTGAACCTGCTGCAAACCGAAGAAATCTGGGGTGATGCCGTCTGTGCGTCGCGTGATTGTGGCAAGTGCTGGTTTATCATTGAATCCGAAAGCGGCCAGCCGCAGGGCATGATTGGGCTCGAGGCGATATCGCAGGTCAACCGCGATGCTGTCATACCGATCTTTATCGACAAATCCGTGCGGCGGCAGGGCGTTGCAGTCCGGGCGATTGCGCTGCTTCTGGATTTTGCGTTCCGGCAACTGGGGCTGAACCGGATCACCTCTTACTACCGCGCCGACAATCACATCAGCCGCGATTTGATCGCGCATGTGGGATGTCAGATCGAAGGCACAATGCGGCAGGCCTGGTATGCGGATGGTCATTACCATGACATGGTCGTTGTCGGTGTACTGAAAGAGGAATGGGACAAACGTCGAAAGGATCTGGCCCGGGAACTGGGTGACGAAACTGTGGTCACCTTTGGGCCGAACACACCGTCCAAATGGTGCTGGCCGCCAAAAAATAAGGGACAAAGTTGAAAATCCGCGCATGTCGGACCAGTTTCTGATAGACATCTCTCGTCAAAGCCGACGAGGAAATTCAGTCGAGTATTGCCAGTGAATAACGCCAGTTCGGAACGGACAATCAGACAAAAATTGGGGGCGGTGCTCTTTGCCGATGTTGTCGGCTACTCCAGATTGATGAGCGAGAATGAGATGGAGACGTATAACGCGTTGAAATCTCTGTTGTCTCAGCTTGAGTCCACCAGCACCCGATATGAAGGCAATGTTGTCGAAGTACGCGGGGATGGCATTCTGGTCCTGTTTGAAACCGCGACCAGCGCTGTCGAGTTTGCCGTGGAACTGCACAGAATCGCGGCCGAGCACAATCAGGACCGCGCGGCGGATCAGAAAATCAAGTTCCGCGCGGGTGTTCATCTGGGTGAGGTTCTGGTGGATGAACGCGGTGTCCATGGCGACAACGTCAACATCGCTGCCCGCCTTCAGGAGATTGCCGAGCCCGAACGGGTCTATGTCAGCTCGGCGGTATATGACCAGATCCGCAACCGGCTGCGTTATGGTTACGAGTTTCTGGGCCCCAAACAGCTGAAAAACATCCTGTCGCCAGTGCCGACCTATTGCGTCCGCAGCGAGGTCGAGGGCGCGACGATGGCGGCAACCTTGCGGCCCGATATGAGCCTGGAAGTGCTGGAGCGCCCGGATATCCCCTCGGTCGCCGTGCTGCCTTTTGTCAGCCAGGGCGGAGAAGAAGATGACAACTGGATTGCCGAAGGGCTGACGGATGACATCATCATGAACCTGTCCAAGTTTCGTAACCTCTTCATCATCGCCCGGAACTCATCCTTCTTTTTCAAAGCGCAATCGATGGCGCCGCAAGAGGCCGCCCGCCGGTTGAATGTGCGCTATATCGCGCGGGGCAATGTGCGGCGGTCATCCAGTCGTATTCGGATCACTGCCGAACTGATTGATGCCAATTCCGAACGCACGATCTGGGCCGAGCGGTTTGACCGCAAAATTGATGACATCTTCGATATTCTGGATGAAGTCACGGAATGCATCGTTGCGGCAACGGCGGTGATGATCGAGTCTCATGAAAAGCAACGTATGGTTCAGTCGATTCCGGCTGATTTACAGGCCTATGGCTCGGTCCTGCGCGGGCAACACCATATCTTCAAATATACGCGACAGGACAATCGCGAGGCGCAGCATTGTTATGAGTCCGCGCTGCAGCGCGATGAGGGCTATGCCCGCGCTGCCGCAGCTTTGTCACGAACGCTCAACATAGACTGGCGTTATTCCTGGACGAAGGATCCTGGAACCGCGCTGGACAAAGCGCTGTCGTTCGCCCAGCGCGCGGTCGAACTGGACCCCACCGATGCACGTGGGTTTGGGGAGCTGGGATTTGTTCAGCTCTATCGCAAGGAACATGACGCGGCGATCGAATCCTACAAACGTGCGCTGGTGCTGAACCCCAACGATGCCGATATGCACTCGGATTACGCGGATGCGCTGGCCCATTCCGGTGACAATGAAACGGCGATTCAGCATCTTCAGCAAGCGATGCGGCTGAACCCTTATTTCCCGGACCAGTATCTGTGGCATCTGGGCGGGGCCTATTACAACCTCAAGCGCTATGACGACGTGATCACCTCGGTTAACAAGATGAACAACCCGACCGAGGGGCAACGGATGCTGGCGGCCAGCCACGCGCAATTGGGCAATATGGATATGGCACGCCAGATTGCTGACAAGCACCGCGCTGCGCATCCCAACTTCTCTCTGACGCGCTGGGCCAAGGTGCTGCCGGACCGTCTGGAGGATGACACGCAGCATTTTGTCGAAGGTTTGAAAAAGGCCGGATTCTGAACGAAAAAGGGCGCGCAAATTGCACGCCCTTCGCATTCATTGTCGCACCCATTCAGTCACCGCGCGCTTTGGCTCCGCTAACCTTGGCCCCACTGACCTTGGCTCCGCTCACTTTCGCACCGCTGACCTTGGCCCCACTGACTTTCGCGCCGCTGACCTTTGCTCCGCTGATGGCAGGGCTGTCGAAGCCAAAGTAGAGATCCAGCAGGACTTGTTCGAACATTCCCGTCATGACATCCATTCGGATCGTATAGTCGGCCTTGTCGTAATTCCAGACACGTATGTCGTCTGCAATTTGAAAATCGGCAGTGGCCACTCCACTACGGCTGGGATCATTAGGAGCACGGGACGCCAAATTGCCCGGGCTGTTGTTATCCGTCGCGCTTTCTCCTTTGCCGTGGACCAAGAAAACCGTTGGTTCGGGCAAGTCGAAGTAAGTACCCTCATAGGCAAAGCCATAAATCCGCGCCAGCCGCGCGTCGTCGCCATATTGATCCTCGAGCTGCTTGTTCTCGCCGAGCCTTTCGGTAAGGCGCTTACTGAACTTGAATTGCTGTCTGTTATTCAGCGGATCTTTGAGGACCTGTTCCCAGTAGCTGCCCCCATAGGTATCCCCATCTGTAACTTTGACCAGCCCATCTTCGCCAACCAAGGCCCTGCCTTGCAATTGATATTTGTCAGCGTCGCTTGCATCAATGACAACTTGATAAATACCGTTCTTTTTCCTTTTGTTCGCGGTGACCAGAATACGATCACCACTAGCAACTTCTTCTTTATCAACTGTGTCGTTTGAAACCGAAAGATCGGTGTTCACTTTGATTCTCTTGAAAGCCACCAAACGAACTGTTTCATCAGCGACGGTTTTCGGTTTTGTGATTTTCAGATCGTGAAGCAGTCGCCCAAATAACAGCACTTCGGAAAAACTGAGCAAGGACTCAGACATATCACTTTCTCCCTCATACGGGATCGACGACGTCCAGGACCTCATCTCCCCCCTTTTTGGCGCGCAAAATATGCGTGCCCAATTGCAATAAATATCACCCCGTGGGCATAAAATGCCACAAAACAACCAAAAATCAAAGCCACTTGCACAGTCTCACCCGGGTACGCGTGTGCGCACCGACGAGGCGTGGCTGGTCTCATCAGGTTCTTTCAGCCGCGGACCTGCCGTGGTCAGCCCGATGTCGCGCATGCGGAAGTTGCCTTCGATGATCTGACGGAACGCGCCGCCGGTGATCTCGTGATCCACCGCCAGCAAAGCGCGCTCGACGCCGAAATAGCTGAGCATGTCGGCATCCAGCAATTCCCATGCGTCAGCCAGATAGGACCCAAGGAAATCCCGCGCCTCAAGCAAGGCGGTACGGAACCCGTCGGGTTTTTTTTCATAACGGGTATCGAACATCTGCTGCATCACCGCGCTGTATTCGGGTGATCCTTCCAATTGATCCGACAGATGCTCCATCTCGGGGGTGATCAGGTCATGGACCAGCAGGCGTTCGTGGTAAATGTCGACCAGAATGTCGAACATCGCGCCCGTCAAGGGCTCGGACAAGGCATGTTCACTGGACCAGCCTTGCGAAAACTCGGACAGTACCCGGTCATTGGCTGCGATCCGGATTTGTGCATTGTGCGACAGCTCGGCGAACCGGCTGAGGCGGTTGAACGTGTAAAGATTGCCCCGCGTGTTTTCGAGCAAATCCTCGACAACCGAGCCGAAATGC
Organism: Ruegeria sp. K11; assembly: GCF_056531905.1. NCBI lineage: Bacteria > Pseudomonadati > Pseudomonadota > Alphaproteobacteria > Rhodobacterales > Roseobacteraceae > Ruegeria > Ruegeria sp. K11. The sequence continues at coordinate 123,960 of NZ_JBQFMP010000009.1, forward strand.
AAAGAGGCCAGCAGCGCGACCATGTCGGCGGCGGATTCGTGAAAGCCGTAATACTCACCCGAAGCATCCCCGTCCGAGGGCATCCCGATCACGCTGTAGATGATCGCGTGCCCGATTTCATGAGCCACCACGTCAAAGTTCAGACTATAGGCGCGGTATTCATCACCGTGATCCCACGTTCCGCCGGTTTCCAGAAATCCCCAACCGATATGCGCATTGTCGAGGCTGGGAAGCAAAGACAGTTCAAGCCGGTCGAAGTCTCTGCGGAAATGCCAGGGGATCGGGCGGCCGAAATAACCTTCCCATACATCCATGGTGAAATGGGCCGATCCGAACAGATGCGCGGCCTCGAAACTGGGGTTTGCCGGATCAATGTGGACGAAGTTACCGAACTCGTCGGGTTCCGGTGGCGGTTGGAAATAGCCGTCCCAGGGCGGCAGGTACATCTGCGGCCCACCGGGGCCGGGCACCATGGCTCCGTAAGGGGTCGTTTTGCCGACCGGGTTGACGGTATACATGCGCGGCCCCGAAGGGCCTGCGCCAATCGTGCCGGGTGGCGCGGATATTTCAACCAACTCCAACTGGGCGTCAGGTTCCAAAAAGGGCGACTGCGGATAAAGCAGGAACCGTGTGCCCGGTGCTTCGTCTTCGGGTTGTTCGGGCCAGATCGTCAATTTCCCCTCCCGCGGCGCTCCGGTGTCAGCCCGCCATGTCGGAGGGCTTGTCATCCATCGGGTCGCCATCCAATTGGCAAAACAGAAATTCGGCTTCAATCAGTTCAATAAGCGCATCGCGCCCGCTCAGACCAAGCGCAATTGCATAGGATTCAAGATCATCCGGGACCCTTTGGTCAAGTTGTGTTTCAAAATACCAGATTAACATACGCATAGCGCTGGCTGGCGCACCCGGGTCGGGGTTAGGATCTTGCGCGGCCAAAACCCGGGATTTTCGCGCGGCGCGGTCCGACATTTCCGGGTAATCGCCCGCGCGGCGCAGTTCGTCCAGGATGGCGGTATCTATTCTGTCCTGCAGCGCAGACATCACCTGATCCGTGCGCGACCTGTCGGCCAGAAAACTCTCATATTGCTGCGGGTCCAGGTTGTTGGTCTGCAACCAAGCCATCAAATCCGTTTGCCGGGGCAATCCTGCCTCAACCCGATGTTCCGACATCTTTCGAACCAGCGCCTCACGATCCGGGACGTATCCCAACCGCAAGGATTCGTCGTTTGCCAGCAAGGTCAACGCAGCCCGTTCCCGGATCGCAGCAAAGCGATCAGGGGTCAGGCGCAACTCATTCACCAACGCTACGTCCTTTGACGGGCCGGCCTCGGTTTCAGCGTCGATGCGGGCACACAGGTCGCGCCATGCCAGAGTCCGCTCGACCCTATGGTCGGCTGCTGCTCGGTTGTTGTCGCGCAAGTACTCGGCCATTGTGGCAAGCATTTGTCGGGCGTCATTGCCCTTGGCGTCCACGCGCCCCGCACTCAGCCAGCTTGCAAATTCCGAAAGGTCAAAGCGGCCATCGACCCTTTCAATCACGGTTGTCCAGGCCCGCTCGCGATAGTTCAGCTCTTTCGCGACCTCCAGAATCCGCCCGGCCAGTTCGCGTGTCAGGATATCCTCGGACACAGCACGCGCAACCGTTGCCCGAATAGAGACCATCGGCTCGCTGAGCGCCTGAAACCCCAGTTCCGCTGGGCTGTGCAGAACTGCAACCTCGTCATCGTCGCTAAGGGTGCCGTTGCGATAATCCTCGAAAATCTGTCCAACCCCGATCATTCCGAAATCGGAAAGTTCCGCCGCGCGCAAAGCCCCCATGCTGGCGCTGCCAAAGACGGTTATGCCCTGCTCGATCGCCCACAGGATTTCCTTGTGCCATACCGAAGGAACTCCGTCGAAGAACCCGTCGATGATCCCGATGGCGCGCGGCTTATCCCGGGCCACGCGATACACATCGCCCTGCTGAACCGGCGGCAGAATGGTGGCCTCCAGATGATCCGAGACGTCGCTATTGCGCAGCGTGGGTCCGACGAAAATGACAACGGTCATGCGCCAATCCTTTTCGCGCGGGGGCCCGCGACATAGTCGGGATCGTCATGCGGGGCTTCTAATCCGGGGATAACCGCACGTACCACGGCGATGTCAATCTGTGGACGCGACAGGTCGACCGTGATCACCTGGTCCATTCCCGCCGCTGCCAGACGGGATATCAAAAGGGCCAGATCGGCGTGCAGTGAGTCGCTTACATGGGTCGGGCAGGCGCTGAACGGCCGTGTGGCAGGGCTATGGTCGATCAGGTTCTGAACATAGCCGCTGCGGTCGGTCCGGGCGGCATCGGTGAACTCATCCGGGTCCAGATCATCTCGCGCACCGGATATGTAGGTCAGTCGGGTTTGCGCGGCCTCTGTCAGGGCGCGTAACAGGGCAATGGCGCGGTCGGGATGGCATCCATCCCCGATCCCGATATGCCCCGTATTGCCCGAGGACTCACAAATCGCGCACCGAAAGCTGGCAATACCAATGTCCGAGGTCGTGTCCCAAATGCCCAGATCAAGCCCGGCACCAGTAATTTGATCCATCGCCTGCCGGCACCTTGGGTCGTCTATCGTCTTGTGATCAAGCCTTGGGTCACTGCGGCGCTGATGCCACAGCGTCGTGGCATCCCGTTCAATCAATTCACAGATCGCATGACAACTCGCCTCGGTCACATCGTTGCCCGACGCCAGCCCGTTGGTGGTTCGCGGAAACGCCCGGGCTGCGCCCACGGGCGAGGTGGTATAGTCCGTATCAACCATCTCATAAGGAACCCAGCACCCCACACCAGTGCCAAGATCAAGCCCTTCGATCCAAAGCAGGCTGTCATGGGGATCAAAGCGACCTCCGGTCACCTGCGGCAACCGTGTCACATCAGCGACCATGACCGATTGCGAAAGATCCGCATAACTGGCGAACCGCAGCGGCAGCTCAATCCGCTCCGCATGCCAGGATTCAATAGCCTCCATAACCCCTGATGCGCGGGCGGCATTCAGCGACAGGCCCTTTCCCAGCGAAACCGCGACCGAGCGCGCGTTGGGCCGGGTCACCATCACTGTCGGCAGACCGACACGGTCCAGCCCCGTCAGATTTGCGATGCGGGTGATGCCCATGTCTTTCAGAAAGGGCTCGACAATCGCCAGCGTCTTTTCAGGGTCGCGCAACCTGTGCGTATCCAGAACATATGTCTTTTTCGAGTATCCCGACATTGCGACGGTTAGTTTAAACCTTTGAAAAAGTGCAGGGAACCCGGTTCAGCCGGGTAAAGATACAATCAGTTTGAACAAAAGATGCGGGATGAACGTCATTGGGTCAACCTTGTGAGGCGCAGCTACCGCAGAGAAACCCCCTGCCGCGCCTTTGTCGATCCCCACTTGCGCCGCGCCTGTTGTCAGTTTAAACGATCTTTAGCATTGCCGCATACGGGTTCCCGGCTGAGGGATGGCTTCGGCAGACATGGATATGTCGGTCATCCGCCCGCAAGTTTTCGAGCTATCGTGCAGGGCTGCGAGGAGGTTCCTATCAGGGCCTCGGATAAGAGAAGTGTGCCGCTGTAGCTCAGCTGGTAGAGCACGTCATTCGTAATGATGGGGTCGGGGGTTCGAGTCCCTTCAGCGGCACCAGTTCTTCCGAAGAAGCTGAAAAATAACGATCTTTATCGAACTTGGATCATACTCCTTAGTTCCTATGTGCGGTAGGCGTCAAAACCTAAGTGCCAGACTTGCAAAGTGCCCCAAAGGCCCCGACCTACAAAACATGTGGAAATCAACTGAATGTACACTCAAGCGGCCCAGCCGTGAGACTAGCCGCTTACGCAAGGTATTCCGCTCAGGTACCGAAAATCTGATTGGTTACTAGGTAACCTCATTCTTTGCCATGAGTTCTGCCTGAGCAATGATTAGCTTGGTAGCTGATTCCTGTGCGTCAGGTGGGTATCCATACTTTGCGAGCAATCTACGCACGGTCCTACGCATATCGGCTCGAACTGTATCGCGCTGTGTCCAATCCAAAGTCGCCTTTCGCTTGATGCTCTCAGCCAACTCCCTAGCGATTTGCTTGAGCGTTTCATCCTGCATCACTTGCTTAGCAGAAGAGTTGTCAGCCAACGCCTGATAGAAGGCTATCTCCTCTTCTGTTAGGCCAGTCTCATGACCCTCAGCAATCGCCGACGAAATGGACTTTGCTAGGCCGATTAGCTCTTCGATGACCTGCGCCGTTGAAATCGCCCGGTTCGAATAACGAATTAAGACGTTCTCAAGTGACTCTCGAAATGACCGCGATTGTACGATGTTGACCTGCTCACGGGTTCGGATTTGATCGCTCAACAGCTTTTTGAGCGTCTCAAGCGCTAGATTTTTCTGGGGCAGTGCTTCGAGGCGGTCAAGGAACTCATCCGACAAAATACCTACGTTTGTGTTTGGTAATCCGGCTACTTCAAAAAGGTCGATCACCCCGTCAGTTCGAATTGCACCTGAAATGACTTGATTCACTGCCGGCGAGCTTGCGCTAGATCGTGTGTGGCTTTCATCGTCGAACCGCTTGCGGATTGCAGAGCGGACATTCTGATAGAAGGCAAGATGTTCACGGACTGCATTGGTCTCGGGGCGTGGCACGGCAAGTGCAAACGCCTTCGACAAACGGACAGTCATTTCGTCAAATCGCTTCTTACCATTCTCCTTTTGAAGAACGTAATTGGCACCATCGATAATAGCCCTGAGCTGATCTGCATCTGAACCTGCGACAAGGCTCACATAATCGAATTCACCGAAGAAGGCCGCTAACTCCTCCGCATGTCGCAGCATGAGGGGCACTGCCTGATCCTGAATGTTCTCGACAGGTTTTCCTTCTCCACCAGCCTGTGTGTAGGTCTGAATTGCGTCGCGAAGCTGGTCGGCGATACCCAAATAGTCCACGACTACGCCGCCCGGCTTGTCACCAAAGACACGGTTCACCCTGGCGATGGCCTGCATGAGGTTATGCCCGGCGAGCGGCTTGTCGAGATACATTGTGTGAAGGGAAGGACAGTCGAAGCCCGTCAGCCACATGTCGCATACGATGACAAGATTGAGCGGATCGGCATTGTCCTTCAGGCGAAGTGCTAGTTTCTCACGACGTGTCTTTGTCCGTCCGTGATACTTGGTCCGTTGTGTGCGTTTTTCGAACTGCTCGACGGTTTCTTCGTAAACTGGATTCCCGGCGGCATCTCTAATTGGCTTACCCGTTGAGTCCTTTTTCACTCGCCGCGGTGTAACGTTTGAATCCATTACGACCTTGATCGCGCCTGCATCGTCCTCTTCGGAGTGCCAGTCAGGCCGGAGTGATATAATCTTATCGTAAAGGTTCATGCAGATATCGCGGCTCATACAGACAATCATCGCCTTCCCATCAATCACCTCTGATCTCTGATCGAAGTGGCTGATGATTTGCGAGGCCAAGGTCTCAAGACGTTGGTCTGCCCCTGCAAGCATCTCTAACGGAACTGCAATGTCAGGATCGACGGACGAACCCGCGTCGTCGTCATCTGCTGCTTCTGCGATCAGCCTTTCAGCCTCTGTTATCCCCTCATCGTCTGGAATTAGCTTGATGAGCTGCATCTCGTAGTAAATCGGGACTGTAGCGTTATCGTCGATTGCTTGTTTTATGTCGTAGATATCGACGTCGCTTCCGAAGACACCACGTGTAGATCGGTCATCACCTTCTACCGGAGTACCTGTGAAGCCAACGAAAGTTGCGTTCGGAAGGTTCTCTCGCATCCAACGCGCACCGCCTTTAAGAAAACCGTATTGGCTACGGTGCGCTTCGTCCGCTAGAACCACAATATTTGAACGGTCACTGACGGGCTCCGCACGCTCTTCGAACTTCTGGATAGTCGTAAAGATCACCCCGCCCGAAGCGCGGTTGAGTTTGCTAGAAAGGTCTTCTCTATCCGCAGCTTGCTCTGGGTCCTGGCGCAAGAGCGCGCGTCCATCAGCAAAAGTACCGAAGAGCTGACCGTCGAGATCGTTGCGGTCGGTGACAACTACAATAGTCGGGTTCTGAAGCGCAGTATCCCCGATTAATGCGCCCGAGAGCATCAGCATGGTCAAGCTCTTGCCGGAGCCTTGCGTGTGCCAGACGACGCCGCCACGTCCATCACCTTCAGGCTTGAGGGATAGTGTCACCCGTTCGCGTGCTTTGCGAACCGCGCGAAACTGATGATAACCGCCAATCTTCTTGATGATACGACCTGTGCGCTCGTGCTCCTCGAAGACAATGCAGTGAGCCAAGTAGTCCAGCAAAGCGTCGCGACGAAACAGGCCTGTGATCACGGTTTCTAGCGTCGGCGCGCCTGGATATCCGTCATCTTTGATCGAACGCCAAGGCGTAAACCGGTCCTGATCTGCGGTGAGGGAGCCAACTCGCGACTGGTCACCATCGCTGACGACAAGGACTTCATTGTAGGCAAAAAGCGCCGGGACTGCAGACTTGTAGTCTTGGAGCTGATCAAACGCTGTCCAGAGGGTCGCTTCTTCGTTAGTCGGGTCTTTAAGTTCAATCACGGCGACCGGCAGACCGTTCAAAAAGATCACGAGATCGGGTCGGCGGGTATGTTCTCCATTCTTCACGGTGAGCTGACGAACCACCAGAAAGTCATTCGCAGACAAATTATGCCAATCGAACAACTTCGCTTTGTCGCCGCGCGTTTCGCCTTCAGCCGTGCGATAATCAACGTCCACGCCATCCGTCAGCATGCGATGGAACCATCGGTTGTTCTGTTCAAGCGTTGGTTCTGGTGGACGGGACGCAAGCGTCGCCGCCTGTCCGATGGCGTCTTCAGGCAAGTCTGGATTCAATTTGCGGAGCGCCGCCTTGAGACGGGGCAAAAGCACGACGTCTTCATACGACTCGCGCAAGGGATATTCCGCTCCAACGGAGATATCGGCACCACGCGCGGTATTGTAACCAAGAGATTCAAACCAACCTAGGGCGGCCTGTTCGACGATATCCTCTTTCATGCCTCGGCCTCCCCTCCATCAGGTTCTTCTTGTTGCTGTTCTTGCGCGCCATCCTGCTCCTGTTTGAAGGCGACAAGCGCTGCCCGATAGGCGTTGTTATCAGTTCGAAACAAGGCTTCGCTCGCGACGAGTGGCGTTTCGAGTACTTCGAATGGCCCAAAATCATTGTCGATCCATTCGTCGAAATCGTTGTGATCGCCATATCGCAAGCGCGCCAGCGGCGCTTTGCCTGAGCCGTTCAGATGGGTTTTAAACAATAGCCCGACGACAGCATCCGTCGCTCTGGCGAGAATTTCGGCATAGCGCGCGTCCAGCATAGGGGCGTAGGCATCTGAACCATGAGCCGCTGCCCCATGAGCGTTGCGAATTTCCATGACGCCATCAATGATCGAGTTGACCCCGCGCAACAGCTTCTCCGCACCGTTCTTCAAAGTGGGGTCGGTGTGCCCGTCGTCGTGAATGCCGAGGTGAAGAAACTTAGTGGTTTCTGCGATGAGTTTTGGAGCTTCCCAAGCGCCATCGGGTGCTTGGCCGCGATCTACCAAAATGGTTTTGCAGGTCGTTTCGATCAATGTACGGCAGAAGGACACGGCGATGCCTGGCTTGTCCGGCATCGCGTCTTCCAACGCTTCCACTTGCTGGCGAATAACAAGAGATTCCGGATGGCTTTCCATCAATTCACGGCAGGCGGATAATTGGAATGTGTATGCCTCAACTGCCATTACTCGCCACCTTCGAGGCCAAGGTCCTCTAGACTCGGTGCATCCAATTCGCCGGAGATGAGTTTGGGGAGAAGCGTATCGCGGAAAGCTGAAAGAGTAGAAATCTCGTCTCGGTTCGCTGTTATCCGCTCGAACATCGGTTTCGAGAGTTGCTCAAATGCTTGGAGAGCCTCCGTTCCAGGATCAACCATCTTGTAGCCGGATATGGACTCGTGACCGACGCGCTGGCGACCGCTTGTCCCGGTCATATTCTTTATCGCGAATTCCCGAAAGCGCTCGCTCCTGGCAAGACAATAGATAAATTCGCGGGACGCAGAACCCTGAGGTGCCAGCACGATATATTCTGTCGAACCCCAGCCAATCTCCCCCGTATCGAGGAAATCGACCAATGCAGTCTTTCCGTTTTCAAGGCACGGAGTGATCCGGGCGAGGAGTGTATCGCCATTTTTGAACCGCATACCTGAAGTGAACTTCCTTTGCGCCCAGTTGGCAGGTGCCGGCCCAGACGTGGGAACATCCGTCATCCCTAGGTAGGTTGCTTCAACGCCTTTCTTCAATTGTCGAGCAGGATTTACCTCAATGAGGTCCGAAAGAGGTTTCGAAAACCATCCAGCAGGAATATCTCCGATCTCGGACGGCTGAAAGCTATCTGGAAGAGTTTCGAATAGCTCCTGAGGCATGCCGCGAAAACTGGTTGCGCCGGTGGCCTTAGCACGGACGGGTTCAAAATCGACAAACCATGTCCGAAACACCGTTCGAGCCATCTCTTCTAGCGTCGCGTTTATCTCCCGCATGAGATCGATCTTGTCGTCCAGATCACCAAGAATTTTGGCAATGGCGCGTTGGATGTCAAAATCAGGAAGCGGAAGTTCTACTTGCCGAAGCGCCTTCTGGCTTATGCCCTGAACTGTTGTGCCTGTGGCGCGCCGGTACAAGCGATCTTGCATTTCGTCCGACAGAAGTAGGTACTTCAAGTAGCCATTGTCCAAGCAACCTGGACGCCCACGCATGGTTACAATTCTTTGCCCAAGGGCGTACTGAGCTGTCCGCGCGTTTAAGCGCGCGACTTCTCCCAAGGGGGCCTCAGTTGTCATGACGACATCCCCTACACTTGGAAGGCCGCGGCGCATCCACTCTTCGTAGTAAGACGGGTCTATGGTTTGCTCAACTGGCTCCAGAATTCTGCCGTTTTTCACGACCTTTGCAGAGATGACCGGAATACCGGTCTTCGATTTTGTCGGCGACTTGCCTCGGTAATCAATCAGAACTTCAAGGCACTTCTCGAGTGCCCACTCGGATCGCTCAGAACTCATACCCAAGCGCCCCCAAATTCTTCTTTATCTCCGCCTCCAGAGTATCCGACGCTGCGAGCTGATCGCTCAACTCCCCGACCAGCCTCTCCATCTTCTCTTCGAATGGCTCATCATCGGCTTTGCGCGCTGCGCTACCAACATAGGTGCCAGGGGTTAGTACGTGGTTGTATTTGGCGATGTCCGATAGCTTTGCGGCTTTGCAGAAGCCTTTGACGTCTTCGTAAGCGCCCGCGTCCTGCTCGCCGCGCCAGGCATGATAGGTCGCGACGATCCGGCCGATCTCCGTTTCGGGTGGTGGCGGGGAAGTAGGGTGGTCGCGCCCTGAAAGGAAGCGCAACGTCCGCGATCCTTCTTCCAGTGCGCCCATATCGCGTGCATCTATGAATAGAGTTTCGCCAGAACGGTCGCGACCACCGCGCCCCTTATCAAGATACTTGCCCGATTTATCACGCGTTACAAACCAAAGGCAGACTGGAATTCCAGTCGTCAAGAATAGCTGTGGCGGCATGGCGATAATGCAGTCGACCAGGTCAGCTTCGATTATTTTCGTACGGATTTCTCCTTCTCCGCCTGACGTCGAAGACAGCGACCCGTTCGCCATTACGAAAGCTGCGATGCCGCCGCCTTTGCCATTGGGCGGGGAGAGGTGGTGGATGAAATGCTGTATCCACGCATAGTTCGCGTTGCCAACGGGAGGCGGACCGTACTTCCAACGAGTATCGCTCCGAAGCAGATCGCCCGACCAGTCAGAAATGTTGAATGGCGGATTTGCGAGGATGTAGTCTGCCTTGAGGTCCGGGTGCAGGTCGCGGGTGAAACTATCAGCCGGCTGCTCGCCCAGATTAGCTTCAATACCGCGAATGGCGAGGTTCATATGGGCCAGACGCCACGTCGTCGGGTTCGATTCCTGCCCAAACACAGAAAGATCACGCTTCGATCCGCCGTGAGCTTCGGCAAAGCGTTCGGATTGAACGAACATGCCGCCCGAACCGCATGCGGGGTCATAAACACGGCCCTCATAGGGTTCAATCATTTCGACCATCAGCCGCACTATTGAGCTGGGCGTGAAAAACTCACCGCCGAGTTTGCCTTCTGCGGCGGCGAACTTGCCGAGAAAATACTCGTAGACACGCCCAAGAATGTCTTTCTTTTGCGCTTCTTTGGTCCCGACCGCGATGGAGGCGATCTGGTCGATCAGGCCACCGAGGCGCTCAGGCGAGATACCCCGTCGAGCATAGTCACGTGGCAACTTTCCCTTGAGCTTAGGATTGTCCCGCTCAATCGCGTACATGGCGTCATCGATCAGCTTGCCGATATTTGGCGTTTTGCCTTTGGCTTGAATTTCGGCCCAACGTGCCTCAACCGGCACCCAGAAGACGCTCTCGGCGGTGTACTCGTCCCGGCTTTCGAGCATGTTTTCAGCCGATACGCCGGTAATTCCATCGGCTTCCAGCTCCTGTCGCAATGCTTCACGGCGAGTCTCGAACGCATCTGAGATGTACTTCAAGAAGATCAGCCCCAGGACAACATGCTTGTACTCCGCCGCGTCGATAGAACCTCGCAGTTTATCGGCAGCCGCCCAAAGCGCCTCTGGGTCGATGCCAAGCTCCTTCTCGTCAATTACCAGGGCCGCCACTTTTTCTTTATCTGTATTTGTCATTTTTTCTTCTTCTGCGACAATCAATCCGCTCTGAGTGCGATCAGTCGGAGGATAACAATCGCCGCAGATTTTTCTAGGCGAAACCAGGACTTAATGCACCGACGTTTTCGAGCTACGATTGCGACATGTCTTTCGTCTTTTACGATACTGAAACCACCGGCACGGATACAACGTTCGACCAAATCCTGCAGTTCGCAGCGATCCGGACGGATTGTGACCTAAACGAGCTCGACCGCTTCGAAATCCGTTGCCGCCTTCTACCTCACGTGATCCCATCTCCTGCCGCCCTACTGGCGACACGGGTAACTCCCAAGATGCTGACAGACCCAAACCTGCCCACTCATTACAAAATGATGTTGCAGATCGCAGAGAAGCTGCGCGCGTGGTCTCCTGCGATCTTCACCGGGTACAACACCCTCTCTTTCGACGAGCCCTTGCTTCGCCAAGCCTTCTACCAAACACTGCAACCCGTCTACCTGACCAATATCAACGGTAACCAGCGGGCGGATGTACTGCGCCTGGCACAGACCACAGCAGCGCTGGCCCCCAACGCTATGACTGTGCCCATCAGCGCCAAGGGTAAGCCGACCCTGCGCCTTGATACCCTGGCACCAGCCAACGGCTTCGCACATGAAAACGCCCATGACGCTTTGGCAGATGTGGAAGCCACCATTTACATGGCACGGCTAATCCGCGACCGCGCGCCTGCAGTTTGGAATTCTTTGTTGCCTCTGGTGGACAAGAGCGAGGTTGCGGCGCGGGTGACGTCAGGCGAGCCGAAGTGCCTCGTTGAGTATCACATGGGGGTTCCGTCCATTCGTGCCGTTGTCGGCTGCGGTCATCACCCTAAGAACCCAATCATGCAGGCTGTGTTTGATCTGCGTCGAGACCCTGCGGAAGTTCTGAACTTGGGCGACAATGAATTAGTTGAAGAAACGAAGGGGCCCGACCGGGCGCTTCGCACCATCTATTCGAACAAAATGCCAGCCGTGGTCGACATAGCATTAGCGCCTGACCTTCCAGCCACCATTGGCCTGCCCTTGGCCGAGATCGTCCGCCGGGCCGCTGTGGTGTCCGCTGACGGCCAATTTGCTGCACGGGTAGGCAGGGCGATGGAACAGCGTTACCCGCCCTTCGAGCCTGCCCAGATCGTCGAGCTGCGGATGTATGAGGGCTTCCCTAGCCGCGCTGACGAAAACCAAATGCAGTCGTTCCACAAGTCGGAGTGGCCGGAACGTGCGGCGATAGCCGGATCCTTTGAGGACGACAGATACCGCGAACTGGCGCGGCGGCTCGTGTTTGTGAATGCGCCCGAGGCGTTGACCGATCAGCGCCGGACGAAACTGCTGACCTGGTTGGAAAATCGAAAATATGGACGCGACGGCGTTGAAGTTGGCAGAACATTGGAGAATGCACGTGAGGAATTGGCGGAACTAGAATCAGAACATGATGATTCAGAAGAATTTCTGGAAATCGAACGATGGCTGGAAAGCCTCAAAAGCTAACGGGCCCGCAAGCACAGGCAATGCGCGCGGATAGGCGCCTCACCCCGATCGATTGGCCCAAGTTGTGGAACTGGGAAGTATGGGTTGTATAGGTTTTTTAAAATTTGGGTTGGGGGAACCAGAAGCAACAAGATGCGTTACCACCTGTATTACCTAGCTCCCCCATATCAGCCACTAGAACGGTGTTTCTTGCTCCCAGCGCCCATCTTGTTCCGGTGATTCCTGCCACTCATCCAGATTGTTGGACCATGGAACCCGCTGCCCGGCGTAGAGCTCAAATTCGCGGCGCGCCTTGTTTAGTTCCGGAAAACTATACCGGGTGGAACGCGTCTTCTTAGGCCCACCAGGACCATGAACAAGGTATGTGCCACTTGGCACGGTTTTGACAGAAGGAATCATGCGATTCAGATTCTTTCCGAACGTGGTAACCGGAATATATGCGCCACGCCGATCCCGAGCGCACATGTCCCCATAGAGAGCGCCAATAGTCGACACTCCTGGGGCGTTTCCGGGTGCGTTCGGTTGGGGCAGGACACCCTCATCCAAGACCTCAAACATGTACCGTAGCACAGGGCCTCCAGCACGTACCGTTTGCTCAAAGAGCCCAGCTGTTTTGATCGTTTTGCGCGGATCTGGCCCCTTCGAGATATCCCGTTGCAAAAGATCGTGAAGGAAAGCCTCGCGCCCGCCGCCTTCGAACTGAACCGCAATATCCTTGAAGTAGGTCTTGTTATCGCGTTGTGTGTCGGCGACCTCAAGCACTTGCCAACGCCGATCTGCTAGGTCGGCGGGTACGGCTGCATCCTCATTCGAGGCCACCATGAAGATCATGTGGTTTCGAACCTGAACTGGATCGATGCCCTTTTGCTCAAGTACCACGAACGGTTCAGTCAGCCGGGTCTTTATGACCCCGGAATCAGTTCGATCACCCGAAAAGATGCCCTCATCTATGAAGACGCAGCGCTTCCCGAAGAGGTGATTATTGAAGCGTCCCTTCACGTGTGCCGAATGCGTAATCGTCGTGAAATGGCGCCCCCATAGGCTACCGTACGCATGGGCCAGAACGCCTTTTCCCACCCCGGGCAGACCGAGGAACACCGGCGCGGTACCTATTACAAGTCCAGGCCGCTGCACGCCCAGCGCGAACCAGTTCAGCATCCATTCGGCAATCTCGGTGTCACCACCAGTAATATTATCCCGGATATGCTCCTCTAGCAGGCTCCAGTCGCCAGGAGCCGGTTTCACGGCAAATCCCGACCAGACGTTCCATGCCGTACCGTTTTTTCCTGGCGGGTTCGCTGGATCAAAGTCGAGGCGATATATGTGATCAGCATCTTTGTGTCCCAGCCAGTATTTCGAGAGAGGCATGGGACTTTGGCTACCATCGCTATTTACTACAAAGTGCTTTTGTGCAGCCAGGCGATCTTCAAACGGTCGCTTGCCCAGAAGCGATATCACCGAGTTGCCGTCATCTTCGGGCTTTTTGACGATGATCGTTGTCTTCTGACCGTGCGTAAAGATTGCGTAATTGACATTCATGTCCTCGATGATCGGATCAACTGGGCGATTCCAGCCATTCTCTATCGCCATATGGTAAATGGTGCCGAGGCTTAGCGAGCCGTCTGGCTCAAGTGTTTCCCAGCGATCCTGGCATTCGTCATCACCCTCAAATTTTGCTGATGAACGCGACCAGGAAAGCCAGACCGAATATCCAGCTTCCCTATGTACGGTTTTCAGAGTCAAGCCGACCTTGATCTAGATATCGTAGTCGTCCGCGGGGATGCTCAAGAGCGCGTCCTCTAGAAGCGTGATACTGCGATCACTCTGGTGCGAACTATTGCTTGGGCTTTCTGATGCACGATTTCTAGTTGGCACATTGGCCTTGGCTTCTGGCACCGGTGGGGAGAAGAATTCGCTCAGCATAGGCGGCTCGAAGTCTTCAAGCGCCGTAGGGTGAAATTCTGTGTCGAGAGGAACAGACGCGCGCGCAAAGGGGAGAGCTACGGCATTGCCGTAACCCCCTTCTTTGATGCGGTCATTTTTCGGGAAGATTTCAACTTGCTTGGATTGCACGCCACGGGCACCGTCTGAGAAACCATGGTGTGCCACGACTTCCTTAAGGTAAGCACGTACATCATATGCCTTTTGAGGGGCGGCCCAGAAGACCCAGGCGTGTAGCCCGGCCCCACCACCGGAACGGCACAGAAGCACATGCATACCCTTTTCTTGTAGGTCGTTGACGATGGGTTCTGCCGCTTTGATCATTTCCGACCAGTCGAGATTTTTGTCATGGTCGTCGAAGTCGAGGACGGCACACCGGGTTTCGTCACCCACGACGAAGTAACATGCTATCGGCGCGCGATTGTTTAGGTGCGCAAGGACAACAGACTCGTCAATCGTCGCAATGATCTTGCGGTATTTGATCGACCCTCTGTTTTGATAGGCCGCGTAAGCGTCTGTGCGACCAAGTTCTGCAATCGCGTGAACAAACTGCATTAGGTTAGATGTGCATTTTTGGAAATCAGTCATGACCACCTCCTTGAATGAAGGTGTCAAGCGCCGATTTGCGGTACCTGATCGCCTTTGTTCCGAGGCGAATTGCCTTGGGTCCGCGTTTCTGACTCCGCCACTTTTCGAGTGTGCAGGGTTGCAGGTTCAGATACTTCGCCGCCTCTTTTGTGTTCAATAGGGCGTCGTCGTTGAGTCCGCGCGAAGCGGAATATGTCGAATGAACAGCCATGAGCCATTTCCTTTGCGTGACCTGCGGCTGGACAGAGTCCTGAAGCCGATCAGGCTAATTTTCAGGGAATGACTACGGCCGTGGGCTGGCCCGCTGTGCGGACACTTGACGTTCGTTTAAGGGATCACCACGCTTGCGATCCTACCGACCTGGACCCGGCCTAATCTCACCGGCCTTGGCAAGTGTCACCTTGCCGTTCAGGGCAAACTTTCTTCCAGGCAACGCTATCAGTACGCTTAAACGGCAATTTCGTCAATGCGGGTACGCAAAAATAATACTTAATAGATAAATACTTAAGCGACATTGGGCCAGGATTATGCATCTCCACCAGTAAGTTTGAGTATCTGGTCGGCAACTTGACTCACGGGACCCCTAAGGCGTTCTGCGTTTGAAACAATGTACCCCGCAGTGACGTCTCCCGACAGACGGTGGTTCAAAAGCCGTTTAAGGGCGTAGTGCGGGATGTCTAGGCTCTCAGCGATCGTGATAAACGTTCGCCGCAGATCATGTAGAGTAAAAGCCACGCCGGAGCGTTCGGTCACCCGTCTAGTAAACTTCTTCGTCTCTACCAAGTGGCCTGTGCGGCCGCTGCTGGGGAACACCCATTCAGACTTTCCTACGATTTTCTTACGTTCCAACAACAGTTTTGAAAGGAAGTCAGATAGCGGAAGATCTAGGGGATCACCGTTCTTGGTTCGTGGGATGTGCAGCGCCTGATCTGGTAAATCCAAATATTCCCACCGAAGGCTGGCAATCTCGTTGCGGCGCATGCCAGTGAAAAGAGCGATAAGCAAGAAGCCGCGCGAATAGTCGGGTTCCTTCATGACTGCCGCCCACCACACAGGTAAGTCATGTGCTGTGACAGCCCCACGCCGCCGCCGTTCAGGATACCAAGCTCGCGCCTGTGTAAGGATGTTGACCGGGTTCGGCGGGAACTCGTCATGCGCGGCCGCGGTTACGTTGTACACAGATCGAAAATGACGCATTACATTATTGGCTGTCACCTCGCCGTTGGCCTTTGCAATCCGTTGGTGCCGCTTCAGCACCATCTGTCGACTAATGGAAGTGACCGGCGTGCGCTTCCAGTCTTTCAAGTACAAGTTCACAGAGCGCCCGTAGCGATCCCGCGTGCTATTAGCGAGGGTGGCACGTGTGGCAAAGAACCCATCGAAAGCCTGGCTAAGCGTTATATTTTCTTGCGCGGCGCGCTTCTTCTCAGCGTTTGGATCGATACCTGTTGCCATTTCGCTAAGAACGGCCAAGGCTTTTTTGCGGGCGGCATCTACGCCCAACACATCTGCACGACCAATAGAAACGCGGCGTGTCCGGTTCTGTACCTGACCTTCAGCAAAGAAGACTTTTGACTGAGAACCCACGCGCAGGCCGAAACCGCGCAGCATTTCGTCGCGATAGAGAACTTGTCCCTTTTCGGGGTGTGTAAGCGCATCGATGGCGCGTTTGGTAAAACGAAGTGTAGGCATTGAAACCTCCTGTGGCCTCAACTCAACTTAAGCATGAAATCTCGAAATTACAATCATTATCAGAGACTTATCATGTTTTGTCTGGCTGTGTCCTACACGCGCATGCGTGAACCAAGACACCTTTGATCACCGGTTAAATACATAGAGCTTTCGGGCTCATGAGATCGATTCGCTTCAAGCCACTTGGCGCTACCGTGCGTCACGCTCTGTCCTTGAGATGAGAACGTCGCTAAGCTGCAGAAAATTGAGCGGTGAGTGCTGAAGAGTGCGCTCCAAAAGATTGGTATAGGCATGGCAGATATTAAGCTTTTTAAGCTGGGCGCAAATTTGGTGACAGAGCTTGAAGGCCGAGCAGTTGCTATGGAGAAGTCATTACAGGACATTTTCGAAAACAACTTAGAAGAGTTGCTTGGCGTCCGATTTCTTGCCTCTGAATTTCGCACAACCAACCGCGGTCGAATGGACACGCTTGGAATTGATGAGAATAATTGCCCGGTAATTATCGAGTATAAACGCAGCACCAATGAGAACGTTATCAATCAAGGCTTGTTCTACTTGGATTGGCTAATGGACCACCAGGCCGATTTTCGCCTGCTTGTCCTGGAGAAGTTCGGGAAGGAAGTTTCTGACCAGATTGAATGGTCTGCACCAAGGTTGATCTGCATTGCTGGAGATTTCACGAAATACGATACTCACGCTGTAAACCAAATGAACCGGAACATAGAGCTGATCAGATATGTTCGGTTTGATGGTGATCTGCTTCTGCTTGAGCAATTGACTGCTGCTTCGGCTGAGCCAGCTGCAACAACCACAGTCAACGGTGGAAAGTCAAAACCCAGCACGGCCGTTTACAAAACTGCATCAGAATACCTGGCTCAAAGCGACCAATCTGTGAAAGACAGATATGAGGCCGTGCGGGCATATCTTGTAGCGCTCGGTGACGATGTTCAGGAAAAAACGCTAAAGTTCTACTTCGCCTTTCGGCGCATCAAGAACTTTGCCTGTGTGGAGGTGCGGCCCCAAACAGGAAAAGTGCTTGTCTATCTTAAGATCAATCCTGACAGCATTGAGGTAGAAGACGGCTTCACGCGTGATGTTCGAAAAATTGGACATTTTGGTACTGGGGATCTTGAGGTGGCAATTTCGAGTGAGGCCGATTTTGAACGCGCGAAACCGTTGTTCGATGCGAGCTACGAAGCATCCTAGCAGCCGAGAAGGAGGAGATCATTGGATAGACGAACAGCATTTGCTTCTCTGGGTGCGTCCGGAATTTTTCGTCAATGGCACCTGACGGCTGCGGATGGCGTTGAGGTGGTTTCGATCTGGGAACACCTCATAGATGGAGATGATGCGGAAACGCATGTGCATGCTAAGTACTTCGCCGATTTCCAGCCCGGGCAAGAGGTTCGGGCTGTCATTCAGCGCGGGTCGCCGGATCCTGTTACGGGGAATATGCGGACAGAAAACTCAAAACCCGACGAAGGGACATGGGAAGTCGTGTCAAAGGAGACCAGGCCCTTGGAGGGTCAGTGGCTCAAAGAGCTTCATGTCGTCAAACTGAAGCGGGTCTAGTTAGGCAGCAGAATGAAGGTGTTCGTCGCGAATTTTGGTGAGCAAAACTATGCGTGGCCAGACTGTCTGAGCCGCGGAACAATTGCGACGATGAACACGGTTGAGGCTCAGCCGTTTTGGGAAGCGGGCGACCGAGAAGGATACATCCAAAATAGAATGGGCACCTTAACGGCCGCCGGTAACGTGCCAACACGCGCTGTAGCTTCTAGGTGGTTCAATCTGATAACCAACATTACCGAGAGCAACGGCGACATTTGGCTACACAGCGACACGGAGCACCTGTGGTGGACGGAGTCTTCAAACGACGAACCTTTGTTCGAGGACCTCGTAGAGCCGGTCGGTAGGCAGCGCCGCGTTATCATATGTCACAAGCCATGTAAGCCTTGGTCGAACAAGAATGTTAAGGGCAACCTTATGCCTTGGGCAGGGCTTCACCCGAAGGCAAAAGACTTCCTGGCCACTGAAGCGACGATGCAGCAGTTGGGTCCTGATTATGCGGGGTATTCGCTCGCTTTGATCCGAGGAGAAGACCTGGAACCTTGGCATGGGCGCGACGACTGGAGAAAGAAGGTTCAGCAGTCGAAGTCCAAAGCCGGAGCCGTCACGGTTTTTAACAATGAGCAGATTGCGGCGTGGAGGATGGCGCGAACAGCGATTCAAACCATAACTCATTCCAACGGCCAGGTAGCCGAGCGAACTCATAAGAACAAAGATTTGGGTTTTGCGTCTGAAGAAGCATTTAGAGAATACATCGAGGGTCTAATAGCCGACCAAGACCGTCACTGTGCACTGACGAGCTTGCCGATCAATTTCAATGAGACTGACGGAGACGCAGAAATGCGCGCATCGTTGGATCGTATCGACAGTAGTCGCCACTACGAACCAGGGAACCTACAGATTGTTTGCAAGTTCGCAAATCGCTGGAAAGGGGCGGATGACGATTTAGAGTTTAAGCGGCTGGTAGATGTGTTGAAAGCTTTCTCATGATCGGGTTTGTTGAACCCAGTTTGTTTACTTTGCGAAAAGCCGATCGAATTGGGGCCAATATAGCTCTCAAAATCCGTCGAACCAGACCTTGTCCTGGCCCCAATTGGTCACAGAGCCGTCGATGGGGTGGGGTTGCCAGGGTGGTGCGGTTGCTGGCAGCTACACTGATGGTTAGCAAAACTGCGCTCTACCCGCCAAGTTTACATAAGGGCGCTTACGCAACGCGCGCAAACCGGCATTATTCAAAATGACTGCTGCGCAGACTGGACCGGAATACTCCCTTGAACTTGCACCGATATTGCCTGGCGTTACAACTTGAAGTTACAGCAGCTCCTGAGTTGAGATGAAATGATTAACCTGCCGAAATGGTTGCTGACGCGCCCGAGACAACTTCCCAAGTCCTCCGACCCATTGCAGGCGCCGGTGGAAGGATCGGCTAGTTCTCATTCGGTAGGAACAAATATAGATAGCCCAGTCGTCGATATCTATCGACCGCACATCCAATCCGGAGATTGCCTAATCGCAACTGGCTATCACGATTTCCTGTCGTCACTATCAATACTGCTGACCGAACTGCCTCAACTTCGAGATACTGAGTCTGCAGAACAAGTTAGAATCCGCATTGCCTTCGGAGTAGACACCGGGAACACGTCACGCATTGGACGCACACTTCCAGTCAGCGAGGAAATGCGCCTCTACTGGCTCGAGCGGTCGGGCCTAAGGGTCGAAGATCATTCTGATCTCATGGCCGTCCTTGCACGAGACGCCATAGCCTCTGGGAAGATAAGGCTTCGAGTTTTTGATCCCGCTCTAGCCAAAGAACTCTATGGAATTTCAGGCGACCGCAGAATGCACGCCAAAATCGTCTCTAGTCCGCTCGGCGCTGTGGCAGGATCAGCCAACTTCTCCCGTTCTGGGCTCTACAGAAACATCGAGTACGCTGATGGCCTAGGCTCCGGTTCGCATGAACTCGAGGAAGAACGCCAGAAAGCCGCTGAGCAGATTTGGGAAGCAAGTGTTGATTGGACCAAAGAAGCGCTTGAAATCTTGGACAAGCTCATTCGGCCGGTATCAGCCGAACTTGCGGTTGCCCGTACGATCGTCGAACAAAAGGGATTTGCGCCCTGGTTGAGTGGCAACCGAACAGAAATTACTGGCCATTCGCTCTACGACTATCAGCAAGAACTGACCTACGAGGCTTCAGCCATTACCTATGAACATGGTATTGCATTTGTAGAGGCGCCGACCGGATCGGGGAAAACGGAGATAGGCTGCCATTTGGGTGAGGTACTTTCGGATACCTTTCGAGATGTGGTTCCTCCGTCGCCTGTCCACAACGTTTCGAGAAAGAATGCCGCCGTCATTGCTCCACCTCGAGTCGTTCCAAGCTGGGAAAAGAGCAAGACGAATGCGGTCACGATCATCGCGAACAGTAGCCTTACAAAGAAAAGTCTTCGGGGCGTTGGGAGCGATGAACAGGGCGGTCTGCGTCTCGATCAATTTGGTGTTCTGATCATCGATGAAAGCCACACTGTTACCCCAGGGTTCGAACAGGCATCGCAGCGTGCTGCTGCGATTGAACTGGCTCCACCGAGTTGGAATGTGTGTTTGAGCGCCACTCTCCTTGGAAACCGTGACGTGGATTGGTTGTCCCACATGCAGGAGAAGCGGGCTTCGATCTTCATGACGCCGGAATACATCCAACGCATGGGCGAACTCTTCGATCGTGAGGCCCGGCGATCCGTCGAGGAGTTTACACTTATAGACCAACTAACAGCCATCGAGGGTCCAGAGACCGCCCTTTCCCAATCCGCCAGGCGAGAACTGTCAGATATGATGGCGCCTTTTCTCACCCGCAGACAAAGACACTGCGTTGGTGAGGGCAATGCTCCTGGAAGACAAGCATATCCGGTGCTTCGTAGCCATGGACGCCCAAAATCAATGGCGGCCACAGAGGCACAGATTGAACGTCTGGAGGAAGTGGCAAGGCTTTGTAGGGAACTCGCACCAGGTTTGACAATTACAGCCGTCGAGCGCAGTCGGTTTGGCAATACCAGCACTCGTCGGAACACCCAGGATCAGCTCTACATCCGCAACCTGTTGAATATTCTCAGAGCGAACTCTGCTCAGGCAGCCTGGGAAATGGAGAATGGCGTCATTGGGAAATGGCTTCGGGATTTTGAAGCTAGGAATTCAGCGAAAAAGATGAAGATTATTCCCGGTCAGCTGGAGTTGTTTGAAGACCTGGCCCTTGAAGACGCACCGACACCGAAATGTGATTCTTTAACCAAGATGCTTGCATCCAGACCGCTCAGGGATGTTGACCGCAAACGCTATCGTGCCTGCGCTGAGATTCAAAAACGAAAGGATCGCGTGGTCTTCCTGGCTGAGCGAACCGACACTCTTGAGATCTTTGCCGAAGAGATGACCAAGACGGGGCTTCATACGAATTATGTCGTGGGAAATCGCCCAAAGGGCGAAGTGAACGCGCTCACTGATTTGTATGGCGAAGATGCAGGGTCTTTTGAACGGATCGCAAATGGTAGGAGTGTTGAATCCTACTTCCGCCCAGGGGGTCGGAGGGCGCCGAAGGGTCCCGCCTCCGTCTTTATGACCTACAAGATGGCCGAGGGAATCAACCTACAATCCGGCGATACGCTGGTGTTGCTCGGTCTCACCTCCAATCTCAAGGAACTAATCCAGGGACTCGGACGTATTGACCGGATCGATAGCCAATTCGACGAAGTAAACTATCATCTGATAGATATCCCTGTGGGTCATTTTGCTTCAGACGAGAAAATCGCACAGCGCATTTCTAACTATCGGGCACTGTCCGGCGAAGAACTTACAGAGGTGCTTGACCGGCTTGAGACTGAGGATACTGAGGCGATCCTTGAGAGCGTCATCTCATATCTGCGAGCACCGCGGGTTTTCCGCTCCAACAATTATCATGACTTGTTGTCGAGGCTATCGAAGCAGATCCGCCCCACTCACTTTGCCGACGTATCTAAAGTGAAGATCGAAGGAACCTGGGGGGCGGAACTCGCGCTTATTTCGGGTCGGGATGCCTTCACCATGTTGCATCTGAGAGGGACCGACAGCCACGACAGCTTCCTACCTCCACGGCTACTAATGATCCGGCAAAGCGCTTCAGAAGGAGCAGTGCTCATTCGTGATCAAATTGCCTGCGCACAGCAGCTCGAAGAGGCCTACGAACGGACTCTAAGCCTGGGTCTCGAAAATGATACTCCCAGCCAAGAACAGATAACTGTAGCCCTGGCTTCATTGGCATCGCATGTTGATGAGCTGACGGAGTGGGACCTTCGACCATCGCGGCTTGAGAGCCTGCTTAAGGCGCTTGCCGCTTTCCTTGTGCGGCACAATCCCGATTTAAGCGTGAATGCCGAACTCGGATCGATCGACCAAGAACTTTTTGGACATTTATCTCTGCAAGGCCTCGAGATGATAGGCGAAAGCTGGGGGAGACTGATTGATCCGTTTTGGGAACAGGTTAAGCAAGAAGTACGGACCAGCTTCGCTTACGAGGGCCTTCCACAGGGATACATTGCCCTTGAACAAGTTCTTCAGAAGCTTGAGGGGGACTACTTAAATCGTGACCTTATCCTTGAGAGAATGCTCACAGTTCTCGAGGAAGCGGAACAACTCTCCGCAAGGCATGAACCGGAAATAGCAACTCGGATTGCGGTAGCCTTCTTTTCCGAGGGTGCCGGCGAACACTAGTGACATCGAAGTTGGGCTCCATTTCTCTCGAAGCCGGAGGGCAGTAGCGGGAAGGCTTGTCTAGAGCCGTCGATGGGGTGGGGTTACCATGGTTTGCCCCGGCGTGAAAAAGCGTGCAAGGCCGAGCGATCACGCAACCAGGTGAACGCGAAGGAATGAACAACTTGACGTTGAAACCTAACATCAACAAGCTGACGCGTGAGATAAGAAACTCGAATTCAAAAGAATCTGGCAACACACATTTTTTGTGAATGACATCAGAAGGAAGCTTCAGTGATTGAAAAACTTCGGCTGAGCCTAGACGAACTATCTCGCGAAGAAGTCTTAGTCCAGGCTTGGAAGAAAGCGTCAGCGCACATTCGGTACCATAATTGGTTTTCTGACACCCTGGAGCTAGATCTGACCGCTATTAACTTGCAGGATTTCGTTGCTAGCTTGTCAGCAGAACTAAAATCCAAGGTCATGCCCAGAAATGATCCTCTGCGACTGGTACCGGCCCCTAAAAGTCAGGAATGGAGCATACTCAGCAATGGCAGCTGGGGGCCAGCAAATGGATCCAGTACACCAGCTAAGCTTAGACCACTAGCGCATGTTTCGCTTAAAGATCAGGTAATTACGACAGCACTTATGTTGCTCCTGGCCGATCGCATTGAGACCGCACAAGGTGACACTAGGCTCCCCAAGCTGGGCACAAAAAAGGACCGGGTTGTATCGTATGGCAATCGTCTCTTTTGCGACAAGGTTGGTACAGAGCTCAGGCACCGATGGGGTTCTGCGAAGTCGTATCGAGGTTACTTTCAGGACTATCAGTCTTTTCTCGAACGACCAGATGCAATCGCGGAAAGCTTGGTAGGAAGTGGCGCTAGAACCGTAATTTTTCAATCTGACGTAAAGCAGTTTTATGATCGAGTTTCACCGGACTTACTTCATAAGTGCTTACGAAGCTTCCAGGCGAGTGATGATGAGGCGCCGTTCTTCGACTTTGCCTGTAGGTACCTGGATTGGGCATGGCATGAAGATGACTTTACGGCAGTCAATCAATACAAAGATCAGGCCTCCCTAAAACGGTTTGATCGAATATCGCTTCCACAGGGATTAGTAGCATCGGGTTTTTTTGCAAATACTGTTCTTGTTGAGTTCGACAATGCGCTGCGGAATTCTTTGGAAAATGAGGTAGCGCCAGGTGTTCGGCTAATGGATGCTGCTAGATATGTTGATGATATTCGCCTGGTTTTAAGTGTTGAAACGGAGTCTAGTATCCAGGATTTGGAGCGCGATTTATTCGATTGGGCAAATTTATTGTTAGACAAAGTCGCACCCGGATTGGAGTTATCCCAAGAAAAATCCGTTGCCGCAGTATTCCGCGGAGGAGAACGACCTGTTGTGAACCAGAGCCAAAAAATGCGCCGAATTCAATCCGCGGTGTCAGGGGGTTTTGACGCTACCGGTGGAAGCGAAATCCTGGGTTCGATCCTTGGGCTAATTGGCGCTCAAAAGAGGTTGGGAACGGTAGAAAAAGAAGCGCCTGCATTGGAGTTTCTTCCGGTGCCAGATGTGAGGGATGAAACGGTTGATCGCTTCGCCGCAGCTAGGTTTCGAAGTACCTACCGTTCTTTGCGGCCTTTACTGTACTTTGAGAACCTTAATGGCGAAGAGGCGGGTGGATCTTCGCGGTTCGGTTCGGCTTTAAGCCGAGAAGAGTTGGATGAAGAAGCAAGAGCTTTCGCATATGAGTTGGTATCCAAATGGATTCAGGACCCAGCCAATGTTCGGCTGTTGCGAATTGGGCTAGATATCTGGCCGGATTCGACGCTTTTGAGGCGGGTTCTCAATTTGTTAACTCCTGCAATCTTTGAAAACTTCCGTAGTGCAGCTGAGGTTAGTGTTGCAGCCTATTGCTTAGCAGAACTCTTCCGCGCTGGTGCCGTTGAAACGGCTTTTGTAGACGATGACGAGAAGCTGCCATCTCAGCTCGATACCAAGAAATATCGAAGCGAACTGACCAAGCAAGCGAAGACACTACTTGATGAAAGAGCAAACGAGCTCCCTTGGTTTCTTGCTCAACAAGCACGCTTACTCGTTGCAACAAATGGACAGGCTGCTGTGGGTCATAAGACGAAAAGTAGGCGCGATCACTACGAACGACTTCAATGCTTTCTTGCAGGCGAGATGGCGGGTTTCTCAGACGATGAATTCGCTACATACTCCGTTTTGGTTAGACGCTCTTTTAGGAGCGTTGAGCAAACCAGTTCACTTATCTCAAAGCACTTGAATGCAAAACGAGCTAACAAGATCGCAAAACTTGATCCTGATTTTGGAGGAGAAATCGCTGAAGCTAACCCACCGATGTTGGATTTGTTCTATGGCTCAGCAAAATCTAGCTTGGGATTCAAAAAACCAAGAAACCGGAAAGATGAAACTCAATTAGCCGCTTTGATACTGGCTAGCAAGTCGAGAGGAATGCTCCGCAACGAGTATTCCCTAGTCAGTTTTGCTGCCGCTTTCTTGACTGAGTTGATCGAGAAGGGTTCGTTTGACTACATTTCGCCATCCGATGTTTATCTGACTTTCTCGCTTAATGACTCGAAAAGGGACAGAGTAAAGTCCGTTAGGATAGCTAGGTCGGGAAAGCGGTCTGGTTCTCTGTATTCACCACCAGATTGGTGCCCAGATGAAGAGCGTTGGCGATTCCAGCTTGGTTATTTGCTAAGGTTTATTTTAACAGGACGTCGTGACTTCACCAAACCCGTTCGAGCTGCATATTGGAAAGAATTCGACACGATATATCGTCCGGCGACTAGTCATTGGTATCAAAGGTTCTACGGTCTCTACAGCGGCCATTCCGCTTTCGGTGATGATTGGCTGCCAATTTCTGAGTGGACAGAAAACCTACTTTTTGAGTTATTGAGATGGCCGGGCTGCCCACAAAGAGGCGAAGAAATTGGAAAAAGTACTTCCGCCCAGGTGCTACTCGACGCTCTTCATGAAAGAGCTTCGTTTCTTGAGGGGTTCCAGGGGAAAAGCGTTGACGCGCTTCCGATTAGTCTTCCTCGCTCATACTCTGGCAGTGCTTCGCAACCATTGAGGGCCTGCATCGTCCAGACAGTAATTCCAGGTCAAAAGAAGGATTTTGATAAATCCGATCTTACGATGTCTCAAAGCGTCATGCGGATTCGTCACCGCAGACACCTCTCGGCGGCTCTCTCTGCAGTTTCCAAGTCTCTTGAACTACGGGAAACGCATAAAGATCAGAATGGGCGCTTGGATCTGCTGATCTTACCGGAGCTCGCAGTTCATCCTGCAGATATTCAGACTCATATCGTTCCTTTTATGCGCAAACACCGAACGACGGTCCTCGCTGGTCTAACTTACGAAGAGATCGAGAAAGGGAAACCCCTAGTTAACAGCGCTCTCTGGATCCTCCCTATGCAAGACATCAATGGGGGTTTTCGCGTCCAAGTAAGAAGGCAGGGCAAGGGAAACCTAGCTCCTGAAGAGAGTAAGTTAAACAACCCAACAACTTTGATACGACCTTTTCGACCGTGCCAGTGGCTTGTCGGATACCAATGGACATCGGAACCAGGTCATGAACCTCTGTGGCTGACCGCTTCAATTTGTTACGACGCAACCGATCTGAACCTTGCCGCTGACCTCAGAGATCATTCGGATTTGTACCTCATCCCAGCTTTGAACAAAGACGTTGGGACCTTTGACCAGATGGCCCAAGCGCTCCACTACCACATGTTTCAAATGGTAATCGTTGCCAACAATGGTCTTTACGGAGGAAGTAACGCTTATGCACCTTACAAAATGCCATACAAGCGGCAAATTTTCCACATGCACGGTCAGCCTCAGGCTTCGATTGCATTCCTAGAGATCGAACGCATTGCTGATTTCAAGGCCAGACATGTATCTCCTTCTCCGGGAGCCAATGAAGAAGTGAAGCCCCCTTCGAAAAGCATTTCCAGCCCATTTAAGTCGCCTCCAGCAAGTTCAGTAATTCCGGACAAGAAGTGGTCCGAGCATTAGTAGGGGATTAGTAGGGGATGTACGTCAAACGTTCTCTTGCGTCGTCCGACACCGTCCAAAGTCGAGACGAGAATTAGTCTAACAATCATAATGATTTGTACGGCGAAAAGTGGCTTGGTCCAATCACGTCCAACACATGGACGCCAAAATTCGTAATGATGGGGTCGTAGGTTCGAGTCCTATCAGCGGCACCACCCTTCTCCAATAGCATTCCGATTTTTTCACTGGAATCAACATCTTCGGCAAGTCCGAAGGGTGACGATTGCGCTTTCGATTTTCAGGTATCCGGGCTAGGCTGCGTTCAGGATTGGCAGATAGAGCCAGTCTCGGGGCGTAGTAACCCCTCCAAGAGCGGTCGGTGTCGGCCGAAATGACACCTCCTCGAACCCTATGGTCGGGGAGGCACTGGCGTATGTCCAGGGCTCCGGCCTAAAGGCCAGCGCGGTCGTCTCTTGGCGGCTTACTAACTCCCCGGCTGCCAGAGGAAACTCTGGTGGCCGATTTCGTTAGTAGAGGAACCGCTATGAGCAGAATAATTGCACTTTCGTATTTGTTTGCAGGCGTGATGTATGCAGGTGCCGCCCATGCGTCGGGTGCCGACGCTTGGATCGCCAAGTCGGATGATTTGCAGAGACATCACGGAGCATTCCTGATCGCTGCCACAGAGTTGGTAGAGAACGGCACATGCAAACCGAACGAGTTTGTAGAACATGGAGGATGGGTGAGGTCGGGTTCATTTGAACCGAGGCCCGTGTACTTCATGTATTGCGGGGGACCTACAGTCGCCAATCGTTTGTATCTCGACGCCTCCACCGGCGAAGTGTTCCGTTAATTTTCAATTCGTTAAAGAGAATGTATCACATGAAAAACTCAACACGACTCTGTCCGTTCTGCGCAGAGGAAATCAAAACCGCCGCCATCGTTTGCAAACACTGTGGCAGCAACCTTGGCGATCTTTCGGCACCTACCACGAGCGACCAAAAAAACTGACACGGTTGTCACCAAACCGGCAGATCATCATGGAGCAGTAAGGCTTGGCAAGTCCGCGGTGGGTGGGTTCATCCGATTTCAGATACTGATTTTGGAACTTGTTGCCTTCGGATTTGCCCTGCATCTACTGCAAAAACAGGACGCTGATATCCAAACCGGTTTGGCGATGCTGCCCGAAGCAAACAGAGTAATGATGGCCTAATACAACAAGGTCATGGATTTGCGTCAGCACGGCGAAAAACCGGAAATCACTATGCAGGATTCATGCGATCTCACGGTAACCTCCGAAGAAGGCAGAACTGCCGAAAGCTACCAGTATGCCACCAACAAACTACTGGGCATCACAGCTGCCTTCGAGGGACGATGGGCGCTCGATCCTAATCGTTACCTATCATCACTCACAGACGGCGATCTGGATGATCACTGACTCGCCCGCAAGGAAGAAGGCATGAAACCGAACACAATAAATCTCGAACTTCGGTTCCTGAAACGCGTCAACAACTTTTTCAAGAAGCGTCATAAAACGAACCCAGACTTAGACTTCCAGATGCAAAAGGGCTTTGTTAATTCACGGTCCCTGTCATCCCAATAGGAACGGGCAGTGATTGCCTACTGCCTTGAAAAGGAAGCTGAACACGGCGCAGGAGCGTGGCAGAAGGCGCACGACCTGTTCGTTTATCATATCGATACAGGCGTTCGACTTGGAGAAGCACTTGGAGTCGAGTGGGCAGATATCGACCTGCAACAAAGGGTTATCGACAACTGGAATCACAAGACCCATAAGGCGATCTTTGTACCGATCAGTGACCGGGTGTATGACGTTCTATCCCGCCTTCACAACCAGCCCCAACCATTCGTCTCGATGTAAGAATCTGCGGGAAGCCATAGCGACCATGTGTCCGTCCAGTAAGAGGGTGCCTGCGGAAAAAGGGAGCGCAACCATCCACTCTTGCCGAGATACTTATGCCAACCGCCTCCTGAACAATGGGAGGCCCTTGGATAAAGTTTCGTTCCTGCTAGGTCATGCCACCCTACAGCAGACCCAGAAATATGCGAAGTATGCTAAGCGTCCCGCTGCCGATGAGGCGAGGGCGACACTTAATCAAAACACGGCATGAAACTATCGATGGCCCCGGATTTGGCCTTCATATGGAGTTACTTTACTTTCCGTGGCGGCCAAATGCCTTGCAGGATGTAGATTTATTGAAAAAAGTGGTGAGCCGTGCAGGATTCGAACCTGCGACCCACTGATTAAAAGTCAGTTGCTCTACCAACTGAGCTAACGGCCCACTCTTTTGTTGGATCTGATCGATCCCTGACGCTCTCTAAGGGAAGAACCCGACCGGGTTCAAGACCTTATTTCGCATCGCGTTTCGCCAGTACCATATAGGTTCAGGCGACCCGATAGGCGGCCTAATTAGGCAGGTGGCGCTGGGGGGTCAAGCCCTTTTTTCAGGAATCTGCGCGACAGGGTGGATTCATTCCGGACCCGGCGTTATATGCCCGCCATGCGACGCACAAATGATACCGGAATGCTCTTCATGAAGATGCACGGGCTGGGCAATGACTTCGTCATTGTCGATGCGCGCGCGCACCCTGTGCCGATCACCCCGGCTCTGGCAAAGGGCATCGGGCACCGACAGTTCGGAGTAGGGTTTGATCAGCTCGCCGTGATCGAAACCGGTGAGGTTGATGCGCATTTGGTATTCTACAATGCCGACGGGTCGAGCTCGGCTGCTTGCGGCAATGCCACGCGCTGCATCGCACGGTTCCTGATGGATGAGTCCGGGACATCCGACCTGACGCTCACAACCGAACGCGGCACTCTGTACGCCCGGGATGCGGGCGATGGGCTGACCTCGGTCAATATGGGGCAACCTCAGACTGACTGGCGTGACATTCCGCTGGCCGAAGATGTGGACACGCTGGAGCTGCCTATCGAAGGCGGCCCCACGGCCACCGGCATGGGCAATCCGCACTGTACTTTTTTTGTTAGCGACGCCGAAGCCATCCCCCTCACCGAATTCGGTTCGCGGTACGAACATCATCCGCTCTATCCCGAACGAACCAATGTGCAGGTGGCGCAGGTGATCGGCCCCGACCATATCCGGATGCGGGTGTGGGAGCGGGGTGTTGGTATTACGCTTGCTTCGGGCTCATCGTCCTGCGCAACAGCCGTGGCCGCCGCACGACGCGGGCTGACCGGGCGCAAGGTGCAGATCGACCTTGATGGTGGTACCATCTGGATCGACTGGCGCGAGGATGGCGTCTGGATGACCGGCCCCACCGCCCATGTCTTCTCGGGCTCGCTGACACCCGAATTCCTGAGGTCTTTGGGATGACTCCGCCCAAATTCACCACTCTGGGCTGCCGCCTGAACGCCTATGAGACCGAGGCGATGAAAGAGCTGTCGCAACAGGCCGGGCTGAACAACGCAGTGGTCGTCAACACCTGCGCCGTCACAGCTGAGGCCGTCCGCAAGGCCCGACAGGAGATTCGCAAGCTTCGGCGTGAGAATCCCGACGCGCGCCTGATCGTCACTGGCTGTGCCGCGCAGACCGAACCTGAAACCTTCGCCCGGATGGAGGAGGTTGATGCAGTCATCGGCAACACCGAAAAGATGCGCCCGGAGACCTGGAAGGGCATGGCCGCCGATTTCATCGGTCAGACCGAGGCCGTGCAAGTCGACGACATCATGTCCGTCACCGAAACCGCAGGCCACCTGATCGATGGCTTCGGCACCCGTTCCCGGGCCTATGTGCAAGTTCAGAACGGCTGTGACCACCGTTGCACGTTCTGCATCATCCCCTACGGCCGCGGCAACTCACGCAGCGTCCCTGCAGGCGTCGTGGTGGATCAGATCAAGCGATTGGTGGACCGGGGGTATAATGAGGTTGTTCTGACAGGCGTCGATCTCACCTCTTGGGGCGCCGACCTGCCCGCGCAGCCCAAGCTGGGCGATCTGGTGATGCGGATCCTAAAGCTGGTGCCCGACCTGCCGCGCCTGCGGATCAGTTCCATCGACTCGATCGAAGTGGACGAGAACCTGATGCAGGCCATCGCGACCGAGCCGCGCCTGATGCCGCATTTGCACCTGTCGCTGCAGCACGGCGATGACCTGATCCTCAAACGCATGAAGCGCCGCCACCTGCGAGACGATGCCATTCGGTTCACCGAAGACGCTCGCAAACTGCGCCCGGACATGACCTTCGGGGCCGACATTATCGCCGGTTTCCCGACCGAGACAGAGGTTCACTTCGAAAACTCGCTGAAACTCGTCAACGACTGCAACCTGACATGGCTGCACGTCTTCCCCTATTCGAAACGTCAAGGCACTCCAGCTGCCCGTATTCCGCAGCAAGTCAACGGTGCCACCATTAAAGACCGCGCCGCCCGCTTGCGTGCCGCAGGCGACGAGCAGATCGCCAAACACCTGACCGCCCAGTTCGGCAAAACGCACAACGTCCTCATGGAAAACCCGCATATGGGCCGCACCGAACAATTCGCCGAGGTCGCCTTCCAAACCCCGCAGCCTGAAGGCCAGATCGTGACCGTTGCGATACAGGGCCACACAGCCAGCCAATTGCAGGCCTGATCCGCTTTTCATCTGGCCATAAATATCCCGGGGATGAATTGGCCGCAGGCCAAGAAGGGGCTGGCCCCTTTTACCCGATTTCAATAAAAAACCCCCGCAACCGATGGCGCGGGGGTTTCAGCATTCATGTATTGAAGGCTGATCAGGCTTTCTTCTTGCCCTTTACACCGGCCCACAGACGCTTGTTCACCAGATACAGCAGAACCGACAGGACCGTCAGGAACAGGACACCGACAAATCCGGAGTATTTACGTTCCATCATCTTCGGTTCGGCTGTCCACATCAGGAAGGCGGCGATGTCTTCGGACATGGCTTCGACGGTTGCAGGGTGACCATCTGCAAATTCGACCTGATCTTCCGACAATGGCGGTGCCATCGAAATCCAGCCACCGGGGAAGGCCTTGTTTTCGTACAGAACGGTGCCTGCCTCTTCCTTTTCTTCACCTGTGTAACCGTCCAGCAGCGAGGCGATGTATTCCGCGCCACCCATGCCTTTGAACAGTTGGTTGATCCCCAGACCGTAGGGGCCGTGGAACCCGGCACGGGCCTTTGCCATCAGGCTCAGGTCCGGCGCGCCAACACCGTTATTGGCCGGGAAGTGATCGACGGGCTTTGCCGGACGGAAGTCATCCAGTTCCGGGTCAAACACTTCGAAATTGGCCTCGGAATAGGCAATAACCTCTTCTTCCGAATAACCCAGATCCTCAAGCGTCCGCAGCGGTACATATTGCAGGCCGTGGCAGGCTGCGCAGACCTCTGTATAGATCTGCAGACCGCGCTGCAGCTGGTTCTGATCCCAGGTGCCAAACGGCCCTTCGAACGAGAAGTGGAAATCCTCGATATGCTGCTCGCCACCACCTGCTGCGAAAGACGCAGCAGGGGTCAGGGCGATAGCAAACGCGGCACCGATTGCAAGTTTCTTGAACATGTTTCCGGTCCCTCTTCTTACTCGGCCGGCGTGGCGTCGGCGTCAGCCTTGCCATAATGCGCGTTGAAGTCTTCTTCGATGGTCTCGGGCTGCGCCTCGGGTTTCTCGATGACACCCAGGATCGGCAGGATCACGAAGAAATAGGCGAACCAATAGGCCGACGCGATCAGCGAGAAGGTCGCATAGGGCTCCTCGGCGGGCATCGCCCCCAGCCACATCAGGGCAAAGAAGTCGATGATCAGCAGGTAGAACCACCATTTGAACATCGGACGGTACTTGCCCGACCGCACGCTCGAGGTATCCAGCCACGGCGCCAGAGCCATCGCCAGGATCGCACCGAACATCGCGATCACACCAAAGAACTTGGCGTCGATGATGCCGCCGGTGATGAAGCTGGCGAATTGCACAACCCAGACCTCACCGGTGAAGGCCCGCAGGATCGCGTAGAACGGCAGGAAATACCATTCGGGCACGATGTGTGCCGGCGTGACCAGCGGGTTGGCCTCGATATAGTTATCGGGGTGGCCCAGATAGTTCGGCATGAAGCCCACAACCGCCCAGAACACGACCAGGATCACGGCCAGTGCGAACAGGTCCTTGATCACGAAATAGGGCCAGAAGGGCAGCGTGTCTTTCTCAGCCTCGGCTTTCGAGCCACGGCGCACTTCAACACCCGTGGGGTTGTTGTTGCCGGTGGTGTGGAAGGCCCAGATATGCACGATCACCAGCGCCGCGATGACAAACGGCAGCAGGTAGTGCAGCGAGAAGAAGCGGTTCAGCGTGGCGTTGTCCACTGCGGGTCCACCCAGCAGCCAGGTCTGGATCGCGTCACCCACAAACGGGATCGCGCCGAACAGGCCGGTAATCACGGTGGCCCCCCAGAAGGACATCTGGCCCCAGGGCAGAACGTAACCCATGAAGGCGGTGCCCATCATCATCAGGTAGATCAGCATGCCGATGATCCACGTGATCTCACGCGGGGCTTTGTACGAGCCGTAGAACAGGCCGCGGAAGATGTGGATGTAGACCGCAACAAAGAACAGCGATGCGCCGTTCATGTGCAGATAGCGCAGCATATAGCCGCCATTCACGTTGCGCATGATGTGTTCGATGCTGGCAAAGGCCATATCGACATGCGGGGTGTAGTGCATCACCAGTACGATGCCGGTGACAATCTGCAACGCCAGGCAGAAGGCCAACACGATGCCCCAGATCCACCACCAGTTCAGGTTCTTGGGGGTGGGGATCATGATGGTGTCGTAGATCAGGCCGACAATCGGCAGGCGGCTGTTCAGCCACTTCTCGCCGTTGGTCTTTGGCTCATAGTGGTCGTGGGGAATTCCTGACATTCTGGGTCTCCCTTAGCCGAGTTTGATGGTGCTGTTGTCCACCCATTCAGCGGGCGGAACGGGCAGGTTTTCAGGTGCGGGGCCTCTGCGGATACGACCGGCAAGGTCATAGTGCGAGCCGTGGCAAGGGCAGAACCAGCCGCCAAAGTCACCGGCATCGCCCAGCGGAACACAACCGAGGTGCGTACACACGCCCATCTGAACGATCCAGGCACCGGGTGCTTCGCCCTCGGGCGAAGGCATGACGCGGTTGGCATCCGTTGCGGGTGCATCGGCATTCAGGTTGAAGTTCCGCGCCAGCGGGTCGGGCAGATCGCCAACGGCTTCCTCGTCCTGCTGCTGAGCTTCCTGAATTTCGGCACCGGTGCGGTGACGGATGAACACGGGCTTGCCCAGCCATTTCACGGTCAGCTGCGTACCCGGCTCGACCCCGCTGACATCCACGCGGATCGACGACAGCGCCTGAACGTCTGCGGATGGGTTCATTTGGTTCACCAGGGGCCAAACGGCTGCCCCCGTCGCAACGACACCTGCGCCGCCAGCGACGTAGTAGAGGAAATCTCTGCGGTTGCCTTCGTGGTCTTCTGCGTGGGACACGAGGTTTTCTCCGATTACCAGCGCCCGAGTTTCGGGCAAACATGCATCAGCACCGCATCAAAGCGGCGTCTCATCGCGGCTATCTATCCGGGAGAAAACGGTTCGTCCAGCGGTCATAGGCGCGCACTACGCCGCATCTGGGCATTCATGTCACTACGCAGAGGCGAAAATTCAAGTTCCGGCGTCATTTTGTGCGAATGGATGCGGTCGAATCCCGAATCAGACAGTGGATGATTCGCCGGTACTGATAAGGACAGGTTGCCCGCTCCACACAGGCGGCATCCGCCTTGGATATGACCGGATGCCACCAGAAAATCGCCCTGAAATCGTCGCCAGAATTTCACGCTTGGCGCGAATCTGGCGCTCGTAAATTACGCCTCAGAAATAGATATTTTTAAACCGGGCCGTCGGGGCAGATTTCAATTGCACTTTTTACGAGAGTGGACATACGCAGCAATCAATTCACCCATCAATCGCGAGAAGAGCCATGTCAAAGATCACAGCCATCGCAACGCTGCTTACACTTGCCACCGCACCCCACGCACTGGCCGCCGGAGACCCGATCCGGGGCGAAAAGCTCTACAATCGCTGTTCTTCGTGCCACGCGATCATCAAAGATGGCGAGGTTCTGGTCAAAGGCGGCATAACCGGGCCGAATCTCTACGGCGTGGTCGGCCGTATCGCGGGATCTGAGAACGATTATCTGAATGGCAGCGAACGCCTGCCCATCGGAATGTTCACGGATGACATGATCCGCGCCGGTCAGGAGGGTTTGGTCTGGACCGAAGAAAACATCGCGGCCTATTCCAAAGACCCGATCGGTTTTATTCAGGATTATCTTGGCGATGACACAGCTCGTCCAAATATGAGCGTCAAACTGAAGAAAGGCGCAGAAGATATTGCTGCCTATCTCGTTACTTTCAGCGCCCCCTGAGCGTATCTAAAGGCCGGGGCCGTTCAGCCGCGGCCTTACCCGTGTGATCAGACCGGCGGACGCGTCGCCACCATGCTGGGCCGTGCGCTGAACGTGGCATACCATGCCGCCAGCGCATCATTGCCTTTACGCCAGCCTCGCGCGTCATGGCGCAGATCGAGGTACCCCAGCGCGCACCCCACCGCGATCTGCCCCATATCCAGCGGGCCTGAAAGATGCGCCAGCCAACGCTGGTTCAGTGCCGTGCAAGCACGTTCGATCTTAAGCCATTGAGCATCGACCCATGCAGTCCACTGCATCTCTTCGGTGCGCAACCGGCTCTCATATGTCATCAGCAGCGCCGCATCCAGAATACCGTCGGCCAGCGCTTCAAGCGTCAGCACATCCCAGCGCCGAGCCCCCTCCGGGTAAAAGCCCGCCTGCGCCCGGGCATCCATGAAAGCGCAGATCACGCGGCTGTCGAACAATGTGGGCCCGTCGGAGCGCTCCAGCGCGGGAACCTTGGTCAATGGCGCCTTGCCGATCAGTGCCTCGGCCGGGGCGACGGGAGTACTGGCCACGCCCTGCACCTCAACATCTTCAAGCTGGTTGGTCTCGTGCAGTAAAACCATGACCTTACGCACATATGGTGAGGTCGGGCTGTGATAAAGCTTCATATCAGGTCTCCTTGCCTGACGCGCAGAGTACAGCAGGCAGAGCAAAACAGAACCCGCTACGCGCCACGCATCAGATCCCGCAATGTCTCCAACTCATGGCCGAAACTGTCATCTGCGATCCGGTCGGCTGCGCGCAGGCGCACATCGTCCGGCTTGTTCTGGTTCAGCTTCCAGGTGCCCTCGATATCGCTGATATGCAAGCGGCAGGGCACGATCATCCGCAAGAACCGGCCCAGCACCTCGTCAGACATCTTCGACGCCAGCCATGGGGGTTTCGGCAGCAACCGATCCTCGAAAAACGCTGTTTGCCGGTCCAGCATACCCCGCAACTCCTCGGGTGGGCGCAGCTCAAGCTGACCCGTCAGGTGCACCGCCACGTAATTCCATGTGGGCACCTGGTCGTCGACCCCATACCAATCGGGCGAGACATACCCGTCAGGCCCCGAAACCGCGATGCGTGCCGCAACCGGCATCTTTAGCGCGCGAACGATCGGATTTGACCGAACCAGATGCAATTCGGCCAGGGAGGCATCCTCGTTCAGCAGAAACGGAACATGGCTTATCAGCGGCGCTGCATTAGTGGACACCGCCAACGCGCCAAAGGCACGGTCACGCGCAAAGACGGCATTCTGTGCTGCGGTCTCGGTCCGAAAGGCGGGGTTGGGGTGCATGGCGATCCTCCTGCCGAATTCTCTTGCAGAACCGGTGCGCGCTTGGCAAGCTCCGCCTCGTTCTCAGGGCGGGGCGAAATTCCCCACCGGCGGTATGCGGGCTGCGACCCGTAAGCCCGCGAGCGGCCCCGGATCCTCCGGGGTGACAGCAGATCTGGTGAGAGGCCAGAGCCGACGGTCATAGTCCGGATGAAAGAGAACGTGCAGCGTGTCGCACAGCGGCGCGTCTGTCCGTGATCGCCTTGGGTGACGTGTCATGCCGGGCTGGCAGCGAAAAGTGGGAACCGGTTTTCGCGACCGCCAGCAGGCCACCAAACTGAAAGGAGATCACCATGACACACACCCGCTATGCTTTCATCAAAGCCAACTGGCATGCAGATATCGTCGACCGCGCTCTGGATGGGTTCCTTGAACGCATTCCGGCCGACCAGGTCGATGTCTTCGACGTCCCGGGTGCCTTCGAAATGCCGTTGCTGGCCCGCGATCTGGCCCAGACAGGGCGATACGCCGCAATCGCCTGCGCTGCCTTTGTTGTCGATGGCGGCATCTACCGCCACGATTTCGTCGCCCAGGCCGTGGTGGACGGCCTGATGCGCGCCGGTCTCGATACTGGCGTCCCGGTCCTCTCGGTTTCGCTGACCCCGCACCAGTATCAGGAAACCGACCACCACAACGCCATCTACCGCGCGCATTTCGTCGAAAAGGGGCGCGAGGCCGCCCAGGCAGCACTCAGCATCACGACAACCCGATCAAAGCTTGCTGCCGCCGCCTGATCTTCATCTTTTCAAAAATACTCAATCGCGCTGCCCACCGGGCAGCGCTCCTGACCCATCCAGCCGCAAATCCGCTTGAGGCCAAAGGCACTCCCCGCTAATCACGAGCCTCAAAGGAGCACGCCCTATGTCGATGAACAGTTTCGGACATCTCTTCCGCGTTACCACCTGGGGCGAAAGCCATGGACCCGCCTTGGGCGCGACGGTCGATGGCTGTCCGCCGGGCGTCAGCATCGACGAAGCGATGATCCAGCACTGGCTCGACAAGCGCAAACCGGGGCAGAACAAATTCACCACCCAACGGCGCGAGCCCGATCAGGTGAAAATCCTGTCCGGCGTGTTCGAGGGCCAGACCACGGGAACCCCGGTCCAGCTGATGATCGAAAACACTGATCAGCGCTCGAAAGACTACGGCGATATCATGGACAAGTTTCGCCCGGGCCACGCGGATATCACTTACTGGCAGAAATACGGTATCCGCGACTATCGCGGCGGCGGGCGTAGCTCGGCCCGTGAAACCGCATCCCGCGTGGCCGCCGGAGGGCTGGCGCGCGAGGCCATCAAACAGATCGCGCCAAATGTGCAGATCACCGGCTATATGACCCAGATCGGACCTCGCAAGATCGACCGCGCCAATTTCGACTGGTCCCAGATAGACCAGAACCCGTTCTGGACCCCGGACGCAAAAGCCGCCGAAGACTGGGCCGCCTATCTCGATGACCTGCGCAAATCCGGCAATTCGGTCGGCGCGGTGGTCGAAGTCGTCGCCCGCAGCGTTCCCGCCGGGCTGGGCGCGCCGATTTACGCCAAGTTAGACACGGATCTGGCTGCTGCGATGATGTCGATCAACGCCGTCAAAGGCGTCGAGATCGGCGAGGGTATGGCAGCCGCCGAACTGACCGGCGAGGCCAATGCGGATGAGATTTTCATGGGCCAGAACGGCCCCCAATACAGCAGTAACCACGCAGGCGGCATTCTGGGCGGTATCTCGACCGGGCAGGACATCGTGGTGCGCTTTGCGGTCAAACCGACCTCATCGATCCTGACCACCCGCAAGACCATCACCAAATCGGGCGAAGAGACCGAGATCATCACCAAAGGTCGCCACGACCCCTGCGTCGGCATTCGCGCCGTGCCGGTGGGCGAGGCGATGATGGCTTGTGTGATTCTTGATCACTTGTTGCTGCATCGCGGCCAGATTGGCGAGAATCGGGGGCAGATTGGCTGATCTGCGCAGCCGACTGCGCGCCGCTGTCGCAGAACGCATGAAGACCGACCCGGCTCATGATTTGGCGCATCTGGACAGGGTCTGGCGCAACGCTCAAGCCATTTCAGACAACCAGACGGACATGCAGGTGCTGTTGGCGGCCTGCTATCTGCACGATCTGGTGAATCTGCCCAAAGATGACCCTCAGCGACAGTTCGCATCGCGTCGATCTGCCGAACAATCAGAGCCTATTCTGAGGCAGGTTGGGTTTTCCTCTGCCCGCATTGCCGCCACGCAACATGCGATTGCGGCCCACAGTTTTTCGGCCAATATTCCTCCGGAAACGCGCGAGGCCTGTATTCTGCGCGATGCCGATCGCCTGGATGCGCTGGGCGCAGTTGGCATTGCGCGCACTTTCATGGTCAGCGGCGCACTGGGTCGTGTGCTATATGATCCGACCGACCCATTTGCGGAAAACCGACCTCTGGATGATTTGCGATTTTCGGTTGATCACTGGAAGGTCAAGCTTCTGAACTTGCCCGATGGCATGTTGACTGAGCCGGGTCGGGTTTTGGCGCGACGGCGGGTCGCTTGTTTGATTCGGTACCTCGAAGAGCTGGCCGATGAGATCGGCCGTCCCTTGCCAGCGTGCTGGAAGAATGCCTGATTGGTACAATACTTTCGTTGATCTTTGAGCCGCAAAGGCGCAGATAAAGGCGCAATGGCTCAATCCTTAACATCGCATCGACCCATGCTCGCCGTGGGTCTGAAACTGAGTGCGCTGGTGTTATTCACCTCGATGGCTGCGCTGGTCAAAGCGCTGTCCGAGGATTTCCCGCCCGGCGAGATGGTGTTCTTCCGCTCGCTCTTTGCCATACCGGTCATCATCGGCTGGCTGATCTGGCGCCGAGAGCTGGCGCAGGGCTTTGTCGTCAAAAAACCTATGGGACATTTCTGGCGTGGGGTGCTGGGCACTTCGGCCATGGGACTGACCTTTACCGGCCTCAGCCTGCTGCCTTTGCCCGAAGTGACGGCCATCGGCTATGCAACCCCGATCTTTACCTTGATTCTCGCCGCATTCATGCTGGGTGAACGCATCCGCATGATCCGCATCGGCGCGGTGGCGATCGGCTTGCTGGGGGTTCTGATCATGATCTGGCCGCGCCTTGGCGGCAACAACATGGAACTCGCAGCCACCGTGGGGGCGCTTTGCGTTTTGGCGGCCACCATCGCGCGCGCGTTTGTGCAGATTCATATCCGACAGCTCGTGCAGGTGGATCATCCGGCGGCTATCGTGTTTTATTTCTCGCTTATCGCAACAGGGCTATCGGCGTTGACCGCTTTTTGGGGATGGACCCTGCCCACCTGGAATCAGGCTCTGATTCTCATCGCAATGGGTCTGATTGGCGGCGTCGCGCAGATTCTGGTGACCTCGTCTTACCGGTTCGGGCAGGCCTCGATGCTGGCACCCTATGATTACACGACCATGCTGTTTGCGATTGTCATTGGTTACATCTGGTTCGACGAATTGCCGACCCTGGTGATGCTGGGCGGGGCGACACTGGTTATTGCAGGCAACGTACTGGTCATTCTGCGCGAACATCAGCTGGGTCTGGAGCGCGGAAAGGCGCGTTCGGTCACGGACCCCAAAGCCTGACCTTTACCTTTGGCAAACTTCACTTAGGTTGAGCGCAACATCGAAAAAAGGTTCCCCACATGAGCGACGCGCAAGATCACAAGGAAAAGATGCAGAAGGTGCAAGCCCAGCACCGCAAGAAAGTGTCCGAGGCAGTCGATCCTGGCCGGGGCCTTGTGCTGATCAATACGGGCAAGGGCAAGGGCAAGTCATCGGCTGCGTTTGGTGTGGTGATCCGGGCGCTGGGCTGGGGTCAGAAGGTCGCTGTGGTGCAATTCATCAAGGGCAAATGGAAGACGGGCGAGCGGCGGTTCTTCGAGGAACGTGATCTGGTCACCTGGCACACGATGGGCGAAGGTTTTACCTGGGATACGCAGGACCGCGAGCGCGACATTGCCGCCGCCAATGCTGCTTTCGACAAGGCACGGGCGCTGATGCACAGCGGAGATTACGACCTTGTGGTGCTGGATGAGATCAATATTGCCTTGCGATATGAATACCTGTCTGTGGATCAGGTGATCGAGGGGTTGAACGAGCGCTCGGGCAAAACCAGCGTGTTTCTAACTGGCCGCGATGCGCCGCAGGCATTGCGTGATTATGCCGATCTGGTCACGGAGATGACCGAAGAAAAGCACCCGTTCCAGGCTGGGATAAAAGCGCAGCGTGGTGTTGATTTCTAAGTAACAGAGACGAAAATGCCCCGGCCATGACCGGGGCATCCTTTGTGTACTCTCGCGGGACAGACAGAATGGCGCGCAGTCTAGGCTGCCGCAGTTTGTTCGGGGGCGCTGAGGGCGATGACAATGACCACGGCTGCGCCGTTGATCCAGTAAAAGGCGGCATCCAGACCGGTAAACCCAAGCAGGCTGGGCGCGGCCAGGAATGTCAAACCGACCAGAAGGTCGACCGTCAGGTGGAGCTTGTAAGGCAGGACGCGCCAAATCCCCAGATGATGGTCCGTCAGAACGGTTAGCACAAAGGCCGCGACGCCGGTGACGACGGACAGCCAAAGTGCCAGCGGGTTGGATTGGCCCAGACCCAAAATAAAGGGCAGGGTCATCAGCGCGATGGCAACGGGATAGTCAAGATAGGCGTGAATATTGCGGGTGACGAAACGGGCGGACATGAAGGCTCCTTTCCTTGCTTGGCATATTGCTAAGATAGGGGAAGGAAACCGAACGTATCAGCCCGGATCGTTCGCGATGAATTGCAGATCGTTCAAAATGGCGGGGCTTTAGTGCATCGCGCGGTAAGCTGCGGGAGACAGGCCAACCTGTTTTTTGAACACACGCGAAAAAGCGGCCTCGGACGCATATCCGACCTCG
Organism: Ruegeria sp. K11; assembly: GCF_056531905.1. Taxonomy (NCBI): domain Bacteria; kingdom Pseudomonadati; phylum Pseudomonadota; class Alphaproteobacteria; order Rhodobacterales; family Roseobacteraceae; genus Ruegeria; species Ruegeria sp. K11. Next base: position 165,399 of record NZ_JBQFMP010000009.1, read on the forward strand.
GCGGCGGCGTCGGCCACATTCCAGCGACTTTCGGTCAGGCCATGACATGCGATCTGCATCCGCCAGTCAGTCAGATATTGCATCGGGGTCGTTCCCATCTTTTCCGCAAAGAGCTGGGCAAAGGCAGTGCGGGACATGCCGGCTTCTCGCGCCAGAAGCTCGACGCTCCAGTCCTGCGCCGGGGCCTGATGGAATGCAGTCAGCGCACGCGAGACCCGCGGATCGGCAAACCCCGCAAGAGCAGATTCGCTTGGGCTTTGATGCTCCAGATGGGCACGGATCGCCTGCGCAAACAGCACCTCGGACAGTTTCAGGGCGATCAGGTCACCACCGATCCGGGCACCGTTAACCTCGGATCCGATCATGCGCAGGGTGGATTCGATCCAGGCCCCGGCCTCTTCACCGTAGTTTTCGATCAGGATATAGGGCGGCAGGCGGTCAATCAGCATATGACCCGTGCCCTGACGCCCCGGCGGCCCGGTAAACGAGAAATGCCCGCAGATCAGCTGCGTGTCGCGGCTTTTGTCTTCCCCGCCATACACCAGAACGCCATCGCCTTTGTAACCCGCATCATCCAGCACCTGTTCCAGAGGCAGCGCGTCCAGTGGTTTGACTTCGTTGCACAACAGAGCGTGAGCTAATCCATGCGGGATCAATACAAGATCGCCCTGTTTCAAACGCAGCGTTTCGCCTGTGTTAGAGACATGTACCTTCAATTCCCCGCGCTGCACAAAGTGAAATCGCGCGACGTTTTCAAAGGCGGGAACCTGTATGCCGAATGGCGGCGTGAACGAGGTTCTGAAATAGAACGTTCCCCGCAGGGACAGGCGGGTGAGGATATCGCTGAGCAGATCTAACATGTGTGTAAGCTACACCAATACGCGCAGACGTCCAGTATGCTGAACGATCAGCAAGAATTCTCGCACGTTGGGTCAAGAAAAACCCCCGCAATTCTGCGAGGGTTCTTGATTGTGACGTGTTGAGGCTTCAGGCGCGGACCAGCGCCTCGTAATCCGCAGCGATTTCGCGCGTCAGATCGCCAACCTCGAACGTGTAGTCGCCGATCTGTCCGACCGGAGTGACCTCGGCGGCGGTACCTGTCAGCCAGCACTGTTCGAAATCGGCCATTTCTTCGGGCTTGATCCGGCGCTCATGCACAGTGATGCCCTTGTCTTTCAGCATCTGGATGACAGTCTGGCGGGTGATGCCATTCAGAAAGCAATCGGCCAGCGGCGTGTGGACTTCGCCGTCCTTGACGAAAAAGACATTGGCCCCGGTGGCCTCGGCCACGTAACCGCGCCAATCCATGAACAGCGCGTCCGAGCAGCCCTTGGCCTCGGCCTTGTGCTTTGAAATGGTGCAGATCATGTAAAGACCTGCTGCCTTGGCGTGAACCGGGATCGTTTCGGGGCTGGGGCGTTTCCATTCCGCGATGTCCAGCTTGGCGCCCTGCATCTTGGCGTCGCCATAATAAGCGCCCCATGGCCAGACAGCCACAGCCATCCGCACCGGGTTCTTGGCCGACGCCACACCCATATCGTCGCCCGACCCGCGCCACACCAGAACGCGCACATAGGCGTCTTGCAGGCCGCTGGCGTTCAGGGCTTCTTCCTTGGCGGCCTCGATATCGTCCACCGAATACGGCATCGGCATATCCAGCGCCTCGGCCGAGGCAATCAGGCGCTCGGAATGAGCGCGGCTTTTGAAGATCTTGCCATTATAGGCCCGTTCGCCTTCAAATACCGAAGACGCGTAGTGCATCGCATGGGTCAGGATGTGCACATTGGCCTCGCGCCAAGGCACCAGTTTGCCATCCAACCAGATGACACCGTCACGATCGTCATACCCCGCCATGCGAAACCTCCTGCCTTGGGTTGATGAGTTCGAATGTTGCGCCCGACCGGTGTGATCCGGCGACAAAATTGCGCAAAAACTGCGGTTCGATACCTGTCTACCCTTGGAATGTCAATAACGCTGACATAAACTCGGAAATGAGTAACGAATGAGGCACGATATGTCGGATATCCGCCCCGCCCAGGTTTTTGGCGGAGAAAGTCTGTTGTTTCTGACAGATGAACAGCTGCGGCAGGGCATCGAGGCAATGTTTTTTGCCTATCGCGGATTTACCGCCGATCCGGACCGCATACTGTCGGACATGGCCTATGGGCGAGCGCATCACCGGGCGATCCACTTTATCAATCGGGCACCGGGAACCACTGTGAACAACCTGTTGGCCATATTGGGTGTGACCAAACAGTCCCTGAACCGGGTGTTGCGAACCTTGATCGAGGACGGTTTGGTTCAAAGTCGTGTGGGGACAGTGGACAAACGGGAAAGACATCTATTTCTGACAGAAGAGGGTCGTGCGCTAGAGGCCACATTGTCCGAAGCGCAGCGCGTTCGGATGCGCGCGGCGTATAAGGATGCGGGTCCCGAGGCGGTTTCGGGATTTCGTAAAGTACTTGAAGCAATGATGGATGCTGATATGCGTCATGCCTACAAGAAATTGCGGGATACCACCTCATGAGTGATATGGATGCCCACCTTCTGATCGTGGATGATGACGAGCGTATTCGGGATTTGCTCAAGAAATTCCTGATGCGCAACGGGTTTCTTGTCACATCAGCGCGCGATTCGTCTCATGCCAGGCGCGTCTTGTCGGGGTTGGATTTCGACATGATTGTGCTGGATGTCATGATGCCGGGTGAGGATGGCGTGAGCCTGACCAAGGCGTTGCGGGAAACAAATGCGACCCCGATCCTGCTTTTGACCGCACGTGGCGAGACCGAGCATCGCATCGCAGGGCTTGAAGCCGGAGCGGATGACTATCTGGCCAAACCGTTTGAACCGAAAGAGCTTTTGCTGCGGATCAACGCCATTCTGCGGCGTATGCCGGAGACGCCTGCGCAAGATACGGTTGCGAAGATATTGAACCTCGGCCCGATCCGGTACGATATCGAACGCGGAGAGATGTGGCAGGGCGAGGACCCAGTGCGCCTGACCGCCACCGAAAGCCAGCTGATGAAGATTTTTTCGGCGCAGCCGGGCGAGCCGATCAGCCGGGCCAAACTGGTTGAAGATCTGGGCCGCGACAAGGGCCAGGCGCAGGAACGGGCCGTGGATGTGCAGATCACGCGGCTGCGGCGCAAGATCGAGCAGGACCCGAAACAGCCGCGCTATCTGCAGACCGTGCGCGGCGCCGGGTATATGCTGGCGCCGGATTGATTTAGCCGCTGCGCGGCGGTTTTTTGCCTTCGGCGAGGATATTTTTAGCCAGATGAAGATGGGATCCTGATGACGACTGCGCTTTTGACTCATGCCGATTGTCTGGGGCATGTGACACCGGACGGGCACCCCGAGCGGGTGGCGCGGTTGGAGCATGTTTTGCACGCGTTAGAGCCTTTGGAGTTGGATCGACGCACGGCTCCGATGGCGGCGGATGATGATCTGTTGCGGGTGCATCCGCAGAGCCATATCGACGAGATTCGGCGTGGCAGGCCTGTTGAGGGGTTTGCTCAGATCGATGGGGATACGTTTTTGTCGCCGGGTTCGGTCGATGCGGCCTATCGCGCGGCAGGGGCGGCGGTGCGGGCGGTCGATCTGGTTTTGGGCGGCGAGGTCGGGAATGCGTTCTGCGCCATTCGTCCGCCGGGGCATCATGCAGAATCCGAGACGGCGATGGGGTTTTGCCTGTTCGGCAACGCGGCGTTGGCGGCCAAACATGCGCTGGACCATCACGGGCTGAACCGCGTGGCGGTGGTGGATTTCGATGTGCATCACGGCAATGGCACGCAGGACCTGTTGTGGGACGAGCGGCGGGCGCTGGTGATCACTAGCCAGCAGATGCCGCTGTGGCCCGGCACAGGCCGCGCGGATGAGACGGGCGCGTTTGAAACGGTGGTGAACATGCCTCTGGCCCCCGGCACAGGCGGTTCGGAAATGCGTGCGGCCTATGAAACGCAAGCTTTTCCGCGTTTGCGCGCGTTCAAGCCGGAACTGATCATCATCTCTGCCGGGTTTGACGCGCATCAGGATGATCCGCTGGCCAATCTCAACTGGTCCACCGGCGATTTCGCCTGGATCACCGCCGAGCTGTGCAAGATTGCCGATGAGGTTTGCGGTGGCCGTATCGTCTCGACTCTGGAAGGCGGGTATGATCTGAACGCACTGGCTGAGGCGACACGCGCCCATGTGGAAGAACTGATAAAGGCAGCACGATGACCGATACTCCAGTCGAACAGATGACCTTTGAGCAAGCGATGAAAGAGCTTGAGGCCGTGGTCGGCCAGCTGGAACGCGGGGATGTGGCGTTGGATCAGTCGATCGCTTTGTATGAGCGCGGGGCGGCGTTGAAGAAACGCTGTGAGGATGAGTTGAAGCGCGCCGAGGAAAAGGTGGCCGCGATCACGCTGAACGCGGATGGTCAGCCCACCGGGACGACGCCTGTCGAAGGTCAGTAAATGTTTCGTGAAAGGCTGGCGCAGGACGCGGCGCGGATTCAGGGCCATTTCGATCTGGTTCTGGGGGGGCTGGACGATCTGGACGTGACCCGGGCCATGGCCTACGCCACCGAGGGCGGCAAACGTCTGCGCGGGTTTCTGGTGCTCGAGAGTGCGCGGTTGCATGGGGTCGATGAAACCCGAGCGATCTGGCCTGCCACCGCCATAGAAGCGCTGCACGCCTATTCGCTGGTTCATGACGATCTGCCTTGCATGGATGATGATGACCTGCGGCGCGGTCGCCCCACGGTTCATGTGAAATGGGATGACGGGACGGCCGTTCTGGCCGGGGATGCGCTGCAGACATTGGCCTTTGAGCTATGCGCCCAACCCGAAGTTGGTCATGCCGAAATCCGCGCCGATTTGACCCTAACACTGGCGAAAGCAAGCGGTGCGCAGGGGATGGTATTGGGTCAAGCCCTTGACATCGCGGCGGAGACGTCAGACCCGCTGACATTGGATCAGATTACGCGCTTACAGGCGGGAAAGACCGGAGCCCTTATTGAATGGTCAGCGTGCGCTGGGGCGCGTCTGGCGCAGGCCGACCCGACCCCCTTGCGCCAATATGCCCAAGCGCTTGGCCTTGCTTTTCAGATCGCCGATGACATTCTTGATGTCGAGGGGGATGCCGAAAAGGCCGGAAAGCGACTGCAGAAAGATGCCGATGCGGGCAAGGCAACCTTTGTCTCGCTGCTAGGTCTGGATGCCGCCAAGTCCCGCGCAGCCGAACTGGTCGAACAGGCTTGCGCAGCGCTTGATGGGTACGGGCCGAAGGCAGAAACCTTGAAGCAGGCTGCCCGCTTCGTTATTGCCCGGGACAGCTAAGCCAGGATTGCCAAATGTCTGACCGCCCGAATACGCCTCTGCTGGACCTTGTGAACCGCCCTGCGGACCTCAAGCAGTTTTCGGACGCGCAGTTGCATCAGGTAGCGCAGGAATTGCGGGCTGAAACGATCTCGGCCGTGTCCGTCACTGGCGGGCACCTTGGGGCGGGGCTGGGTGTAGTGGAACTGACCACGGCGCTGCATGCGGTGTTCGATACGCCGCGCGACAAGATCATCTGGGATGTGGGCCACCAGTGTTATCCGCATAAAATCCTGACGGAACGCCGCGACCGCATTCGCACCCTGCGCATGAAGGACGGGCTGAGCGGTTTCACCAAACGCAGCGAAAGCCCGTATGACCCGTTTGGCGCGGCTCATTCCAGCACCTCGATCAGTGCCGCGCTGGGGTTTGCCGTGGCGCGGGATCTGGGTGGTGTGACGCCCGAGGGGCTGGGCGATGCGATTGCCGTCATTGGCGATGGCTCGATGTCCGCAGGCATGGCCTTTGAGGCGATGAACAACGCAGGCCACCTGAAGAAGCGCCTGATCGTCATCCTGAATGACAACGAGATGAGCATTGCGCCGCCTGTGGGGGCCCTGTCCAACTACCTGTCGCGCATCTATGCCGAGGAACCGTTTCACGACCTGAAAGCTGCCGCCAAAGGCGCGGTTTCGCTGCTGCCAGAGCCCTTCCGCGAAGGCGCCAAGCGCGCCAAGGAGATGCTGAAAGGCATGGCCGTGGGCGGGACGCTGTTCGAAGAGTTGGGTTTTTCCTATCTCGGCCCCATTGACGGGCATGATATGGACCAGTTGCTGCCGGTTCTGCGCACCGTCAAGGCGCGGGCGACGGGGCCGATCCTGATCCATGTGCTGACCAAGAAGGGCAAGGGCTATGCCCCCGCCGAGCAGGCCCGCGACAAGGGTCATGCGACCGCCAAGTTCGATGTGGTGACGGGCGAGCAGAAGAAAGCGCCCTCCAATGCGCCATCCTATACCTCGGTCTTCGGTAGAACACTGGTCGAAGAAGCCGCGCGCGATGACAAGATCGTCGCGGTGACTGCCGCGATGCCAGATGGCACCGGGTTGAACCTGTTTGCCGAGCGCTACCCGTCGCGCTGTTTCGACGTGGCGATCGCGGAACAGCATGGGGTGACCTTCTCAGCGGCGCTGGCCGCAGGCGGGATGAAGCCGTTCTGCGCGATGTATTCGACCTTCCTGCAACGTGGCTACGATCAGGTGGTGCATGATGTGGCGATCCAGCGCCTGCCGGTGCGGTTTGCCATCGACCGCGCGGGATTGGTCGGCGCAGATGGGGCGACTCATGCTGGTTCTTTTGACATCGCCTATCTGGCCAACCTGCCCGGCATGGTTGTCATGGCCGCTGCGGATGAGGCTGAACTGATGCATATGGTTGCCACTGCTGTGGCCCACAACGATGGCCCAATCGCCTTCCGCTATCCGCGGGGCGAGGGCGTCGGCGTTGACTTGCCGGAACGGGGCGACGTGCTTGAGATCGGCAAGGGGCGGATCATCCAGACAGGCGCGCGGGTTGCCCTGCTGTCATTCGGAACACGGCTGGCCGAAGTTCAGAAAGCCTCCGAAGCTTTGTCTGCCAAGGGTATTACGCCCACCATAGCGGATGCCCGGTTTGCCAAGCCATTAGACAAGGAACTTATTCTGGATCTGGCCGCACAGCATGAGGCCCTGATCACCATAGAAGAAGGGGCCGTGGGCGGTTTCGGCAGCCATGTCGCGCAGCTGTTGGCGGATGAGGGCGTGTTTGATCAGGGGCTCAAGTATCGGTCCATGGTTCTGCCGGATATCTTCATTGACCAGGCTAATCCTGCGGACATGTATGCGGTGGCCAGTATGAACGCTGAACAGATCGAAGCCAAGGTGCTGTCGGTTCTGGGTGTATCTTCGATCAGTGAGAAACGCGCCTAAGGGTCGGGGCTCGCGACTCAAGAACGACTCACACTCATGCATTTGAATTCATGTATTTTTCTGTCATGTTTTTTAAAGTGCCTAAAAAATAAACATTTCTCGAAATGACTTAAGTCAATTTCCGGTCACTTGCGACTCGCTACAAGGCTGACAGAGCAGGCCCAACCCCTGCTCTTGTCGTAAAGGTCGCGAGCGAATGAATAAGTTAGCCAGCCGCCGCGCCTTTCTGAAGGGAAAGGTGCTGCGTAATGATCGGACATCTATCCGTCCGCCCGGTGCAGATGAGGTCGAATTCCTTGATCTGTGCACGCAATGCGACGAATGCGTCGAAGCCTGTCCGGAAGAAATCATCACATTCGATTCGCACGGGTGGCCAGTTGTTCAACTGAATGCCGGAACCTGTACCTTTTGTGGCGATTGCGCCACCGCCTGTCCCACCGGAGCGCTGGACCCCGAACATGTGGCCGATTGGCCGTGGCGGGCGAAAGTATCGACGTCGTGCCTGTCCATGAACGGCGTAAGTTGCCGGATGTGTCAGGACGTCTGCGACCATGGCGCGATCCGTTTTAAGCTGAAGAAGGGAGGTCGGGCTGAACCGACGCTCGACACCGACAGCTGCACCGGATGCGGTGCTTGCGCCAGCGCCTGCCCTGCCGGATCCGTCAGCTTTGAACGCCACACCCCACCCGCACCGGAGGTTGCCTTATGAACATCTGTGGATGCCTCGTACATGTCACCCCAGAGACCACCCAAAGCGCGCAGGATACAATTGCGCGGGTGAACGGGGCCGAAGTTCACGCGGCGGCCGAGGATGGCCGCCTTGTTGTCGTGGTCGAGGATACGCCGGAAAAACTGGCGTCCGAGACGATCATGGATTTGCACCAGATCCCGGGCGTGATCTCGCTGTCGCTCACCTATCACCATTTCGAAGACCTCGCGGAAACTCGTCCGCATCTTGATGCTTCCCGCCAGACATAAAGCCGGAGACCCATGTCATGACCATCTCTGAATCCCGTCGGACCTTTTTGAAATCAACCGCCGCCGCCGCGACTGCCTCGGCCGCCGGTTTGCCGCTTGCAACCGGGCAGGCCAGCGCACAGGTCGGAAACCCCGACATTCGCTGGGATAAGGCCGCGTGCCGGTTCTGCGGCACCGGGTGTTCGGTTCTGATCGGCACCAAGGAAGGCCGTGTGGTCGCCACTCAGGGCGACCCGGACGCACCGGTCAACCGGGGCCTGAACTGCATCAAGGGCTATTTCCTGTCCAAGATCATGTACGGCAAGGACCGCCTGACCATGCCGATGCTGCGCAAGACCAACGGCGAATATGACAAGAACGGCGAATTCGAACCGGTCAGCTGGGATGAAGCCTTTGACGTCATGGCCGCCAAGTGGAAAGAAGCGCTGGCCAAGAAAGGCCCGACCAGCATCGGTATGTTCGGCTCGGGCCAGTGGACCGTCTGGGAAGGCTACGCCGCCGCCAAGATGATGAAGGCGGGGTTCCGGTCTAACAACATCGATCCCAACGCGCGGCACTGCATGGCCTCGGCTGTGGTGGGCTTTATCCGCACCTTCGGCATTGATGAGCCGATGGGCTGCTATGACGATCTGGAACACGCGGATACCTTTGTGCTCTGGGGCTCGAACATGGCGGAAATGCACCCGATCCTGTGGTCGCGCCTGACCGATACGCGCCTGACCAAACCGGGCTGCGAGGTGCACGTGCTGTCCACCTATGAACACCGCTCGTTCGAACTGGCCGATAACGGCATGGTCTTCACGCCGCAGACCGATCTGGCGATCCTGAACTATATCGCCAATTACATCATCCAGAATGGCGCGGTGAACGAAGAGTTCGTCAAGAACCACGTCAATATCACCAAAACCGCCACCGATATTGGCTATGGCCTGCGCGACAATCACCCGCTGCAGCAAGAGGCCGAGAACCCCAATGTCGGCAAGATGGAACCCATCAGTTTCGAGGAATATGCCGAGGCGGTTTCGAAATACACGCTGGAATATACAGCGGAACTGTCCGGTGTTCCGGCTGACAAGCTGGAGCGTCTGGCCCAGCAATATGCCGATCCCAACCGCAAGGTCATGAGCCTGTGGACCATGGGCTTCAACCAGCACACACGCGGTTCCTGGGTGAACTCGCTGATGTATAACGTGCACCTGCTGGTCGGTAAGATCTCGGAACCCGGCAACTCGCCGTTTTCGCTGACCGGTCAGCCCTCGGCCTGTGGTACGGCGCGCGAGGTTGGCACCTTTGCCCACCGTCTGCCCGCCGACATGGTGGTGATGAACGACAAGCACCGCGAGATTTGCGAGACCGCATGGAACGTCCCGGCAGGGACCATCCCGCCAAAACCCGGCTTCCATGCCGTTTTGCATCACCGCAAGCTGAAAGACGGTGATTTGAACGCGTATTGGGTGCAATGCACCAACAACATGCAAGCCGCACCGAACATCAACGAGGAAGGTTATCCCGGTTACCGCAACCCCGAGAACTTCATCACCGTTTCGGATCCGTATCCGACCGTGACCGCGCTGTCGGCGGACCTGATCCTGCCCACGGCCATGTGGGTCGAGAAGGAAGGCGCCTATGGCAACGCCGAGCGCCGCACCCAGTTCTGGCGCCAGCAGGTCAAGGCGCCGGGTGAAGCCAAGTCGGACGTCTGGCAGGTCATGGAGTTCTCGAAACGCTTCACCGTCGAAGAAGTCTGGGGTGAAGAGTTGCTGGCCACCATGCCCGAGCATCGCGGCAAGACCATGTATGACGTATTGTTCGCCAACGGCGTGGTCGACAAATACCCGCTGTCGGAGACCGCCGAAGGATTCGACAACGACGAATCCGAACACTTTGGCTATTACATACAGAAGGGTCTGTTCGAGGAATATGCCGAGTTCGGGCGCGGCCACGCGCACGATCTGGCCCCGTTCGAGGTCTACCATCAGGCCCGCGGTCTGCGCTGGCCGGTCGTGGACGGCAAGGAAACGCTGTACCGTTTCCGCGAAGGCTATGACCCCTATGTGCCCGAAGGGGCGGGGGTGAAGTTCTATGGCAAGAAGGACGGCAAGGCGAACATCATCTTTGCACCTTACGAGCCGGCAGCCGAAGAACCGGATGCGGAATACGATCTGTGGCTGTGCACAGGGCGCGTGCTGGAACACTGGCACACCGGGTCGATGACCCGCCGCGTGCCGGAACTGCACCGCGCTTATCCGTCGGCTGTGGTCTACATGCACCCCGACGACGCGCGTGATCGTGGTCTGCGACGCGGGCAAGAGATCGTGATCTCGACCCGCCGTGGCGAGGTAACCAGCCGGGTTGAAACCCGCGGACGCAACAAGGCTCCGCGCGGGTTGGTCTTCATGCCCTTCTTTGACGAGCATCAACTGACCAACAAGCTGACGCTGGACGCGACCTGCCCGCTGTCGAAAGAGACCGACTTCAAGAAATGCGCCTGTAAGGTCGAGCGCGCGTAAAAGGCTGGCAAGGCAAAGGTAAGACCCATGTCTGGTGTTGGCTCTCCCCTCTCGCCGCAGCGGCGCCGGTTCCTGCAGGACTCGGCGCGCGCAGCGGGCGGCTGCGTGGCAGCCGGGTCCCTGTTGGCCTGGCTGGCGCAGGACGCACGGGCGTTGCCAGCCGAAGCATTGCGACCCCCCGGTGCCTTGCCGGAACAAGACTTTCTGTCGGCCTGTATCCGCTGTGGTCTATGTGCACGTGATTGCCCCTATGACACTCTGAAACTGGCCGAATTGGGTGTGGATGCGGTCGCCACCGGCACGCCCTATTTCACCGCCCGCGATGTGCCGTGTGAGATGTGCGACGATATTCCCTGCGTCGCCGCTTGCCCGACCGGCGCATTGGACCCGGGGCTGGACAATATCGACGACGCTAAAATGGGCGTAGCCGTTCTGGTGGATCAGGAAAACTGCCTGAACTTCCTCGGCCTGCGCTGCGATGTCTGCTACCGCGTTTGCCCCGTCATCGACGAGGCGATCACGCTGGAAACCGAACACAACGCCCGTTCCGGCCATCACGCGATCTTCATACCGACTGTCCATGCCGATCACTGCACCGGCTGCGGCATGTGCGAGAAAAGCTGCGTTCTGCCCGAGGCCGCGATCAAGGTTCTGCCCGCCCGGCTGGCGCGCGGGTCCAGCGCGGATCACTACCGCAAAGGCTGGGAAGAAAAAGAGGCCAAGGGCGCACCGGTCGTCGAAGGCATCATCGACCTGCCCGACCGCCTGCCGGGACCGGGTACCGACAATCTGGCCGCGCCGGGCGGATTTGAGCCCAGTTTTAAATTGCCGGGGGTGACGCAATGACCGCCCGCACACATCTGCCGCTGGGACAAGAAGCCGTTCAGGTCAAAGGCTGGGTTGGGGCCCACAAATACCTGCTGCTGCGCCGCGCCAGCCAGCTGTTTTTTCTGGCCCTGTTCCTTGTGGGGCCGTGGTTCGGGATCTGGATCGTGCAAGGCACGCTGGCGGGGTCTCTGACCCTTGGCGTGTTGCCCCTGACCGACCCGTTTGTGTTCCTGCAGAGCCTTATCGCAGGGCACTGGCCTGAATTGACCGCGGCCATCGGCGCGGCCATCGTATTGGTCGCTTATGCCCTGATTGGCGGGCGTGTCTATTGTTCCTGGGTCTGCCCGATAAACCCGGTGACGGACGGTGCGCACTGGCTGCACCGCAAGCTGGGCCTGCAGAAAGGGTGGCAACCCAAACGCGGCACGCGCCTGTGGATCATGGTCACCGTTCTGATCGTATCCGGCCTGACCGGCGTGATCGCCTGGGAGCTGGTCAATCCGATCACGATGCTGCATCGCGGCCTGATCTTTGGCATGGGCTTCGTCTGGGCCATGGTCATCGCGATCTTTCTGTTCGACCTGTTGGTTTCTCGCCACGGCTGGTGCGGCCATGTCTGCCCGGTTGGTGCCTTCTACGGGCTGGTCGGCCATAAAGCGATGCTGCGGGTCAGCGCAACCAACCGCTCGGCCTGTGACGATTGCATGGACTGCTATGCAGTCTGCCCCGAAAACCACGTCATCTCTCCGGCGTTGAAAGGCAAGGTGGACAGCACCCCGCTGATCCTTTCGCCGGACTGCACAAACTGCGGTCGCTGTATCGATATCTGCGCCGTTGACGTCTTCAAGTTTACTCACCGGTTCGACGAGGATCTCGTCGCGCCACCCGATCCCATCGCCGCGCCCGAGGCGCGCGCCGCCAGACACATCTAAGGGAGTGCCAAGATGAACAAGTCGATCGTGACAGGCCTTACCGCCCTGATACCTACTTTGCTCGTGTGCGGGCTTGCGCTCGCACAATCCGCCGATGTCAACACTTTGCGTGGTGCGGAAGTTGATGAACCCGTCGCGCTGGATCAGATACACCGCAATGTCGAAGGCCGTGTTCAGCGAAACTATCGCCAGCAGCCGCCGCTGATCCCGCACAAGATCGACCAGTATCAGATCGATGTGCGCACCAATCAATGCCTGTCCTGCCATGACTGGACCAAGGCCGGTGAACGCAACGCGCCCACTCTGTCGATGACGCATTACCTGGACCGCGATGGTAACGAATTGGATCAGATTGCCGGCACCCGGTATTTCTGCAACCAGTGCCACGTGCCGCAGGTTGACGCGCCGCCTCTGGTCGACAACGTCTTCCAGCCCTCCAACTGATCCAACGTAAGTCTGAAAGGAGCACCGATATGGCCGACTCCCCCGAAAAACGCGGCTGGATCAGCCGCATCTGGAACGGGTTCTGGACCCCGGCGGCGCTGTTCAGCACCGGTTTTCTGCTGGTTGCGGGTTTTCTTGGTGGTATCCTGTTCTGGGGTGGGTTCCACTGGACATTGGAACTGACCAATACCGAAGAGTTCTGCGTTTCGTGTCACACGATGGAAACCAATCTGGGCGAATATCGCGAAACGATCCACTATAACAACCATTCGGGCGTGCGGGCGATCTGTTCGGATTGCCATGTGCCCAATGAATGGAACCACAAGATCAAAGCCAAGATCATGGCCGTCAAAGACGTCTATCATGAACTGGCAGGCACCATCAGCACCCCCGAGAAATACGAGGATCACCGCCTGAGCATGGCCTCGGCCGTGTGGAAAAAGATGAAGGAATCCGACAGCCGTGAGTGCCGTAACTGTCACAACTTTGACTATATGGACTTCACCATTCAGGAAACCCGTGCCGCATCCGAACACCAGCGTGCAATCGACACCGGTATGACCTGTATCGATTGCCACCAGGGGATCGCGCACAGCCTGCCGCCTGATTATCTGGATACTTATGAGAAAGTGACCGAAGGCTTGAGTGCGTCGAACGGTGACGCCCTGCAGAAACACGCCGCTGCGTCCGGGGATGATATCCGGACCTTCCTGAGCGACAGCAAGAACTAAGGGGCACACAAGATGCTTGAGATACTTGGAACCATCGGTGGCAATATCCTGAGCCTGCCCGGCATTCTCGGTCTGGCCCTGGGGATGATGACCCGGAAATTGTGGCTTGGTGCCGCGATGGGCGGTATTGTCGGCGTGCTTGAGACGCTGGTTTTTGCCGGTTGGCAATTCGCGAATGTCGAAACGATGGAACTTTTGATCGCCATCGTTGTCGGCGTGTGCGCGGGCAGCCTTGGCACGGGTCTTCGCATCAAAGGTGCAACTGCCTGAGTCTTATCCAGCCCGGCAGGTTCCGCTTGCCGGGCTAGCGTCCCCAATTCTCGGAGGGGTCGCTTTCGGCATAGTCACGCAGCAGGGTGATGTCCGAGATCTCCGCATGGTTGCGGTTGATTTTGACACCCACGGCTTTGAGCCGCGAAAACGCGCGGCTCAGGCTTTCGGGTTTCATGCCCAGACGACCGGCGATCAGCATCTTGTCGTACGGCAGTTCCACATCGCAGCCGCCTTCCTCGAGACTGCACAGACCCAGCAGAAATTCAGCCACCCTTTGCGCGCCGGTTTGCGCCTTGAGCTGTTCCAGCTGGGCGACCAGTGAATGCAGATGGGTGAAGGTCGCGGCCAGGATCGATATGCCGATCTCGGGGTCCTCTTTCATCAGGGATGTCAGGATCGGGCTGGGGATGTGCATGACCTGACAGGCGGAAACCGCCTCGGCCGAAACAGGGTAGGGTACGTTGCGCAGCGCAACGGCCTCGCCGAAACTGTCGCCTCGGGTGAAGACGCTGACCACCGCTTCGGCCCCTGTGGGTGTCATGCGAAACAGCTTGACCCAGCCATCCAGCACAACATGAATCGCCTGTGCGGTTTCTTCCTGCAGAAAGATCGTTTCGCCGCGATCATACTGACGCCAGATCGCATGGCTGAGCAGCGTTTCGACATGCTGATCCGGCAGGCTGCGCAGCAGCAGCGACTGACGCGCGATTGACTTTTGTGCCTCATGAGACATGAAGACGCCCCCGTTCCTTCCTGTCCGCGCCGAACGCACGGACTGTCCATCCCTGCATCAGGCTATGCCAAACCCCGACCAAGTACACCACCCTTATAATACCGCTTGAACTTGACAATTGTCATGTTCCGCCGTTCTGCGCTGCCTTATTCTCAGGTCAAGCCAGTAATCCGGGGAGCACGCAAGATGGACTACGAGCGTTTTTTTAGTCAGAGCCTTGAAGATCTGCGGGAAGAAGGAAATTACCGCGTTTTCATCGACTTGCAACGCCGTTGCGGATCGTTCCCGAACGCGCGTCAGACCGATGGTACGGTACAGCGGGACGTGCGTATCTGGTGTTCCAACGACTATCTTGGCATGGGTCAGCACCCATCTGTGATCGGCGCAATGCATGACGCATTGGACCGCTGCGGCGCAGGGGCCGGGGGCACGCGAAACATATCGGGCACCACTCACGACCACGTGCTGCTAGAGGCTGAACTGGCCGATCTGCACGGAAAAGAAGCCGCGCTTCTCTTTACTTCCGGATATGTTTCGAATTGGGCGGCCCTCGGTACTCTGGCCGCGAAAATCCCTGGGCTGATCGTATTTTCGGACGCGTTGAATCATGCGTCGATGATCGAAGGCATCCGTCATTCGCGCGCGCAGAAGGTGATCTGGAAGCACAATGATCTGGAAGACCTTGAGGCGAAACTGGCCGCCGCCGAACCCGGTGCGCCGAAGATGATCGCGTTCGAGTCGGTTTATTCGATGGATGGCGACATCGCCCCGATCAAAGAGATTTGCGATCTGGCCGACAAATACGGTGCGATGACTTATCTGGATGAGGTCCACGCCGTGGGCCTTTACGGCCCGCGCGGCGGCGGCATTGCCGAGCGCGAAGGTTTGATGGATCGGCTGACAGTGATCGAAGGTACTCTGGGTAAGGCCTTTGGTGTGGTCGGAGGCTATATCGCTGCATCCGCCGCGCTCTGCGACTTCGTGCGCAGCTTTGCCAGCGGCTTTATCTTTACCACCGCCCTGCCGCCCTCGATTGCCGCAGGTGCCGCGGCCTCGATCCGGCACCTCAAGCAGTCGAATACCGAGCGTGATCTGCAAAAAGCCCGCGTCGCTCAGGTGCGCGCCCGATTGGATGCAGAAGGTATCCCGCATCTGCCCAACCCCAGCCATATCATCCCGGTGATGGTGGGCGATCCGGTGAAATGCAAGTTCATCTCGGACACGCTGCTGGAAGAGTTCGGCATCTACATCCAGCCGATCAACTATCCCACGGTTCCAAAAGGCACCGAGCGCCTGCGGATCACGCCCTCGCCCGTGCATACGGATAAGGATATCGACCATCTGGTCGGCGCGTTGTCGGCCTTGTGGCAACGTTGTCAGATCGCTCGGATGCCGATGGCGGCCCAATAACCAAAAGCGCCCCCTCGCTTGGAAAAACGCCGCCTCTTTCAGGGGTGGCGTCTTTCTTTGTTCAGATCAGGTAAAGCGCGAAGATCAGCAGGGCGAAGGCTGTCAGAACAACCGTAAAGCCGCGCAACCAGGCGGGGCATTTCGCAAGGTCGAGATATTGCGCAAGGATGACGCGGGATTTGGCCAGTGCGAGGATCAGGATACCTGCGCCAAGGATGTTCGACGGGATTGGCGCCGTTGTCAGGATCGCTGATGTGACGCTGAGCGCTATTAACTTAAGCCATGCGCGTGTGAGAGGGGTCGGGAGCCTCCGGCGGGAGTATTTTTGAAAAGATGAAGCGGCGGGCATCGCGCTTATCCCAGCAGGTAGATCACGGGGAACAGCATGATCCAGACCAGATCGACCATGTGCCAGAACTGCGCGCCGGCCTCGATGTTCCGGGGATCGTCGCGCCATGCGACCAGCAGCAGGATGGCGATGCCGGCCAGTACATGCGCGGCGTGAAAGCCGGTGAGCAGGTAGTAGAACAGGAAAAACGGGTGGGTTTCGTAGGTGATGCCTTGCGCGGCTTTGCCTGCATATTCCGCGCCTTTTATGATCAGGAACAAAACGCCCAGCGCAGCCGCCGCGATCAGCGCCATTCGGGCGGCGGCGCGGCGCGCGGCTTGCCGCCATTGCAGAGCCTGCGCGGCAAGGTAGCCGGACGTAATCAGGACGGCGGTATTGAGCGCCGCGCCAGTGCGATAGAGATGCGATTGCGCCTCGGCAAAGCCCACCGGATCGGTCAGGCGCACTGCCATGAAGGCGATCAGCCCCGCGCCGAAGACCAGAAGTTCCGAGATGATCAGCACCCACATCAGCAACTCGCCCGGAAGCTCGTCGATGAGGGAAGTGCTGCTCATGCGCCGACCAGTTGGCGGTATATCTGCGGCAGCGCCATGGTCAGGCGGTGCGGGTCTGGGATGACGGCGAACCCGCCTTGACCGAACATACGGGGGAACCAGCTTTTGCCGGTTTTGTTGATGGTGACGCCAAAGACCGATCGCCCGGCGCGGCGCGCTTCGCGGATGGCCATGCAGGTGTCTTCTATGCCGTGACGGCCTTCGTAATGGTCCAGATCGTTGGGTTTGCCGTCGGTGATGACCAGAAGCAGACGACGTTTGCGGGATTGGTCCGCCAGATCGGCCGAGCAATGGCGGATCGCAGCGCCCAGCCTGGTGTAGTGGCCCGGGCGCAGCGACGCGATGCGTTGTTCAACTTTGGTGCCCATCGGCTCATCGAACCGCTTGCAGCGTTGCACGTAGACGCGCTGGCGTTTCAGCGAGCTGAAGGCGTGGATGGCGAAATCGTCTCCGCAGGCATTCAGGCCCCACGCCAAAGCGGCCAGCGCCTCGCGTTCGATATCGATCACGGCGCGGCCCGTGACGGCGCTTTCGGTGGAGCGGCTGACGTCCAGCAGGATCGAGACCGCCAGATCGCGCGCCTCGGGACGGGACTGCATCCAGATGCGTTCATTGCCTTCGCCGCTGGCATGGCGGTCGGTTTCGGCGCGCACGGCGGCTTCGATATCCAGCTGATCACCGTCCAGATGGCCTCGTGTCATCACGCGACCGGGGCGCAACGCCTCGAACTGGCGTTTGACGGCGCGGATGCGGCGGGCGGTGGCGGGGTCTTTGCCGAATTCAGCCGCATCCTCACGGATGTCGGCATCGGACAGCAATACGTTCACATGGTCCGGCAGGTACTGCCCGGTGCGCACATCCCATTCGGGATAGAGGATGCGGCCAGACAGGCGTTCGCGGTTCACGTCCTCGGGCGCGAGGTCCAAGTGCAGCTTCAGCTTCGTCGGCGGGGCCTTGGAGATCTGCCCCAGCCCGATTTCCTCCTGATCGTCAGCAGCTTTCTTGGCGTTGTCGGGGTCGTCGTCGTCGATGCGACGGTTGATATTCAGGAACTCGGCCCAGCTGAGGATCGCTTCGAACTTATGCAGGATGAAACTGTCGCTGCGGTTCGCCTGATCCGATTTACGGCGGCGGGCGCGGTGGGTTTTCTCACCCGATTCTTCGGGCTCACCTTCGGTGTCAGGGTTCTCGACTTCGTTATGTTCGGAAAAGCCAACGGCGCGCAGTTCGGGCCACAGGGGCACCGGGCGCATCGGCTGATAGCCACGCGGGGCGGTCAGGTCATCGTCCAGCGCCAGTAGCTGTTCAGCTTTCTCAGACAGCGGCGCGGAGTCGCCCAGCATATGGCGAACCAGTTCCTCAACCGCAGCCTCAACCGGCGGCAGGCCGGGAATGTCGCGGTGGTGCAGGACACCTTTGCAAAGCTCGACATAAAGCGGACGCAAGCCGGGGGCGTCGTCCAGCGTCGCTGCGACCATGTCCTGCGCTGCCATCAACGCGCGCAGATCGGCGCGCAGCGGATCATCTTCGTCAATTCGTGTTCCGGCATGGGCGGCAGCGGCGGCCAGCCAGACATAAAGCGCGCCATTGGCCTCGCGCGCAGGGAATACGGCAAGCCGGTCGGGCAGGCGCAGAACTTCGCCGTCGAAGGACGCGCGCGGCATCAACTCGGCCTCGGTTGCCAGTTTGCGACGCCAACTCAGGCGGTGGCGTGAAATCTCGGGTGAGACCGGGCGCAATTCAACGCCCGGGCTACCCCCAAGTCCTCGGAAGAGGACGGCCAGCCGCCCCGCGACCTCTGAGAGGTCGACCGCGGCTCCATCATGCACCAAAGGTGCATCGAGGCGGCTGGCAAGGGTGTGCCACAGTTTCCCGATCGTTTCTTCGGGTTCCCATGGCTCAAAATCGATCCTGACCATCGGCCGGCCTCACCCAAAGACAGCCGTGACAAGATCGAGGAGCCCGCGTTTGATGTCCTCATCATCCGTCAGAGGTTCAACCATAGCGGCGAGGATGGCGCGGTCGGTGGACATGCCCTGCGCGATCAGCGTCGCGGCATAGACGACCAGACGGGTGGAGACGCCTTCCTCAAGGTCCTGACCCTTGAGCCCGCGCAGCTTGTTCGCCAGCCGAATCAGCGGCTTGCAACGTTCCAGCGGCAGGCCGCTTTCCTGCGCGACAATCTCGGCCTCCATCTCAGGCGAAGGGAAGTCGAACTCCAGCGAGATAAACCGCTGACGGGTCGAGGGTTTCAGGGTTTTCAGGATATTCTGGTATCCGGGGTTATACGAGGCAACCAGCATGAAGCCGGGCGCGGCCTCAAGCTCCTCGCCGGTGCGGTCGATCGGCAGGATGCGCCGGTCGTCGGTCAGCGGGTGCAGCACGACAGTCACGTCCTTGCGGGCTTCGACCACCTCATCAAGGTAGCAGATCGCGCCTTCGCGCACCGCGCGGGTCAGGGGGCCATCGACCCAGACGGTTTCGCCACCTTTCAGCAGATAGCGCCCGATCAGGTCAGCAGCGGCAAGGTCATCGTGGCAGGCCACGGTATAGAGCGGGCGGCCAAGCTTGGCGGCCATGTGGGCCACAAAGCGGGTTTTGCCGCAGCCTGTCGGGCCTTTCAGCAGAACCGGCAGGTCGTTGGTGTAAGCGGCGCAGAAGACATCGCATTCATCGCCCTGGGCGAGGTAGAAGGGGGCGTCAGCCGCCCCCTCAGTCAGTTTCATGGAGCCGTCCATAGTCATCACTCCGCAGGGGTTTCGGCTGCGCCGGGTTCAATGATCTCTTTCCGGGGAACCCAGATCGAGTAGATGAACAGCAGCGCACCAAGGACCACGACGATGCCAGAGCCAAGGCGCATCCAGTAGAAGATGGCGACCTGATCCTGCACATCCATGAAGTAGTCGCCTACAACACGCTGCATGTGCGTCTGAACGGTACCGGCGAAGGTCAGCACGAAGGTCATGAAGACCATGCCGCTGGTCATCAGCCAGAACGAGCCCATGTTCAGAACCTGATTATAGGGATCGCGGTTCTTGAGGATCGGCATTGCATAGCTGAAGATCGCCAGATTGAGGCAGACATAGGCACCGTAGAAGGCCAGGTGACCGTGGGCTGCAGTGATCTGCGTGCCGTGGGTATAGTAGTTCACCCCGTGCAGCGTATGCAGGAAGCCCCAGACACCGGCACCGAAGAAGGCCAATGTGGCACAACCCAGCGACCACAGCAGTGCGGCCTTGTTGGGATGGTCCCGGCGGCCCTTCCAGACCATGACGAAGGCAAAGGCCATCATCGCAAAGAACGGGATCACTTCGAGGCTTGAGAAGATCGACCCGATCCACTGCCAATAGCCGGGGGTGCCGATCCAGTAGTAATGGTGACCGGTGCCAAGGATGCCCGAGAACAGTGCCGCGGCGACGATGACATAGAGCCATTTCTCGACGATCTCGCGGTCCACACCGGTCAGCTTGAGCATCAGATAGGCCAGGATCGAGGCCATGATCAGCTCCCACACACCTTCAACCCACAGGTGGACGACGTACCACCAGTATTGCTTGTCCAAGGACAGGTTGCCGGGGTTGTAGAAGGCAAACAGGAACAGCAGCGCCAGACCCCACAGACCCAACAACAGGATGTTGGTGATGGCGGTCTTCTTGCCCTTCAGCACGGTCATCGACACGTTGTAAAGGAAGATCAGCGCGGCCACGACGATGCCCGCCTTGACCCATTTGGGCTGTTCAAGGAACTCGCGCCCCTCTTTGCCCAGCAGCCAGTTGCCTTCAAACAGGTTGAAGACATAGGTCACAACCACGCCCAAAGTGCCGACCACAAGAATGATCAGCTGCAGATAGGCCAGCTTGGGCGAGTGGATCTCGCGTTCTGCTTCTTCCGGGATCAGAAAGTAGGCCGCCCCGAAGAACCCAAGGATCAGCCAGACGATCAGAGAGTTGGTGTGCAGCATCCGCACGATGTTGAACGGCAGAAGCTCGCTCAGAAAGTTCGGGAAGACATAGATCAGACCGGCCAGCAGGCCGCCGATCACCTGTATCGCGAACAGGCCCATGGCTACGGCAAAGTAGGCGTAGGCGATTTTTTGGGATTCGTATTTCATTGTCCTTGTCCCTTTCTCAGCCCGCCTCGTTGGGCGGCCAGCCCTGCGCGTCGATATTGTCCGTCCAGATCAGGAAGTTGGTCAGATCGCGCAGCTCGTCGTCGCTGAGGTTGAAATTGGGCATCTGCCGACGACCGGGAATGCCGGTCGGTTGTGCTTCCATCCAGCCCTTGAGCGAGTCAAAGGCCGATTCCGGGTCGTCCAGGACACCCCAGCGGGTCATCACATTGCCAACCTCGGGGGCAAAGTAGGCCCCTTCGCCGAGGATCGAGTGACAGTTGATGCAGGCGTGTTTTTCCCAGACATGCTTGCCCCGAACCACACTTTCATCGAGCTTTGCCGAGTTCTCGGAATTCACGATGTAATAGTGCGAATGGGCCGACAGGGCCAGAAAGATGAGGATGAAGAACAGGGACCCGCCATAGAATATGTTGCGAGCCATGCTCTTTGTCATGACTTCTCGCATTGCGCTCTCCTTTGCGCAGATTAGTTCGTATGGTGACAATGGCGGTTGGGCCGCGGGGCTTCCTTAACGAAAGTCAAGACTGCGTGAGGGAATGGTTAAGACCACGGAATATATGAATATTCAGGCTGTGCGTGGACCGGTCAGGGCCGACCACATGGCGATCAGATAGAGCGCAAAGGCCCCGATCCACAGCCCATCCACCAGTAGCATCACGGTCAGATAGCCAGTGGTCAGATCCGACCCCACCCATCTGAGAATCGCCGCCAGCGCCATCAGCCCATAGGCCACCGCCATCGGCGGCGGCGCGATCAGCGCCCGCCCGCTATGACCCAGCGCGGCGCGGCTCATGACCGCCAGGGTCATGCCGCCAACGCAGCCGATGCCCAGTACATGCAGCGCCGCGATTTCGTTACCGATACCCAGCAGGGACAGGCCCCACAGGATCAAGCCCAGCGCCAGCATCCCCAGCCCGACATGCAGCGCGATCAGGATCGGCTGACGCAGCGCCCAGACCGACCGCCAACGCACCATCCGCAGGATCTGCACCGCGCCAAGCAGCAGCGCGACCACGCCGGTTACCGGGCCGAGGCCCAGCACAAGCGCGCTCAGCGGGAGCACAAGGGCAATGATCATTCCGGCCTTGTCCAGCGCCGCCACCGAGACGGGCCACGCCGCCTCGGGCGCGCCGTCGCGTTTCATTGCGTTGCGGGTGAAGGCGGGGGTGATCCGCCCGCCCAGAATCGCGATCATCGAACATAAGGTCAGCAACCCTGCGCGCAGGCCGAGATTCAAGGTATCATCGGTGACCCCGATCCACTCCAGATGAGTCAGAAGATTGGCAACCCAGATCAGGTTGAGCAGCAGCAGGAACACCATATTCTGCGGTTTTGGGCGTCGGATCAGCTGAGTCGCGATCTTCGCTGCCAGAATCGGCACGAAGGCCAGATCAAGCACAGCTACCAGCACCGGCGGCACCACGCCCGAGAACCACATCGCCAGACGGCCCAGCAGCCACAGGCCCGCGGCCAGGGTGATGAACCGGGCGCGCGCCTCGGGCGCTCCGGTCCAGTTTGGCACGGCAGTCAGGAAAAACCCGCCCAGCGCGGCGGTCGAATAGCCAAAGATCATCTCATGCGCGTGCCACATCGGTGGGGTCATCGCATAAGAAGGATCAGCGTAGGGCACCGCCCCGGTCTGCGTCATGAGCCAGATACCCCAGACGCCGCCCACGAACAGGCCATAAAGCCCGGCGGATAGGAAAAACACCCGAAACCCCTCGCCCAAAACGCGTGCGATGACTGCCGACATGCCTGCTCTCCTCGGCCCTGATGGCGTTGGCGCAAACCCTAGCGGGGATCGGATCGGGTTGACTTAACCAAGATCAAGAAGGGCAAAAGATATCTCAAAAACCTTTGTTTTGCGGGGCCGTTTTTTGGTCCCGCAGCCCAGTTTGCGCGCCTTCCGTTGACTTTCGTCAAGGATGACATCCGCGTGATGTCCCACCCTAGGACCTGCCTCACCAGCAAACGGAGAGTGATCATGTCACTTGGAATCAGCTACACAAAAGCCAGCCGCACTCTGGGTGTTGGTCTGGCGATGCTGCTGGGTTCTGCGGCCGCACCGGTCCTGGCCCAAGAGCCTACATTGAGCGATGAAGCCTTTGAATCCTCCAAGCAGCTTTACTTTGAACAATGCGCGGGCTGCCACGGCGTCCTGCGTAAAGGTGCTACCGGTAAAGGGCTGGAGCCGCACTGGAAGAAAACCGCAGCCGATGGCACGGTGACCGAAGGCGGGACCCTGCAACTGGGTCAGGAACGCCTTGAGAAAATTATCGCCTGGGGTACCGAAGGCGGGATGAACAACTTCTCGGACATCATGACCGAAGATCAGATCCGGGACATGGCGACCTACATCATGATGGAGCCGCCGAAACCGCCTGAGATGTCGCTGGATCAGATGAAGGCGACCCGCAAGGTCTATGTCGAAGAAGCCGACTATCCGACCGAGCCGCTGCACGGCCGTAACTGGGAAAACTTCTTTGTCGTCATCGAGCGTGACGTGGGTAAAGTTGCCATCATCGACGGTGACACCAAAGAGGTGCTGGTTCACATTCCCACCGGCTATGCGGTGCATGTGATCAAGGCGTCCGAGCACCACAAGCTGGAAGAACCCGAAAACCCGGGCCGTTTCTGGTACACGATGGGCCGCGACGGCAAGATGACCAAGATCGACCTCTGGCAGACGCCGGACAAGATGTTGGTGTCCGAAGTCAAGATCGCCTACGACGCGCGTGACGTGGCCATTTCTGGCGACGGCAAATACGTGATCGGTGGGGGCTACTGGCCGCCCCACTTCGCGATCGTCGACGCGGTGACGATGGAGCCGCTCAAGGTTGTCTCGACCCGTGGTGTGAACATCGACGGGGACTATGTCGAAGAAAGCCGCGTGGCCGCGATTTACACCACCCCGAACGAGCCAAGCTGGCTGGTCGCGGTGAAAGAGCTGGGCCAGATGTGGCAGGTCGACTATTCCGATATCGACAACCTGCGCATCGACAAGATCGACACTGCCAAGTTCCTGCACGACGGGTTCTTTGACCCGACAGGCCGTTACTTCCAGATTGCCGCAAACGCGTCGAACAAGATGGTTGTTGTCGATACCAAGACCCGCAAGCTGGAATCGCTGATCGACGTTGCCGCCCTGCCGCACCCCGGCCCCGGCGCCAACTGGAACGATCCCAATTGCGGACCTGTGGCCGGTACGACTCACCTTGGCGTGGGCACCGTGACCGTCTGGGGCAACGACCCCGAGAACCGTCCGGACGACGCCTGGAAGGTCTGCTACGAAGTTGAAACCGACGGCCCCGGCCTGTTCATCCGTACCCACCCCAACTCGAAATATGTGTGGGCGGACCAGACCAAACACCCTGAGCCCGAGATTCAGCAATCGGTTCAGGTCATCGACAAGGAAACCGGTGAGATCGTGAAAACGATCCAGTTGACCGAACAGGAAGGCCACGCCGCCGTCCACTTCGAGTTCAACGCAGACGGAACCGAGGTCTGGGTGTCCAACTGGAACCTGGCGGACTCGAAAGAGCCCAACGGTGAGATCGTGATCTACGATGCGGAGACGCTGGAAGAGAAAGCGCGCATCAAGGGCCTGTTCGCACCGACCGGTAAGTTCAACGTCTACAACCGTTCGAACCACGTCACCTGACGGGTTCAGCACCTGACACCGGAAAGGGCGGGCCCCTCGCCCGCCCTTTCCACGTTTGACACATCAGCCAAATCCACAGGCCTGACACCGAAGGCCAGAGAAGAAAGCCAACGGAGACCGGATATGACCTCGGAACCGGAAAAGAAAAAACCGATCTGGCGCCGGTATTTCCTGTGGGGAATGCCCGTGGCCGGCATCGCCGCGGCCTTTGCTGCCGGCATCATCTTCTGGGGCGGGTTCAACACCGCCATGGAAGCGACCAACACCAAGGAATTCTGCGTCTCGTGCCACGAGATGCGCGATTTCGTCTACGAAGAATACACCGGCACGATCCATGACGTGAACCGGTCGGGCGTCGGTGCCGTCTGTTCCGATTGCCACGTGCCGAAGGACTGGACGCATAAGATCATCCGCAAGATCAAGGCCAGCAAAGAGCTGTATGGCAAGATGGTCGGCACCATCAACACCCGCGAGAAGTTCGAAGCCAAGCGCGTGCATCTGGCGATGAATGAATGGGAGCGGATGAAGGCCACCGACTCGCGGGAATGCCGCAACTGTCACGATTTCGAATCGATGATGCCCGAGTTCCAGAAACCCCGTGCACGTCAGCAGCACCTGAACGCGATGACCGTGGGTCAGACCTGTATCGACTGCCACAAGGGGATTGCCCACTCGGATGCCCGCGACCGGGCCGAGGAAGAGTATCTGGAGCAGCTCGAAGCCCCGAACCCCGACTTTATCCGCGAAATCCCGGCCGAATATCTGGCCAGCCTTGAGCGGATCGAAGCCAAGGAAGCGGCTGAAGCCGAGGCTGAGAAAGCCGCCCGCGCAGCGCAGCAAGAAGCCGTGCAGGCGCAGATCGCAGCCGCTGTGGATGCCGCCGTGGCCGAGGAACGTGCCAAGGCCGCAGGGCAAGAGGCCGCAACGCCCTCAGCCGGCGGTGATGTCGCGACCAATATCGACTGGGCTGCAGTGGCAGGCACCGACCTGAAACTGTTCTACCCCGGTCAGGCCTCGTTTGAATGGGTACAAAACGGCAAGTTCCACGGTGGTGCGCGTCCTCTGACCAAAGGCGGTGATCAATGCACGACCTGCCACGCCAAGGAACTGGACACGATCGGCAACAAGATCGTTGCAGGGGGTGAGTTGGAACCAACGCCGATCCCCGGTAAGCGCGGCGTGATCGACGCGACGGTTCAAGCGGCCCATGATGACGAGAACCTGTATATCCGACTGCAATGGCCGGATGCGGGCCACAACCCGGCACCCTTCGTCGATGGCGGCAAGATGGACCCCGATAACCAGATCAAGGTGGCGATGATGATCACCGGAACGGGGATCGAAATGGGTGATCAGGTGGGCTGCTGGGCCTCGTGCCACGCCGACAACACCTACATGCCCTTTGATCCCGGCGCCGAGGCGATTGCCGCCAACGGTGATTTCACCAGCCGCATGACAACGCAGGACACCGTGACCAAGTACATCAGCGAAAGCCGCACCGAGGTCGACACCAAAGGCCGCCGTGGCAAACCGATGGGCGGCTGGGACAAGCTGCACGCGGCCGAACAGATCGAGCAGTATCTGGCCGACGGCACCTATCTGGACCTGATGCGTGTCTATGCCGACGGCAGCGCCACCAACGGCTATCTGCTGGAACAGCGCGTGGTCAATGACGGTGAAATCGCCGCCTCGGCCAGCCTGGAGGGCGGCACCTGGACGGTGGTCTTCACCCGGCCGCTGAACTCGGGCGCAGCAGGTGATGTGCCGCTGGAACCCGGTCAGACCTATACGGTCGGCTTTGCCATCCACGATGACTTTGCCGCTGCACGGTTCCACCATGTGACGCTGGATACCAGCCTGGCGCTGGATGATGACAGCGCCTTCATCAACGTGGTCAAACAGTAACGGATCGGGGCCGGACAGTCCGGCCCCTTCCCAACCCAAGGAGAGGTCGATGAAACCCCAAAACCTTCTTCCTGCCCTGCTGCTTCTGGCCTCCCCCGCGCTGGCAGCGGATGACGACATCGCCGCCACCTGCGCCGAGGCCGAAGAGCGTTATGTCGAACTGTTCGGCCAGCCCTCGTCTGCTGTCGAAGATGCCGAGGTGGTGCTGATGTACAAGTACCTGTTCTGCCCGGTTGAACTGACAGTCAAGGCAGGCACCACCGTGCGCTGGGTGAACGTCGATAAACGCACCAGCCATTCGGTTCTGCTGAAAGATGGCAGCGAACCCGAAAGTGACCGGTTGTTTCCTGAGGAATCGGTTGATCTGACCTTTCTCACCCCCGGGCCGCAGGACTACCTGTGCGGACCGCATTGGGAGACGCAGAACATGATCGGAATGATCACCGTCGAACCCTGAGCCGAGGCAATCATACAGGCATGAGAGTGAGGAGCGTGGGCGCAAAACCCGCGCTCCTTAACTTATGTCAAGGAGGTTTGTTTTCGATTCCGCCAGTCTGCACAGCATGACACGCCCGGCTCACCCAGCAACGTCACCAGATCGCGCAGGACCTTCGGGCTCAAAGAACATTCAGACCAAGCGAGTTCACACATGAGCGGTAAGGTTTTTCTGATTGGCGCAGGCCCCGGCGACCCCGAACTGATGACCCTGCGCGCCCTGCGGATGCTGCAAGAGGCGGATGTGGTGGTTTACGACCGTCTGGTCTCGGCCGACATTCTGAACCTGCACGCGGATGACGCGCGGCTGATCCCGGTGGGCAAGGCGCCCAAGTGCCATACGGTGCCGCAGGATCGCATCAACGAGATTTTGGTTGAAGAGGCCAGCGCCGGTCACACGGTCGCGCGGCTGAAAGGCGGCGATCCGATGATCTTTGGCCGTGGCTCGGAAGAGGCCGCGTATCTGATGGCAAATGGCATCCCGGTCGAATACGCGCCGGGGATCACGGCCGCGCAGGGCGCGTCCTGCTCGACCGGCGTACCGCTGACCCATCGCGGGCTTGCGACCTCGGTGCAATACGTCACCGGGCACCGGCAGGCCGACAAGGTGCTGGATCTGGACTGGAAACGTCTTGCTGACCCCGACTCGACGCTGGTCGTCTATATGGGCGTTGCCAATATCGGCCAAATCGCCATGGGGCTGATGACCGAGAACCTGCCCGGCTCGACCCCCGTTCTGGCCGTTGGCAAAGCCACCACGCCCGACGAGCGCCGCATGGTGTCCCGACTGGACCGATTGGCCGCCGATGTGCGTGAGGCTGATCTGAAAGCGCCCACGCTGTTCATCATCGGCAATGTGGTTTCGCTATACGCAGAACAGCCTGTGGCTGAGTTATTGGAGCAGGCTCATGGCTAAGCTTGGCCGTAGAAAGCCGGCACAGCGACCATCGGCGGGACACAAGGGTTGGACCGCGCGCGCCACCCTCTCGACGGCTGTGCTTGTGGCCACAACGGCCTTTGCCGCCGACACGCTCGACCCCAACGCCCTAAAACGCCTTGTGCATCAGGATTGCGGCTCGTGCCACGGGCTGTCTCTGAAAGGCGGCCTTGGTCCCGATCTGCGATCCGAAACCCTTGAACACTACGACGCCGAGGTTCTGACCGGCGTGATCCTCGATGGCATCCCCGACACTGCGATGCCCCCATGGCGGCCCCTGATCAGCGAAGAAGAGGCCGAATGGATCGCCCGTTACCTGCTGGCACAGGAGGCACAATGAAACAGCTTATCCTCACCCTCGCCGCCACCCTGCTGATGACCACCGCGCAGGCGGAACCCACCGCGACAGGTGATCTGGGCCTTGTGATCGAACGCGCCAAGGGCTCGGTCCTGCTGGTCGATCAATCCGACCGCGCCGCGCTGGCCCGGATCGAGGGGCTGGGCGACCTGTCCCATGCCTCGCTAGTCTATTCGCCCGATGAACGCTTTGCTTATGTCTTCGGCCGTGACGGCGGGCTGACCAAGGTCGATATCGTCACCCGTCAGATCGTGAACCGCGTGGTGCAGGCTGGCAATGCCATCGGCGGTGCGATTTCGGATGACGGTAAACTGGTCGCCGTGTCGAACTATGAACCCGGCGGCGTGCGTGTCTTTGATGCGGACACGCTGGAAATGGTCGCCGACATTCCTACTGAAAGCAAAACTATCGGTCTGGTCGACGCGCCGGGTCGCCGGTTCGTGTTCACCATGTGGGACACGGGTGAGACCTGGATTGCCGACTTCGCCGAGGGCGACCCTGCGATCACCAAGATCCCCGACATGGGCAAGAACCCCTACGACGCGCTGATCACCGCCAATGGCCGGACCTATATCACCGGCCTGTTTGGCGAGGACGGTCTGACCGCGCTAGACCTGTGGGCCGAGACGCCCGAACCCATCCGCGTTTTGCCCAACTACGGGCGCGGGCAAGAGGAAATGCCGGTCTACAAGATGCCCCACCTCGAAGGCTGGGCGCTGACGGGGCGCGAGTTCGTGCTGCCCGCCGTCGGCCACCATGAGGTTCTGTGGATCGACGCCGACACCCTGACTGAAACCGGGCGCACGCAAACCCACGGCCAGCCGGTCTTTGCCATGGCACGGCCTGACGGGCGGCAGGTCTGGGTGAATTTTGCCCACCCGCTGAACGATACGATTCAGGTCATTGATTCAGTGACCAAAGAAATCATCCACGAATTCAAACCGGGCCCCGCCGTGCTGCATATGGAGTTCACGCCACGCGGGCATGAGGTCTGGATCAGCGTGCGCGATGCCAACAAGGTCATGGTCTACGACACGCAGAGCTTCGAGAAACTGCGCGAGATCGAGGCCGACAGCCCCTCCGGCATTTTCTTCACCGCCCGCGCGCACAGAACGGGGCTGTAACCGATGCAACATATCACTGACCCCATCGATTGCCGTCTGCTGGACGAGTTCCAGCGCGATTTCCCCATAACCACGCGTCCGTTTCAGGTTTTGGCCGACGCGCTTGGTCTGGACGAGGCCGAAGTGCTCGACCGGCTGGCGCGGATGCGCAAGACCGGGCGCATCACCCGGGTAGGCGCGACCATTGCCCCCGGCGCGGTATCCGCCAGCACCCTTGCCGCTGTCGCCGCCCCTGACGCGCGTCTGGAAGAGGTCGCCGCCCTGATCGACGCGGAACCCGGCGTGAACCACAATTACCAGCGCGAGGATGACTGGAACCTCTGGTTCGTGGCCACCGGCCCGGACCGCGCGCATGTGAACGAAACGCTTGCTCGGATCAGCCGCCGCACCGGATTGCGCGTGTTGGACTTACGGCTGGTGCGCCCATTCAACGTCGATCTGGGCTTCCGGATGTCGGGCGAGACCCGCAATGTTCCGGGGCCCCGCAAAGTGGATTGCTCGGCCATGCGCGAAGGCGACCGGCCCCTGTTGCAGGCGCTGAGTTCCGGGCTGTCGCTGGTTGCAGAACCCTATGCCGCACTGGCCCGATCCCTGAGCCGCAGCACAGTCGATGTGATGGACCGGATGGAGGCCTTGCACCGGGCCGGGATCATCTCGCGCCTCGGCGTCATCGTGCGCCACCGCGCTTTGGGCTGGTCGGCCAATGCGATGGTAGTCTGGGACATGCCCGCCGATCAGGTCGGCACCGCCGGTCCGGCGCTGGCCGCGCATCCCGGCGTGACACTGTGTTACGAGCGTCGCCCGGTCGAAGATGTCTGGCCCT
This sequence comes from Ruegeria sp. K11, assembly GCF_056531905.1. Taxonomy (NCBI): domain Bacteria; kingdom Pseudomonadati; phylum Pseudomonadota; class Alphaproteobacteria; order Rhodobacterales; family Roseobacteraceae; genus Ruegeria; species Ruegeria sp. K11. The sequence continues at coordinate 195,843 of NZ_JBQFMP010000009.1, forward strand.
ATCGCCTGTATTCCATGATCCACGCGCGCTCGCGCCCCGAGGCAATGGAGGTTCTGGCCGGGGCCGCCGCCCTGCCCGAACTGGCGGGCGCACGGCACAAGGTTCTGTTCTCGACCCGGTGTTTCAAACAGACCGGCGCGCTGATCCAACCCAAAGAGGTGGCAGCATGACACTCGACGACACCGACCGCGCGATCCTGAACCGGATGCAGGATGATTTGCCGCTGATCTCACACCCCTACGCAGCGATTGCTGAGGAGTTGGGTATCGCGGAATCCGAACTGCTAAGCCGCCTGACCCGGATGAAAGACGAACGTGTGATCACCCGGTTCGGCCCGTTTTTTGACGCCGCCGCCATGGGCGGGGCCTTTTGCCTGTGCGCAATGGCCGTACCTCCGCAGGATTTCGAAACCGTCCTGACCAAAGTCAATGCGCATCCAGAGGTCGCCCATAATTATGAGCGCACGCACCGGCTGAATATGTGGTTCGTTCTGGCGACCGAAACACCCGAAGGGATCGCAACCGCAGCCGAGGCCATCGAACGGGAAACCGGGATCGCAGTCCTGCAATTTCCCAAACTTCAGGAATTTTTCATCGGCTTCCGGGTGGCAGCATGATCGACGCAAAAGACAGAGAGATCATCGAGGCGCTGCAAGGCGGCCTGCCGCTGGTGCCTGCGCCTTACGCGCAGGTGGCCGAGGGGTTGGGTCTGGATGAAGACACCCTGATGTTCCGTCTCGCCGACATGAAATCGCGCGGCGTGATCCGGCGCATTGCGGCGGCTCCGAACCACTACAAGCTGGGCATGACGTCGAACGGCATGACCGTGTGGGATGTGGCGGATGATCAAGTGGCCGAGATGGGCACCCAGATCGGCCTTCTGCCCTTTGTCACCCATTGCTATGAACGCCCCCGCGCATTGCCCGACTGGCCTTACAACCTGTTTGCCATGGTCCACGGCACCGACCGGGCCGAGGTCGAGGAGAAGCGCGCCGAGATCGCGGCCATTCTGGGCGATGCCTGCCGGGCGAAAGATATCCTCTATTCCACGCGCATCCTGAAAAAGACCGGGCTGCGCCTGAAAACGAAAGGCTGAGATATGTTCCGCCTGACCGAATACATGCACCAGCTGGTCAAGCCGACCCCGGTGCGCAAGCGCCGCCCCGGCCCTGTGAAACCGGTGGTGATCTGGAACCTGACCCGGCGCTGCAACCTGAAATGCCGCCATTGCTACACCGTCTCGGCGGATGTGGCCTTCCCCGGCGAGCTCAGCCATGAGCAAGCCATGGTAACCCTTAAGGATCTGGGCCAATTTCGCGTCCCGGCCCTGATCCTCTCGGGTGGGGAGCCGCTGGACCGGTTCGATTTCTTCGATATCGCCAAACGTGCGCGTGACCTGGTGCCGATGCTGGCGCTGTCGACGAACGGCACACGGATCTACGATGAAACCGCCGACATGATTGCCGATGTGGGGTTCAACTATGTGGGCATCTCGCTGGACGGGATCGGTGCCACGAATGATTGGTTCCGAGGTGTCGAGGGCGCCTTTGCCGACGCCTTGCGGGGCGTGCGTGAATGCAAGAAACGCGGCATCAAGGTTGGCCTGCGGTTTTGCCTGACTGAAGGAACGCAACATCATCTGCCCGATCTGCTGAAGCTGTGTGATGATGAGGGTGTCGACAAGTTCTACCTGTCCCACCTTGTCTATGCCGGGCGCGGCGATAAGAACCGGGGCGAAGATGCCGAGCATCTGCGCACCCGCACAGGTCTGGATTTGCTACTGGAACGCGCGTGGGAGGCGGCATCCGGGGGCCGCCCGCTGGACATCGTGACCGGCAACAATGATGCCGATGCCGGGTATTTCCTGAACTGGGTCCGGGCGCATTTCGACGCCGACAAAGCGGCGCATGTGCGAGAACATCTTGCCGCGTGGGGTGGAAACTCCAGCGGGCTGGGTGTGGCCAATATCGACAATCTGGGCCGGGTGCATCCGGATACCTATTGGTCGGATTACACGGTTGGGAATGTGAAAACGGCACCGTTTTCCGAGCTGTGGACCAGCGATGACCCGATGCTGGCGATGCTGCGCACCCGTCCGCGCCCGCTGAAGGGGCGCTGCGGGGCCTGTCAGCTCAAGGACGTCTGCGGCGGCAATACCCGCATCCGGGCGCTGCAACTGACCGGCGATCCGTGGGCCGAAGATCCGGCCTGCTATCTGTCAAACGAAGAAATCGGCGTGGATGAGGCGGGCGAACGCCTGCAGGTCACGCCTTTCCGGGGGAAACGTCATGATCCGGCACATCAGTTCTTTTGAAATCCTTGGTCCTGCTGGCCCGGCCGTTACGCGTGCGGCGAGGGCAGGAGCCTCCGGCGAGAGTATTTTTGAAAAGATGAAGATCGGGGGGCTGGCCTGTCTTCTGAGTGTGGGCGCAGCCTGGGCGGATGCGCCGTCGGATTACGCGGAGCATTGTGCCGCGTGCCACGGTGAGAACCGGCTGGGCGGGGTTGGGCCCGCGCTGATCCCCGAGACTTTGAAACGGATGCGCGGGCCAAGGGTGGCCGCCGTGATTGCCGAGGGGCGCGCGGCGACGCAGATGCCGGCGTTCTCGCACGAGTTGGATGCGTTGCAGATCGAGGAATTGGCGGGGTGGCTTAAATCGCCGCTGGAGACCGATCCGGATTGGGGTGAGGCCGATATCATGGCCAGCCGCACGTTGGATGAGGATTACGTGGCGGTCGATGCGCCGGTCTGGGACAGCGATCCGATGAATATCACTCTGGCTGTCGAAACGGGTGACCATCATGTCAGCGTATTGGACGGGGATACGTTCGAAGTTCTGGACCGGTTCGAGACGCCTTTTGCCGTGCATGGCGGGCCGAAGTTCAGCCCCGATGGGCGCTATGTCTTCATCATGTCGCGCGATGGCTGGGTGCAGAAATATGACATCTGGGCATTGAAGCAGGTGGGCCGCGTGCGTGCCGGTTTGAACAGCCGCAACATCGCCATGTCGGGCGATGGCAAATGGGTGGCTGTGGCGAATTACCTGCCGAACTCGCTGACGCTGCTGTCGACAGAGGATCTGTCGGTGGCCAAAGTCATTGAAGTAAAAAGTAAACAAGGCGTTCCCAGCCGCGTCTCTGCCGTCTATCAGGCGCCGCCCCGCGAGAGCTTTGTGCTGGCACTGAAAGATGTGCCCGAGATTTGGGAGGTGTTTTACGGCGACAACCCGCCGCAATTCGGACTGGGGCATGATTTCCGCATCGAGGGTCAGTTCAAGAACCCCGATCCATTCCCGGTGCGCAAGATCACCACGCCTGACTACCTGGACGATTTCTTCTTCGACCAGAGCTATGAATACGTCATGGGGGCGTCTCGAGGCGGTGAGGGCGGACAAGTGATCGACCTTGTGATCGGGCAGAAAGTGGCCGATCTGGACCTGCCGGGGATGCCGCATTTGGGTTCGGGGATCACCTGGCAACATGGGGATACCACGGTGATGGCGACCCCGCATTTGAGCGACGGCACTGTCTCGGTGATCGACATGCAAAGCTGGGAAACCGTGAAGCGGATCAAGACCGAAGGACCGGGTTTCTTCATGCGCAGCCATGAGAATTCGCCGTATGTCTGGGCCGATGTGTTCTTTGGCCCCAACAAAGACGCCATGCATGTGATCGACAAGCAGAGCCTTGAGATCGTGAAGACCTTGCGCCCTGCGCCCGGCAAGACCGTGGCGCATGTAGAGTTCACCAAAGATGGCAGCCATGCGCTGGTGTCGATCTGGGAAGATGACGGCGCGGTGATCGTTTATGACGCGCAGACGCTTGAGGAAGTGCGGCGTCTACCTATGCGCAAACCGTCTGGAAAGTACAATGTCTGGAACAAAATCACCTTCTCGGAAGGCACCAGCCACTGACGGGCGATGGCCGGTCTGGAAACTGGCCATCCTGCTTTATCCGGCCACGGCTTTGACTGTCGCCATCAACCTGTTTCTGGCCGGGCTGATCCTGCACGGCGCAGGTTTTGGCGCCATCGGTCCGGTGCCTGCAATCCTGTGGTCCATCCCTTTGGGTGTCCCAGCGGCCTGGCTGGCGGGACGCTGGGTGCGCGGATTGATGGATGAAGCAGACGATTGATTATAAATGTAAATTTTCGAATTTGATTAATTTTTGGCCGGTTCGAAAATAAATGACCTAAGTCAAGTGGCGACTCGGTCAAATCCTCTACCACCAAGGCATAGCTTCCCGAGTCGGAGACTCCATGCCTGCCCTGACCCCTCTGCACAATCTCCCTGACCGCGCGGTTCGCGCGGCAGCCGGGTTGGCGGGTATAATCCTTCTTTTGTTGCAGACCATTGCACCGGCGCTGGCGAGTCCCGGTGAGAGTGTCTGGGTGGAGATCTGCTCGGAAGGCGGCGCGGTCTGGGTCGAGGTTGACCTTGAGGAGGGTGCCGAAGACCTGACCGCGTATTGCCCCAAATGCGCCGATTGCGCGCTGTGCGCTGTCACCAGCGCCGCGCCGATGCCCGAGCTGGCGCAGGTGGCGCAGGCCGGAATCTTCCATTTTGTACATGGGAAAATCGGGGCTTCTTCCGTTTTGTACCAAACTCATCGGCTGTGGCCTGAGACCCGAGGGCCCCCGTGTGTGCCCGAAATCACAACCGAACGCGCCCTGCGCGCGTCCATGGCATTCACCCAAATTCCCGGAGGTGCGCCGTGGTCGTAAGTCGCGCAATCCATTTCCTGCTGGCCCTTGCCCTGTCCTGCCTGATGGCGATCAGTGCCCATGCCGACAGCCTTGCCAGCTTCCTGCCCGAGATTGAGCCCGCCAATCTGGCCCCCGGTGCCGATGCCTTTGGTCCCGTCCGCGACGATGTACCGGTGGCCCCCGTTCTTAAAGACGGCGACCGCATCGCCTGGGCTTTCTTAACCTCTGATCTGGTGGGCACCACCGGCTATTCCGGCAAGCCCATTCATGTGGTTGCCGCCATCGATGATGAGGCGGTGCTGACCGGGGTGCAGCTGGTCAAGCACTCGGAACCCATCGTGCTGATCGGCATCCCCAATTCCCGCATGGTGGAACTGACCGAAGGTTATGCCGGGCTGGACCTGAAGATTGAGGCCGAGACTGGCGGTGAGGGGCATGACCTCGACATTATTTCGGGCGCGACGGTCACGATCATGGTGATCGATGACAGTCTTGTGCGCGGCGGCATCAAGGTGGCGCGCGCGCTGGGGCTGGGCGGCTTGGCACCGGCGCAGGCCGATGGACCCAAGCGCGAGGTCGATTTGGCACAGGACGCCATCTATGACTGGACGACGCTGTCGGGCGACGGCTCGGTCCGGCGGCTGACACTGGATATCGGGCAGGTCAACGCGGCGTTCGAAGCGACGGGCGATCAGCGGGCGATCAAGCGCCCGGAACCGGGCGAACCCGATGACACCTATATCGACATGCATATGGCGCTGGTCTCGGTGCCGTCGATCGGCAAGTCGCTGCTGGGCGAGGCCGAATATCAGAACATGGTCGATTGGCTGGACGAGGGCGAACAGGCCATTCTGGTGCTGGGGCGCGGGGCCTATAGCTTCAAGGGCTCAGGCTATGTCCGGGGTGGGATTTTCGACCGGATTCAGTTGATCCAAGGCGACAATTCTGTGCGGTTCTTCGACAAGCAGCAGCGCCGTTTGGGCGAGGTTGCAGCCCCCGATGCCCCAAGCTTTACGGAACTGGACATCTTCAAAATCCCCGCCGCAGCCGAGTTCGATCCGGCCGAGCCCTTCCGCCTGCAACTGCTGGCGCAGCGGGCCGTGGGTGCGGTCGAGAAAACGTTCCTGACCTTCGATCTGGGCTACAAACTGCCCGAGCAGTATCTGCTGCCCGTCGCGGCCCCTGTGGTCGTCGATGACGCCAGCGGCGAGGCGGCGGCCAAGGCCGCGCTGTGGAAACGCATCTGGAAGGACCGCACGGTCGAGATCGGTGTGCTGGGTGTGATGCTGCTGGTGCTGACCGCGACCTTCTTCTTCCAGTTCCACGCCACCATGAATGCGCGGGTCTTCTACTGGTTCCGCATCGGATATCTGACCATGACCCTGTTCTTCATCGGCTGGTACGCCAATGCGCAGCTGAGCGTGGTGAATCTGATGGCGTTGGCGAGCAGCCTGCGCACGGGGTTCTCATGGGATGCCTTCCTGCTGGACCCGCTGGTGTTCATCCAATGGTTCGCCGTCGCCGCCGCGCTGCTGTTCTGGGGGCGTGGGGCCTATTGCGGCTGGTTGTGCCCGTTTGGCGCATTGCAGGAACTGACCAACAAGATCGCGCGGGCCTGCAAGGTGCCGCAATGGACCTTGCCCTGGGGTCTGAACGAACGCCTCTGGCCTGCGAAATACATGATCTTTCTGGTGCTGTTCGGGATCAGCTTTGTCTCGATCCCGCTGGCCGAAACCTATGCCGAGGTCGAGCCGTTCAAGACCGCGATCATCCTGAAATTCATGCGCGACTGGCCGTTTGTGGTCTTTGCGCTGACCTTGCTGGGGATCGGCCTGTTCGTGGAAAGGTTCTATTGCCGCTACCTGTGTCCGTTGGGCGGAGCGCTGGCGATCCCTGCCCGTATTCGCATGTTCGACTGGCTGCGCCGCTACAAGGATTGCGGCACCCCCTGTCAGACCTGCGCCAATGAATGCCCCGTTCAGGCGATCCACCCCACAGGTGAGATCAATCCGAACGAGTGCGTCACCTGCCTGCATTGTCAGGTGCTCTATCAGTCCGAGGACAAATGTCCCGTCGTTATCCGTCAGTTGAAACGGCGGGCCAAGACAGGGTCGGTCCAGATGAAGACCCCACTCGGACAACCACCGGCGAACCATCCAAACGCCAAACCGCAAACCGTTTCCTAAAAGGAGGGACGATCATGTCGGAACATGACAAGAAACTGAACATCACACGCCGCGGGATGCTGGGGGCCACCGCAACCGGCGCGGTGATTGCCGGGACGGGACTGGGTTCAACCCTGATGACCGCGCGCGAGGCGAGTGCCGCCGCCAATGCCCATCTGGAACCGGGTGAGCTGGACGAATATTACGGCTTCTGGTCCTCGGGCCAGACCGGTGAGCTGCGAATCTTAGGTGTGCCTTCGATGCGCGAGCTGATGCGGGTGCCGGTGTTCAACCGCTGCTCGGCCACCGGCTGGGGTCAGACCAATGAATCGCTGAAGATCCTGACCGAAGGCCTGCTGCCCGAAACCAAAGAGTTCCTGGCCGCAAATGGCAAGGTCACCTATGACAACGGCGACCTGCACCACCCGCATATGTCGTTCACCGATGGCACCTATGACGGCCGCTATCTGTTCATGAATGACAAGGCCAACACCCGCGTGGCCCGTGTGCGCTGCGATGTAATGAAATGCGACAAGATCATCGAGATCCCGAACGCGCATGACATCCACGGCCTGCGTCCGCAGAAATACCCGCGCACCGGTTATGTCTTTGCCAATGGCGAACACGAAGCACCGCTGGTCAACGATGGCCAGATCCTCGATGATCCGTCGCAATACGTGAACATCTTCACCGCCATTGACGGCGACACGATGGAGATCGCATGGCAGGTGATGGTGTCGGGCAACCTCGACAACACCGACTGCGACTATCAGGGCAAATACGCCTTCTCGACCTCGTACAACTCGGAAATGGGGATGAACCTGGCCGAGATGACCGAGAGCGAGCTGGACCATGTGGTCGTGTTCAACCTCAAGGCCATCGAGGATGCGGTCGCTGCCGGTAACTATCAGGAACTGAACGGCGTCAAGGTTGTGGATGGCCGCAAAGAGGCGGGCGGCAACCTGACCCGTTACATCCCGATCCCGAACTCGCCGCATGGTGTCAACGTCGCCCCTGACAAGAAACATGTGATGATTAACGGTAAGCTGTCGCCGACCGTGTCCGTGATCGACGTTGAAAAACTGGATGCGCTGTTTGCCGACAACGCCGATCCGCGTTCGGCCATCGTAGCTGAACCGCAGCTGGGCCTTGGCCCGCTTCACACCGCGTTTGACGGCAAAGGTCACGCCTTTACGACCTTGTTCCTGGACAGTCAGGTGGTGAAATGGGACATCGCCAAAGCCATCGAAGCATATGGCGGCGCGGATGTTGACCCGATCCTTGACAAGGTGGACGTGCAGTATCAGCCGGGTCACAACTCGACCTCGATGGGTGAAACCGCCGAAGCGGATGGCAAGTGGCTGATTTCGATGAACAAGTTCTCGAAAGACCGTTTCCTGAACGTCGGTCCGCTGAAGCCCGAAAACGAGCAGTTGATCGACATCTCGGGCGACAAGATGAAGGTGGTCCATGACGGCCCGACCTTCGCCGAGCCGCACGATTCGATCCTTGTGCACCGGTCCAAGGTGAACCCGGTCAATGTCTGGGATCGCAACGACCCGATGTGGGAAGATGCGCGCAAACAGGCCGAGGCCGATGGCGTCGATCTGGATTACGGTGCCGAGGAACCCATCCGGGATGGCAACAAGGTGCGGGTCTACATGACCTCAGTCGCGCCTGTATTCAGCATGGAGAAGTTCACTGTCAAACAGGGCGACGAAGTCACTGTCTATGTCACCAACCTGGATGATGTGGATGATGTAACCCACGGCTTCTGCCTGTCGAATTTCGGCGTCGCAATGGAAGTTGCACCGCAGGCCACCGCCTCGGTCACGTTCATTGCCGACCGTCCGGGCGTGCACTGGTTCTATTGCCAGTGGTTCTGCCACGCGCTGCACATGGAAATGCGCGGCCGGATGTTCGTTGAGCCGCGGAGCGCGTAACGATGCGTTGGTCCCTGCTCATACCGCTCCTGCTCGGCTCGCCCCTTTGGGCGGCGGACTGGGATGTGCCCAACCGGGCGGGGGCCATCAACGAGATACTGGCGCAGGCGGCGGATGGGGACACCCTCCGCCTGAGCCCCGGTGTTTATACCGAAAGGCTTGTTCTGGACCGGCCCGTCACAATCGACGGGCTGGGACAGGCCACCATTGACGGACAAGGTGAGGGCAGCGTCATCACCGTGACCGGGCCCGGCGTGATCGTGCGCGGGCTGACGGTGATCGGATCAGGCGACAGCCATGATGGGATCGACAGTGGCATCCAGCTGACCAAGACGGCCACCGCGCCGGTGATCGAGGATAATGTGCTGCTGGGCAATCTCTATGGCATCGACATCCACGGGGCCAAGGACAGCATCGTGCGCCGCAACCGGATCGAAGGGCGGCAGGACCGCCACATGAACGCGCGCGGCAATGGTGTTTATGTCTGGAACGCACCGGGTGCCGTTGTCGCCGACAATGACATTCAGTTTGGCCGCGATGGGATTTTCGTGAATTCTTCGAAGAAGAATTTGTTCACCGGCAACCTGTTCCGCGATCTGCGTTTTGCGGTGCATTATATGTATGCCGACAATTCCGAGGTCAGCAACAATGTCTCGATCGGCAACGATCTGGGCTATGCGGTGATGTTCACCTCAAACGTCAGAGTCACCGACAATGTGTCGATTGACGACCGCGAACATGGCGTGATGCTGAACTATGCCAACAAGAGCGTCATCACCGGCAATGTGGTGAAAGGTGCCAAGGAAAAATGCACCTTCCTCTATAACTCGAACAAGAACGAATTCACCGACAACTGGTTCCAGGGTTGCGGCATCGGCATCCACTTTACCGCTGGCAGTGAGCGCAACCGGATCGTCGGCAATGCCTTTGTCGGCAACCGGACGCAGGTGAAATATGTCTCGACCAAATGGGTCGAGTGGTCAGAAGACGGGCGCGGAAACTATTGGTCCGATTTCGCCGCCTATGATGTGGATGGCAACGGCGTGGCCGATGCCCCTTATCGCCCCAACGATTCAATGGACCACGTGCTGTGGACCCAACCCGCAGCCAAATTGTTGCTCGGCTCGCCTGCCGTGCAGCTGGTGCGCTGGTCGCAATCGGCCTTCCCGGCGCTGTTGCCGGGGGGTGTGATGGACAGCAACCCATTGATGCAAGCCCCTGAACCCCCAGCTATGAAAAAGGTGCCTCATGACGGATAAGGCCCTGACGATTAACCAAGTCTGCAAGGACCGTGGCAAGACCCGCGTTCTTGACGACATCACCCTGTCTCTTGCCCCCGGTCAGCGCGTTGCGCTGCTGGGCCATAACGGCGCAGGCAAGTCGACGCTGATCAAATCCATCCTCGGCCTGACGCCGATCCATGGCGGAGCCATTCGGATCGGGGGGGCCACCCCCGGCAGCGCACAGGCGCGGCGCGAGACGGCCTATCTGCCCGAGGCGGTGTCCTTCCATCCGGCGCTCACGGGCCGCGAGCAACTGACCTTGTTTGCCAAGCTTTCGGGCGCAAAGGCAGACGTACCCGGCCTGCTGGAGCGGGTTGGCCTGAGCGACGCTTTGGACCGCCGGATTGGGGCCTATTCCAAGGGGATGCGCCAACGTCTGGGTCTGGCACAGGTGCTGCTGGGTCAGCCGAAAGTCGCATTGCTGGATGAGCCAACGAGCGGGCTGGACCCGATCTCGCGGCAGGATTTGTATGCCATCATTGATGAGCTGGCTGCACAAGGCACCGCCGTATTGATTGCGTCTCACGCCCTGACCGAGGTTGAGGCCCGCACCGACCGCATCGCCATCATGCGCAAGGGCCGGATGGTGGCCGACGACACGCTGACCAACCTGTCTGCGCTGGCCGGTCTGCCGATCCGCCTGAAGGTGCGCGCCAGTGCCAACCCTGATGCGCTGGCCGCCGAACTGGGCGGCAACCGGATCAACGGCGCGTCGGTTGAGCTGCTCTGCACCCCTGAAGACAAGATGGAGGCCCTGCGCCGCATCGCCGGATTGGGCGACGCGGTGGCGGATGTCGAGATGACGCCTCCCAAGCTGGAAGATCTTTATCGCCACTACGCACAGGAGGAGAGGCTATGACCCGCTTCCTCGCCATCACCCGCACCGAAATGCTGATCCTGCGCCGCAACCGCTGGCTGCTGGTCGCGACGCTGATCATGGTGCTGTTCGCGCTGGCGCTGACCTTTGCAGGCAGCGCGCCAACCGGCACGCTGGGCGTGGACATGCTGACCGTCTCGGTCGCGTCGATGACCACGCTGTCGGTCTACCTTGCGCCCTTGCTGGCGCTGATGATTTCTTTTGATGCCATCGCGGGCGACGTGGACCGGGGCAGCCTTTCGCTACTGCTCTCCTACCCTGCGGGGCGCGGCGAAATCCTGTTGGGTAAGTTCACCGCCCATCTGGCCGCGCTGGCCTTCGCCATGACCGTGGGGTTTGGCACCGCAGGCGCGGTGGCCGCCTTCTTCGGGGGCGCGGGTCCGGAAAGCCTGATGGCCTTGGCGCGCCTTATCCTCACCTCGATCCTGCTGGGCGCCGTGTTTCTGGCGCTGGGATACCTGCTGTCCGCTTTGGCTAAGGGGGCTACGGCGGCGGCGGGTCTGTCGGCCGGGCTCTGGCTGGTTTTTGTCGTCCTCTATGATCTGGGCCTGTTGGGGGCCGTCGTCATGGACAAGGGCGGCGTCTTCACCCAATCCGTCTTTCCGTGGGTGATGGTGGCCAACCCGGCCGACGCATTCCGTCTGTGGAACATCGCCGCAACCGAAGGCGTCGCTATGGCGTCCGGCATGACCGGGGCCGCGCAGGCCTTGCCGGTCTGGGCGGCACCTGCATCGCTTTTGATCTGGCCGGTGATTGGCTTTGCCCTTGCGCGGGCCGCGTTCCGGAGGGTCGAGCCATGAAACGCCTGTGCCTGATTGCCCTGATCGCGCTGAGTGCCTGTAAGGAAGAGGTCGCCGAGGCCCCCGACCCTGTGGACCTGACCCCTGACGCGCTGAGCTTTTTCTGCCAGATGAACATCGCCGAACATGGCGGACCCAAGGGGCAGATCCATCTGGAGGGCTACCCTGCGCCGCTGTTCTTTGCTCAGGTCCGCGACATGGTGGCCTATCTCAAAAGCCCCGAACGCGACGCCAAAATCACCGCCGTTTATGTCAGTGACATGAGCGTCGCCCCCAGTTGGCGGCAACCGGGTATCTCGAACTGGATTCCCGCCGATGGCGCGACCTTCGTGGTCGGAGCCAACGTGCAGGGCGGCATGGGCGCGCGTGAGGTTGTGCCGTTTGCCGACCCGACTGCCGCCGAGGCGTTCATCAACGATTATGGCGGCAGCGCCCTGCCTCTGTCGGACATTCCCGATGCCGAGGTCCTGGGCCCCGTCGATCTGGACCTAAAGCTGGAGACCCCCGCATGACACGCCTGTCCCGCCGCCGTTTCCTGACCATCTCGGCCGCCTGCACAGCCTTTCCCGCCGCGGCAGCCACATCAGCCCACTGGTCCGGCGTGGCGCTGGGCGCGCGGGCCAGCCTGCGTCTGGAAGGTCTCTCTGCCGTTGAGGCCGCCCCGATCTTTATCGCCGTCGAAGCCGAACTGCGCCGGTTGGAAGATATCTTCAGCCTCTACCGACCCAATTCGCAGATCAGCCTTTTGAACCGTGACGGGGTTTTGTCTGGTCCGGCCCCGGACTTTCTGAGCGTTCTCAGCCTGTGTTCGGTCATTCACACGGCCTCGGGCGGTGTGTTTGATCCGACGGTTCAACCCTTGTGGACGGCGCTTGCTGCGGGTGCGTCTGCAGACGTGGTCAACGTGGCGCAGCAAAGTATCGGCTGGGACAAGGTACAGATCGGCACGGACGCCATTCGCCTGCCGCAGCCGGGTCTGTCTGCGATCACGTTGAATGGCATCGCGCAGGGCGCAATCACGGACCGCATCGCGGCGCTGCTGCGCTCTTATGGCTTGCGCAACGTTCTGGTGGATATGGGTGAGGTCGCAGCCCTGGGTCGCCGCAGTGACGGCTCCCCATGGTCCATTGGCTTGGCCAACGCGCACAGAAAGGTCGCAAGACGCATCACTCTGACTGACCGTGCGGTTGCAACGTCTTCTCCCGGTGCAATGCGGCTTTCGGACGATCAAGGTCATATTCTGCATCCGCGAGGCAATGCACCAATACGCGGGACCGTTTCGGTCTCTGCCCCTGAGACAGCACTGGCGGATGGACTGTCCACCGCACTGTGTTTGTTATCGCCCAAAGAGACCAATTCCGTTCTGACGGCTTTTCCCGAGGCACATGTCGAGTTGATTGCCTGACATAATTGTCAAACTAAACCATGCCGTTATGCGTTACTCTGGCGTAGCTTGGCGTCTCTTTTTCGATGCAGACCAGCGTCGAAAAGCGCAAAATTGACAGCTCTTGGCATTTTTGCAACAATTGGAATTATTATATGTGTTAATGATTTCAGGGGTCGGGGACATGGCTGCAAACAAACTGGCAGGTATCGCGCTTGGAGCGTTATCTTTCTTGGTCATCGGTGCATTGCAGGCGGCGGCCATGACGGTCACACATCAATTCTCAACCACTGTCAATGCAACCGAATTCGGTGGTGGCTTAAATGATCAGGTGACATTCCAATATTCCTTCGACAGCGCCGCAAGCCCGTCCTCGACTCGGACACACTCCAGCGGCGGGACATTCACAGTCTATGACGGCGTTTTGGGAACGCTGCGGTATGGAAGCAACGTCGTTAACATTACCAATGCATCGCTTGGGGTTTACAACGACTGGGGGCTTGGCAACTTCAATGCACAGCAGATTTTTGCCAGAACCGGAGGGGCAAGCTTTTCAGGCACGATAAACGGATACGTGATCGGAGAGTTCAGCCTGGTGACAGCTTTCAATTCCAGTTTGGGCAGTACGGCGCCGATTACATCGACAGATTTCCTGAATATCAACAGATCCCACAACATTAACTTTGGCACCGATTCCAGCGGGGCCATTTTTGCGCAAGCCTATGGTAACGCCGCCGGAACGTACACGACTCCGGCTCCGGTGCCGCTTCCGGCAAGCGGTTGGCTGTTGATCGGTGGAATGGGTGCGATGGCAGCGTTACGCAGGCGTAAAACCGTTCGGTCCGAATTGGCCTGAACAGAAGGTAAAGACAAGTCAGCTTGCAGCGCTTTTCCGCATGGCGGCACAGGTGCCGGGATTTTGGCAACGAAACGTCCTGCTCTTGAGGCGCGCCTCTCACTGCAATTCAATACTAACATTCGCATTTCATGTTAGACTCGATGTGACTTTGGGTGACAATGCAAAGGGTTGGAGATGTCCGAGCGCCGGGTGGAGTTGCGCTATTTTGCGATTGTGTTGCTGCCAGTTGCGGTGTTTGTGACGCATGAGTTGATCCAGCAGCATATGATTGCTGCTGATCTTCAGGTTCCGGTTTCGATCCTGGTTGCCGAACCTACCTGGTTTGAATCCATCGGGCGGTTTCGGTTTCTGGCCGCTTCCTGGTTCTTTTCGGCGCTGGCGTTGTTGCCAGTGGCCGTTCTGGCGCGCAACCTGATGCGCCCGTTGGAGCGGCGGACCAAAATCGCGTCTATCGTAACCGTTCTAGTGGTTCTTGCGCTGGCGATCATTCCGACGGTGCAACAGCATTCAACGGGCGAGGCACCCCAGATTTACCATCAGGTCGGGAAAGCCGTTTTCGAAATGGCGCTGGCGCGGGGCGAGTTGCCGGGGTGCCGAACACCGGACGACATTTGGCTGCTGGGCCGGTGCGGAGATATTCCGGTGTTCACCTTGTTCCGGCGCGTTCTGGATATCATCAACGCGCTGGCCGGACTTGCCGTGGGGTCTTTGATTGTCGGCATGATCCTGTGCCTTGCTTCGCGCGCGCCCGGCGACAATGAAAAATCGGCAGATGAACTGGCACGCAGCCTGCGTCATATGCGGCAGCAACTGTATCTTTCCAGCCTGATCCTGACCTTCGGCATGTTTTTCGCAACCAGTTGGATGTATTGGCCCCTTCCGCTGATCTCGGATGCTGACAAAAGCGCATATAGCGCGTTGGTGACTGCGTCAGCTCTGTTTACCGGCACCTATTTTTGCCTGTTGATGCTCAGCTACTTCCTGCCGGTGGCCGTTATTCTGGATGGTCGGGTCAAGACACTTGCGATGGTGGCGCGGCGGGATGGGTCTGATACCGATGAATTCGACGTCAACGACTGGCGCGCGACGCATGGCCTGTCAGAAGGGGGCAGTGATATATTCCGCGCAGGTTTTGCATTGGCCGCACCTATTCTGGCGGCATTTGCTGGTGGAATATCTCCGATTGGCGGGTAGGGGTCTTTTCAGTCAAGGGTTTCCGGTGCGACGAAGCTTGCTTAATCTGTGAAGCGTCAAAGCCAAATTTTTTGAACCAACCATAGGATTGAAAAATGAATAATCTGAAAACCTGCGCCCTGTTTCTGGCGGTTCTGGGGACATCTGCATTTGCGACCGAACATAACATTCCGCTGGAATTGTCGATTGCCTGCAATCAGCATGGCGCAGTTGTCAAAACACCAAACGGCGCAACCTATTATCTTGGCAAGCAATGCGACGCGGCCCAGCCCGGTGTGGGGGAAGGCCGTTGGTGGTACGCAGCATCCGGGTTCATCGTCGAAATCAACGGGCAGTCGGTGCGCTTCTCGAATGACTTGAGTTGCGACATTCCCTATTGCCGCCCTTAACGAACGTTGATCTCAGCCAGCCCGGGCCTGCCGCCACGCCTTGGCTTGATGCAGTTCGATCCGGATCGGACCCCTCAGGCCATCGATCTCCCAGAAGTCGGGTTCGTTGCCAAAATCGGGATCGTCGCGCATCCACCGACAGTCCTGATACCGGACCGGCCACCAGCGTTTACCGGCGTAAATCTCGATGAGCCGCCCGTCGCGCGGCGCTGTTTTCATGTGACGGGCCTTGATCTTCTTTTTGGGTTTGCCGCGAGAGGACTGCGCTGCCGCCGTTTTTTGAAGCTCAAGGTTGAATTTCTGTTGCTCGCGCAGGTCGGACCGGTTGGTGAAATACATCTGGCTAAGGAAGCCGAGCACGGAAAGAAGCGAACTGACGACGGGAAGGACGACCTCGACCACATAGGTTGAAGGTGCGGCGAGCTCAGGTTCTGGCTCCGGCGATTGTTCGGTCGCATCGGGAATTGCGGGACCGACGCCAAGATCGGGTACAGCGCCGCCGGTGTCCGGCATAGCGATGTCACCGCCGGAAAACGTAAAAGACTGAAAGCCGAGGAAAGCGAACCCTGCCACCGCGAGCACAGCAAATACATATCTGAGAGAAGATAGAAGTCTTAACAGTCGCAATTCCCTTCCTCCGTATTCGTTGTCTCGTGCCGGGCAATCTGACTTGCGGATGAGGGTCAGAAGCCCGGGTCACATATTCAGAAAACGCCTTATTCCGGTTTTATCACATTTCCTGTTCTTCTTCTGTGTTCACGCAATCTCGATCATTCGTCACGCGCTTGTTTATGTTTTGTGAATACCCCGTTTGGTAAGGCTTCGTGCATGAAGCGTTTCACAAAGGGCCGCAGATTTTTTGATCTGCGCGCATATGAACCGGTGGCGCGCGGCAAACAGCGTGACATCTTTTTGATACAGGGCAGGGATGCGGGTCTTACGGGCGCGAACAACGCGGTTGTGTTGAAGGTTCCGCGATATGCAGAACGTTACAACCGGCTATCGCGTCCAAAACAGACTTTGCGCAAAGTCTACGCCACCAGCGAACAGCGTGTTATTTTGAAAGAGGCCGCGTATTGGCGGAAAGTCAATGAGAATTGGGATCACGAAGCCGCGCCGCTTCCAATTCCCAGGTTTCTGGGGCTGGTCGAAACCTCGGTCGGGGTGGGTGCATTGTGGAATGCTGTGAGCGGCGACAATGGCAAGTTGGCGCCGACTTTGAAAGAGATCATTGCCAGAAATGAGATGGCGGACGCACTTGATCCGCTCAACGAGTTTGTAAACACCTATTTCAACCAGAATCTGGTCGCGGCTGACCTGCATTTTCGCAACATCGTATTTGGGCAGGAAGCGGGCGTGAAACAGTTTTTTCTGGTGGATGGGTTTGGCGATCACCGAATGATTTCAATCAGGGGCAGATCGGCTATGTATAATCATAAGAAGCTCATTCACGCGTGTTGCAAGCTGGCGCGGCGCGCCAACCTGACCTTCGAACCGGACAGGCGCGCGTTTTCCCTGCCGTCCTGACTTTGGTGTCGCGCTACATCGGCAGCGAGTCCGTGCACCGGTCAACCGCGCGCGGCGCAGCGCTTATTTGATCTGCATGGCTTCGGTTTCAATTCTGATATCCACTTCATTGCCGACCAGCCCATTGTCGACAGCATAGGTCATACCAAAATCGCTGCGCAGGATAGCTGTATCAATGGACAAGCCCAATACATGGCGTTTGTGCCCGAAGGGATAGGCCTCTGACTTGTTGAGCGTCACATTCAGCGTCACGGGCTGTGATACGCCAAGGATGGTCAAGTCACCGGTGACGGTGCCGGACGTTTCAGTTTTTGCAGAGCCGGAGGTCGCGACGAACGTGATCTCGGGGAATTCGGACACATGCAGAAAATCTTTGTGCTTTACATGCCCATCCCGTGCCTTGTGGAACGTGTTGACGCTGCCGGCGTCGATCGTGACCTGAACATTCGCCAGTTCCTGGCTTTCCGTGTCGTAGTCAAATGTGCCTTCAACCTTGCCGAAAACCCCAAGTGTTTTGGCATAGCCAATATGCTCAACAGTAAAAAAAACCGTAGTATGATCCGGGTCAAGTTCATAGCTGGCCATTTCGGCTGCGGCGGCAAGCGGAGTGGACGCGAGCAGAACGCTCAAGGCAAGTTTACGCATGGCTGGCCCTTTTCAGGTTGTCGAATTAAGTTGCTGTATCGATATAGTCTTTTATTCGCGCCAATAAAGTAAACTCAATGCGTCTGACCCAGTTGACCTGCGCAACCTGGAATGTTCACCGCGCCAGAGGACAAGACACCCGTGTCGATCCCGAACGGATTCATCGGGCGATCGCTGGTGACCTCGCCCCGCTGGGTTTGGATATCCTGGCGCTGCAAGAAGCGGATGAGGAATGCCGCCCGCATGGCCGTATTCTGGACGTTGCACGCATTTCGGACGACACTGGCCTGATCTATCAGCATGACATCGACACGATGAGATGGGGCCCTGACAGCGACGGGTTTCTGGGCACTATCCTGTTTCTGAGCCCGCATTACGACGTGACGCACAAGGATGTGTTGGATTTGCCGGGGCATTGCCATCGCGGCGCTGTTGTCATTGAAACCTTGCGAGATGGCATACCGGTCCGCGTGATCTCGGCCCATTTGTCCCTGTTTCAGCCCCTGCGTATGGTGCAGATGCGGATCATCGGTCAGTATCTGCATCGCCGCCCCCGGATGCAAACCGTTGTGTTGGGGGACCTCAATGAATGGCGGCCTTGGGGTGGGCTGATGTTTCATCCGCGCCTGATCGGATGCAATCTACAAGGCCCGGCCCGGGCAACGTTTCCCGCCCAATGGCCGATCCTGCCTCTGGACCGAATTTTGACAGACAGATCCGATGCAATCATGAATATACGCGTTTGCAACTCGTCCATTCTGCGCGCCGCGTCCGACCATTTGCCTTTGACGGCCACGATCACGGTTTCGCGAGGTTCTGAATAAACACGCGCCCGATCTGTTATCAAATTAGCCAGCAGTGAAATCTGCACTATTTCTTTTTAGCAAGCAAAACAAAGGGTCAGAGACTGTTATGAAGGAGCGCCGAATTGCAAGCCCACTGATCCTCGGCCACATGCTTTCGCCTGTCTGCGTTTTTGTCGGGCAGGTTATCATCATGGGCGCAGGCCTGGCGTTGCTGGCGTCACTGACACTGCCATCCACGTTGTGGGTACTTGGTGCTTTTTTCGCGACCTCTGTCATCACCGGGTTGGGATTGTCCCATCGCTATCCGCATGACGTGCTGGGACTGTGCAACACGGTCACGTTATTGCGCGCGGCGATGGTGGCTTTTTTGTTTGGCGCGTTGTTTGTGCTGGATGCCGTATCGCCGTGGCTGGTTTTCTGGGTCGGACTTGTTGCCTTTGCAATGGACGGTCTGGATGGTTGGCTGGCGCGCCGGTCCGGGCTTCAATCCGAATTCGGCGCACGTTTCGACATGGAGACGGATGCAGCGCTTGGCGCGGTGTTGGCGCTTTGGTTGATGCTTTCGGGAACGACGCACGCCGAAGTTCTGATCCTTGGGTTTACGCGCTACGCATTTGTCGCCGCAAGCTGGGTGCTGCCACGGTTGCGCGGCGACCTGCCCGAGTCGTTTCGGCGGAAGGCAATCTGCGTGGTGCAAATCGCTGCATTGCTGCTGCTGGTCTGCCCGTGGACCCCTGCGGGCCTGATCCTGCCGATCTCAATCGGCGCGTCCATGGCGTTGTGCTTTTCCTTTGGTGTGGACGCACGCTGGTTGTTGCGCCGCCCCTCATGAGGTTGCTTTTTCCTCTTATCCTTGGCGCCGGGTTGGTCTTTTGCATTCTGGTCTTGCCGAACCACCCGGGGACGATGACCTGGTCGGCGGTGAACCGATGGCCGCTTGAGCTTCCGGTGATCCTGTTGTTGCTGATCGCGCTGGGCAGGCTGCGGGGACTGGCAACGGCTTTGGCAGGTGCTCTGGTGATCCTCGTGCTGTTGAAACTGGCCGACTATGGCACGTACACCGCCTATAACCGGACGTTCAATCCGATCATTGACACATTCCTGATCAGCGCGGGATTTGACCTTTTGCAGAACAGCTTTGGCGCGCTGCCGACAATCGCGCTGGCGATCACGTGCCTGGCGCTCGTGGTTTTGCTTTTTGTCGTGCTGCGTTTTGGGCTTGGCGCATGGGCTGCTCTACCTGTTCCCGCCTGGGCCCGGTGGCTGGCGGGGTCGGGCGTTCTGATTGCGGGTACATGGATGGTCGCGGATGTCGGGCACCATCTGAAATTCTGGCGGTTCGAGGAAAGCCCGCCGGGCACCGCCTGGGCAACCCGGCTTGTCGTCAAACGGGGCATCGACATGCAAGCGACGGCGGCAGATCTGTCCCGGTTCCGCCGTGATGCGCAGTCGGATCCGATGCGGCACATTGAAAACCCGCTAGACCGGCTTGAGGGGCGCGACGTTTTGCTTGTCTGGATCGAAAGCTATGGGCGCGCAAGTTTCGACAACCCGCTTTATGCCCGGACTCATCTACCGACCTTGCATCGCGCTGAGGCCGCCATCGCCCAAAGCGGACTGGCGGTCAAAAGCGGATGGCTGACCGCTCCTACAGCAGGCGGTCAAAGCTGGTTGGCACACGGCGCGCTGGGCACTGGCCTGTGGACCTCGGGCAATGGTCGCTACAATGCCATGATCGCCAGCGGTCGCAGATGGCTTTTTCACTTTGCACAGGATGCCGGGTACCGCACATCGGCTGTCATGCCTGCGATCACGCTGGCATGGCCGGAAAGCCGCGTCATGGGGTTTGATCATGTTTTTGCGGCGGCTGACATTCCGTACAAGGGAAAGCGGTTCAATTGGGTCACCATGCCCGATCAGTTCACCCTGGCAGCCTATCCAGGCCTTTTGCCTGCAGACCCGCGCCCGGATTTTGTGCAGATCGCGTTGATCTCGTCTCATGCACCATGGACACCAATCCCGCACATGATCCCGTGGGACGAGATTGGTGACGGTTCGGAGTTCGACGAGATGGCTGCGGCGGGGCCAACCCCACGCGCGCTTTGGAAGAACCGCGACGACGTGCGCGACGCATATCGGCGCGCGGTGGATTACAGCTTGCAAGCGGTCTTTTCCCATGTTGCTGATCTGGGACCGCGCGCGCCCTTGGTTATCATTGCGGGTGATCATCAGGCGGCTGGTTTTGTGGCTGGCAGCGACAATCACGATGTGCCGGTCCATATCATCGGCCCGTCGCATGTACTCGCGATGATTGATCCATGGGGCTGGACCGATAGCATCATACCCTCAAAGAACGGGCCGGAGCTCCGGATGGACGCGTTTCGGGATGATTTTCTGACGGCGTTCACCTCTTCGGACCTCTTGGCGGAGGTCAATCAATGACGGGCCGGTTCATTCGAATTCTTGGATCGCTGATACTGCTGGGCGGCGTGCTGTGGTGGGGCGCGACAGATGTCGTCTGGTCGCGCCTGCGCGCAGCAGATCCGGGTTGGGTCTTGGTCGCAATTCTGGCCCTCAGCCTCAGCACCTTTTCGATGGCGCGCCGATGGCAGATCACCGCCCGCGCGCTTGAGCTGGACCTGACCTTTGGCGCGGCGCTCAAGGAGTATTACCTGTCGCTGCTCGCCAATTCCGTTCTACCGGGCGGGGTGGTCGGGGATGTTAGCCGTGCGGTTCGAACCCGCCACCACGGAGATCTGAAACGCGCCGCGCATTCCGTGCTGGCCGAGCGCCTGATGGGGCAGGCCGCCATGCTGTTGGTACTTGCCCTGGGGATGACCGCGGCCGTGATATTGCCGGGCGGCGTCGTCTGGCCGAGTGGCACGGGGTCGGTCTTGGTGCTGGGTCTTGGCCTGGCGGGAATCGTCGCCACATGGTCTCTTCGCATAAGGTCGACGGCGGAGTTTACCCGGTTCTGTCTGCGTTTGATGATCCGCCCCGAAGTGGGTGCGCAGGCAATACTTGCAACTGCATTGTTGATTCTGGGCTTGTACGCCAGCGCAAGGGCGACCGGCACCATCTTGCCGCTGGAAGCCTGCTTTACGGTTCTGCCACTGGTTCTTTACGCCATGTTGGTCCCGATTTCAGTTGCCGGGTGGGGATGGCGCGAAGGCGCGGCTGCGGCGCTTTTTCCGCTGCTGGGTGCCTCGTCCGAGGCCGGGATCGCCATGGGAATATGCTATGGAGCTGTCATGCTGGTGGCGGCATTGCCCGCGATTGGATTTCTGTTCGTACCTGCCTCGCACCCGGTTGCGGCCAAATCAGTGGAGAACACATAATGCCTGCCGTGTTCGCAATTCCCGGAGATAAGGATCAACGCACCGGCGGGTATATCTATGACGCAACCGTTTTGGATCTGCTCAACGAAATCGGATGCGCGACGTCACATCTGGAATTGCCGGGCAGTTTTCCCAACCCGACCCCGGCAGATATGGACACGGCGCTGGCTGCATTGATGGCTGTGCCGGACGGGAACCCGATCATCGTGGACGGGCTGGCGCTGGGTGCGATGGACCCGAACAGGGTGGCCGAAATTCCGGCACCTGTCATTGCTCTCGTGCATCACCCGCTGGGTTTGGAAACAGGGATCGGCGACACAAGTGCGAACCAGTTGATCCGCAATGAAACCGAGGTTCTGCAACACGTGGCACATGTGATCGTGACCAGTGGGCATATCGGCCAGACACTGAGCGCAGAGTTTTCCGTTTCTCCGGACCGCATCACGGTCGCCACGCCCGGGTTCGATCGCCCCAAGTCAGAGCGCGCGGCTGCGACGCCGCCGCTAATCCTCAGCGTGGGCCTATTGTCGCCCCGCAAGGGGCATGATGTCCTGATCGAGGCCTTGAGATTGATAGATGATTTGTCCTGGCAGGCTCAGATCATAGGGCGGCTTCAGGACGCACACTATACTGCTGCATTGACGGCGCAGATTACCCATGCCGGATTGGACAAACGCATCAACTTGATGGGTGAAGTTGGAGAGGCCGAGATCAGAGCGGCATATTCCCGGGCCAGCATTTTTGCGCTGGCGACCCGATACGAAGGATATGGGATGGTACTGAGCGAGGCCATGCTTCACGGCCTGCCCGTAGTGTCCTGCGCCGTCGGTGCTGTGCCTGAAACGGTGGGAGATGCGGCATGTCTGGTGCCTCCTGATCAACCCGCAGCCTTTGCCAGGAAACTGCGTGCCCTTTTGCAGAACCCCGATCTGGCAGCCGAGACTGGCCGGGCCTCTGCCGCGCGTGCGGCAGCTTTGCCAAGCTGGCACGACACCGCCCGAAAAATTGCCGACGTGATTGCGCAGGCTACCCCGTGACCTGCAGTTTTTCCCACATAACAAACCGGAGCACTTATGTTTGCTGTTGAAGTCCGCGACCATGTGATGATCGCACATTCCCTTCCTTCACCTGTCTTTGGTCCTGCCCAAGGCGTGCATGGCGCGACCTTTGTGGTTGATGCTGCCTTTTACACGAAAGATCTGGATGAGAATGGATTGGTTGTCGATATCGGACTGGCCACCGAAGCGCTTGCACAAACGCTTGCACCGCTGCGCTATTCCAACCTTGACGACATCCCCGCGTTCAAAGGCAAGATCACCACGACCGAATTCCTGTGCCATCACATCTGGGATCAACTCAGGACAGTGGTGAAGACAAGCGGGCTTGGCGATAATGGCCGGGTTCGGCGTATCCGGGTGCAATTGCACGAAAGCCATGTGGCGCGTGGATGGTATGAAGCAGACATCTGAGACCAGCTTTGAACCTGATTGGCTGAGCCTGCGCGAACCGGCAGATCACAGCGCGCGGGACGCGGCGTTGTTGTCCCGCGCTGCCATTATTGCAGACAGCGGGAAAGCAATCCTCGATCTGGGCAGCGGCACCGGATCAACGGCGCGGGCTTTCGCTGCGGCAGGGTACCCTGATTTGCCCTGGCGTTTTTTTGACAATGACCCTGGGTTGCTGAAACTGGCCAAGGCCCGCCATCCCAATTCGGAAACCGTGCAGGGCGAACTGGCTGATATCGACGCCTTACCGTTGCAAGGGGTGGGGCTGATAACAGCGTCAGCCTTGTTCGATCTGATGCCCGAAGATTGGCTTTCGGCTCTGTGTGTCAGGGCCGGTCACGCGGGCATACCGATCTACACTGCGTTGAACTATAATGGCGATATGCGCTGGTCGCCCGTTGATGCCCGCGACGATGCAGTTACATGCGCGTTTAACCGTCATCAAAAACAGGACAAAGGCGTGGGCCCTGCCCTCGGCCCGGATGCTGGTTCAACCTTTTCACGGCTCTGCTTGGCGCAAGGGTATGAGGTCGAGATGGCGCAAAGCCCGTGGCAGCTTGGCCCTGCGCACGCGGCGCTGCACGATGCGCTTTTGGCCGGGATCGAAACTGCCGCTTGTGAGGCCGGTGCGCCTTTTGCCCAATCCTGGGGCCGGGATCGACGCAGCGCGATTGACCACACAACCGTCCTGATCGGCCATACGGATTTGCTGGTGGTCCCACAATGAAAGACCAAGGAATGCAATGTTCAGAATGCGGAGAAATCCATGCGTGACGTTGATGTGACCCACAAGGTCTGGAACCGTATCCTTGCCGTGCGCGCAGGACAGGGTTGCCTTTGCAGCGAAGACTGGAGCACGGGCGAAAAGCAGGCGCTTGCCCTTTATGGCACGTTGGCCCAGCCGCAATCGTCCGGTCAGGTTGTGGCGCAGATCGGGCAGTCTCTGGACGGTCGTATCGCCACCGAGTCAGGGGATGCCAAGGATATCTCGGGTAAGGATGGTCTGATGCATCTGCACCGTCTGCGGGCCCTGTCGGATGCGGTGGTGATTGGTGTGAAAACGGCCCTGCACGACAACCCGCGTCTGACCGTGCGCATGGTCAATGGAACAAACCCCGCGCGGGTGATAATCGATCCCAGTGGCCGTATGCCTGACGACATTGGTCTGATGCAGGACACCCAGGCGCGCTGCATCGTCATCCAGTCGGTAAACAGACCGCGACCAGAACATGTCGAGGTAATCAACCTGCCGCGCACACACTGGATTTCTCCGTCCCATATTCTTGGAGCTCTTCGGCAACGCGGTCTAAACCGCATTTTGATCGAAGGCGGCGGGATCACGATCGCGCAGTTCCTCGAGGCCGGACTGCTGACCCGCCTGCACGTTGCGGTTGCACCTTTGCTGATCGGCGCCGGACCACAGGGGCTGACAACTTCCCCTGTTGCCACCCTGGCGCAGGCATTGCGGCCAAAAACAGGTGTCTACGGTCTTGGCTCGGACGTATTGTTTGACTGCACATTCGAACCTGCACATACGCAGATCGCGCCGTATCCTCTGCCTTGCCGCACAGCCCGCCATGCTTATGTCGGGTCCCCCGCCTGATGAGTTCGGAGCTGGGAAAACAATAGTCTAAAAAGTGAAATCATGATCTTTTGCGCAATGAAATCCCAGTATCTTATGTCTTATGGCGCCTCAGGATGCTCGGCCCAGCCATGCTGAATCGGAGGCTAAAGTGAAACCTGAACGGGCGATAAGATGATGGACAAGCCTGCACGTGCATTGTGGATCACGGCCGCCGAGACCGCGGAAATCCGCGAGGTTGAGTGCCCGGAGGGGTCCGACCTTCTGCGGATCACCGCCATGTATTCCGCGATCAGTCGAGGAACCGAGCGGCTCGTCTTTCGAGGCCAGGTTCCGCCCAGCGAGTTTGAGACCATGCGGGCTCCGTTCCAGGACGGCAGCTTTGCGTTCCCCGTCAAATATGGCTATGCGACGGTTGGCAGAATACAATCAGGTGCGCGGGCGGGCGAGATTGTGTTTGCGCTGCATCCTCATCAAACGCAATTCTGTGTTCCTGCCGAAGCCGTAATATCAGTCGATCCATCCGTGCCGCCTGCGCGTGCCGTGCTGGCGGCCAACATGGAAACCGCGCTTAATATCCTCTGGGATGCGGGCGTCAGCGCGGGCAGCAGGATCACAGTTGTCGGGGGCGGTGTGATCGGCGCTCTGACGGCGTATCTGTGTGCAAAATTTCCCGGAGCCGAGGTGTGTCTGGTTGACATAGACCCTGCCCGCCAGACCCTCGCGCAACAGTTGGGATGCGCGTTTGCGACACCCGAGTCCGCGCAGGACAATGCGGATGTGGTCATCCATGCCTCGGCAACCTCGGTGGGGTTGACCACCGCACTTTCCGTTGCCGGTACCGAGGCAACCATTGTCGAGGCCAGCTGGTACGGCAACCACCCCACCACGGTGCCACTTGGCGCGCAATTCCACCAGAAACGTTTGCGCATCGTCAGCAGCCAAGTCGGTCGCGTCCCGGCGCATATGGCACCACGTTGGACCCATAGCAGGCGGTTAAGAAAGGCGATGGATCTGTTGGCTGATCCCGTGCTTGACACATTGATTTCCGGCGAAACCGAGTTCGACGATTTGCCCGCAGCTTACGGTGCAATCCTTGATGATCCTGCAACACTCTGTCACCGAGTAAAATATCCTCGGAAATAACCGGTCACGGGCCGCACGATCGGGAAGAAGCGGTGCTCGGAAGATGCATTTTCGGCAATTGGTTGATAACGTAACTAAATAAGTAAACACTATTGCATGGCGCTGTCTGCGACTGCATCGCTTTCGTGATTCTTAGGAATGCTGGGGAATAGTAAATTATGGCAGTCAGGGAACGGAGCACTTCGTGAGGTCACGACAAGTACAATATCGCTCAACCATTTGACATTAAGGAAATAAAGCGGGATGTTTTGGTGCCCAGGAGAGGACTCGAACCTCCACGTCCATACGGACACTAGCACCTGAAGCTAGCGCGTCTACCAATTCCGCCACCTGGGCAGGTGTCGTGGAGGGGCGTTTAAGCCCACTGAAAGGAAGCGTCAACCAGATTCGGGAAGAATTTTGAAAGTTTTTTGACCGATGCCCGGATGTGTCCGAGCCAACCGACATTTTCAACTCTGCGCGGCGTTATTGCGCCTTGTTTGAAGCACGGTGTGGCGCTAGATCGATCAGGAAGCACTCGGGTAGGAGCCCTCATATGTCCAAACTGGTCACCATATTCGGCGGGTCGGGATTTGTCGGTCGTTACATTGCGCGGCGGATGGCGAATGAGGGATGGCGCGTACGTGTTGCGGTCCGGCGGCCGAACGAGGCGATGTTCGTGAAACCCTATGGGGTGGTCGGACAGGTCGAACCGGTTTTGTGCAATATCCGCGACGATGGCTCGGTGGCGGCGGCAATGAACGGGGCCGATGCGGTTGTGAACTGTGTCGGTGTGCTGAATGAGCTGGGTAAGAACGAATTTGGTGCCGTCCAGGCAGAAGGGGCCGAGCGGGTTGCCCGGATCGCTGCCGGGCAGGGGATCGAGCGCATGGTGCATGTCTCTGCCATTGGCGCGGATGCCGAGGCGGACAGTGACTATGCGCGATCCAAGGCACAGGGCGAGGCCGGCGTGCTGAGCCATATGCCAAATGCTATGATATTGCGCCCGTCGGTGATTTTCGGCAGCGAAGATCAGTTCTTCAACCGTTTTGCGACGATGACCCGGATGGGCCCCTTTCTGCCTTTGGTCGGGGCTGACACAAGGTTTCAACCTGTTTATGTGGATGACGTGGCCCAAGCCGCTGTTCTTGGCGTTTTGGGTCAGGCGGCTGGTGTCTATGAACTGGGCGGGCCGGAAGTCAAAAGTTTCCGGGCGTTGATGGAGCAGATGCTGGAGGTCATTCACCGGCGTCGGGTCATTGTGGGAATGCCGTTCGGGATCGCAAAGATCATGGCAGGTGTTCTGGATATTGCAAAATTTGTCAGCTTTCAGCTGTTCCCGAACAGCATTCTGACTCGGGACCAGGTCAAAAATCTGCGTCAGGACAACGTGGTGTCGGAAGAGGCCAAGGGCTTTGCCGATCTTGGTATCGAGCCTGCGACCATGGAATCCGTGCTGCCCGATTATCTGTGGAAGTTCCGCCCGTCGGGTCAGTATGACGACATTCAGAATTCAGCCAAGAACCTGCGGATCTGATCAGCTGTAGGCGATGATCAGCAGAATGACGCCCAATATCACGCGATAGATCACATAAGGCGTAAAGCTGATGCTGCGCAACAGGCGCATCATCAGGGTCAATGCAAGCAGGGCCGAGACAAAGGCAAACAGGGCGGCAATCGCTCCGTCTCTGGCCAGTTGGGCGTCCGCTTCGTGTATGACGTCAACCGACAAAAGCGTGCCCGAGGCCAGAATGGTCGGGATCGACATCAGCATTGCGATGCGAGCCCCATCTTCGCGTGTGTAGCCCAGTTGGCGGGCCCCGGTAATGGTGATGCCGGACCGCGACGTGCCGGGGATCAGGGCCAGAACCTGCCACAGGCCCATTATGATGGCGTCCCTTGGCCCCCAGTCCTCTGCGTCCTTGGTTTGGGGGCCTTGCTGGTCCATCCAGTACAGCAACAGGCCAAACCCCAGCATGGTCCAGCCAATCACTGTCATGGACCGCATGGCTTGACTCAGATCGGTGACATACAGGATTGCACCGACGATCACTGTGGGAATCGTCGCGACGATCAGGCCAAGCGCCAACCTCGCCTGCGGGGTCTCGGTACGTCCGACAAGTGCGGCGGGCAGTCCTGCAATTGCCTGTCGTACGTCTGACCAGAAATAAAGAATGACCGCGCCCAGTGTTCCCACATGGACAGCTACATCAATGGCCAGCCCCTGATCGTCCAGCCCTGTAAGGCTGGGCAACAGAATCAGATGCCCCGAAGAGGAGACTGGCAAGAATTCGGTAACACCCTGAATAATCGCCGCAAGAATCAACTGAAATAGACTCATTAAAACTGCCCGTGCTGCCGTCACGTGTTCTTTGTGATCAATGGGTATAAGCGCAGTGTGGAAAAGGAAAGGACGCAAGTAGGTCCGAATCGGAACTAAAAATTCACATATTTTTGGTCGAGCAGAGGGAAAATCTAAATATTTTTCAATTTAGGTCAGTGAAATTGACTTTTAATCGAAACTATCATCTCTTAAAGAGGCTCGACCAAGCCAATTCATGGAGTCTGACCCGTGGCCAAGCAACCGATGCTGAAATTTGTGCAGATCGACCGTGTCATGCCCGATAAGCGTGCCGCCAATGATCGCACGGAAGACTTTGATGAGATCTATGCCGAATATGCTGCCGAGAAAGCCGCCGAGCAAGCCAGCCGGTGCAGCCAGTGCGGTGTGCCTTATTGTCAGTCGCACTGTCCGCTGCACAACAATATCCCGGATTGGCTGAACCTGACCGCAACCGGTCGGCTGGAAGAGGCGTATCAAACCAGCCAGGCGACCAACACATTCCCCGAGATTTGCGGACGCATTTGTCCACAGGATCGTCTGTGCGAAGGCAACTGCGTGATCGAACAATCGGGTCATGGGACGGTCACGATTGGGTCTATCGAGAAGTATATTACCGATATGGCGTGGGACAAAGGCTGGGTTAAACCTGTGCAGCCGGACACCGAGCGCGGCGAAAGCGTGGGCATCATCGGCGGCGGTCCCGGCGGGTTGGCGGCTGCGGACATGCTGCGCAAGGCAGGCATTCAGGTCACTGTCTATGATCGCCACGACCGCGCAGGCGGGCTTTTGATGTATGGTATTCCCGGCTTCAAACTGGAAAAGGATGTGGTTCAGCGTCGCAATGATCTGCTGGCCGATGGCGGTGTGACGTTTGAATTGAACTGCGACGTGGACGCGGCGAAATTCGAAGATATTCGCGGCAAGCATGATGCGGTGATCATCGCAACAGGCGTCTACAAGTCGCGCGATCTGTCCATGCCCGGCAGCGGGTTGGACGGGGTCGAGAAGGCAATCGATTTCCTGACTGCCTCGAACCGTAAAAGTTTTGGCGATGCGGTTGAAGATTTTGACAATGGCCGTCTGAATGCCGAAGGCAAAAAGGTCGTGGTGATTGGCGGCGGCGACACGGCAATGGACTGCGTGCGTACTTCGGTCCGTCAGGGGGCGACCTCGGTCAAATGTCTCTATCGGCGCGACCGGGCCAACATGCCCGGCTCGTTGCGTGAAACCCAGAACGCCGAAGAGGAAGGCGTGATCTTCGAATGGCTCAGCGCACCCAGGGGCTTTACCGGTGATGACACGGTCACCGGCGTGATGGTGCAGAAAATGCGTCTGGGACAGCCCGATGCTTCGGGCCGTCAGGCACCCGAAGTGATCGAAGGCGCGGATTATGTCGAAGACGCCGATCTGGTCATCAAGGCGTTGGGCTTTGAACCCGAAGACCTGCCCACCCTGTTCGGCCAGCCTGATCTGCCCGTAACCCGCTGGGGCACGGTCAAAGCCGCGTTTCAGACTGGCGAGACCGAGATGGACGGCGTCTATGCCATCGGGGATATCGTGCGCGGGGCCTCTCTGGTCGTGTGGGCGATCCGCGACGGGCGCGACTGTGCCGATGCGATCATCGACCGGTTCAACGCCAAGGCAGCCATAGCCGCCGAATAATCCCAGCGATCAGGAGGCTTGGATGCCCGAATTGCAAGGCCAATGCATGTGTGGCGCGGTCACCGTGACCGCCACCCCCGCGCAGGACGCGCTGGGTGCGTGCCATTGCGATCAGTGCCGCCGCTGGACCAGTTCCATGCTGGTGACGTTTCAGGCGCAAGAGGGATATGCCGCTTTGGGCCCGGTGACAACCTTCACCTCGTCCGACTGGGCCGAGCGGGCCTTCTGTGCCGAATGCGGGTCGGCGCTTTGGTACCGGATCACCCTTCCGGGCGAGATGCACGGACAGACGCAAATGGCGGCGGGCCTGTTTGAAGACACAGGCCATGATCTGCAACTGGAACTTTATATCGACAAGAAACCCTATGGGTACGCGTTCGCAGGTGAACGCAAGCAAATGACCAAAGCGCAAGTTGAGGCCATGTTTGCACCCTCGGAAGAAGGAGACAGCCAATGACCAAATATGATGCCGATTGGGTCAAAGCCGAGGAAACCAAGCGCCAGTGGATGGCCGAAAACGGTCTCTATTCCGAAGAAGAAGAGCATTCCTCTTGCGGTGTGGGTCTTGTGGTCTCGGTCGATGGCAAGAAAAGCCGCAAGGTCGTGGATGCGGGGATCAACGCGCTCAAGGCGATCTGGCACCGGGGTGCGGTGGATGCGGATGGCAAAACCGGTGATGGCGCGGGTATCCATGTGCAGATCCCGGTTCAGTTCTTCTATGACCAGATCCGCCGCACCGGGCATGAACCCAATCTGGACGAGTTGATTGCGGTCGGTCAGGTCTTTCTGCCGCGCACCGATTTTGGTGCGCAGGAACAATGCCGGACCATCGTGGAAACCGAAGTTCTGCGCATGGGCTATTATATCTATGGCTGGCGGCACGTTCCCGTCGATGTCACTTGTCTGGGTGACAAGGCCAATGCGACCCGGCCCGAGATCGAACAGATTCTGATCTCGAACTCGAAGGGCGTGGACGAAGAGACCTTTGAGCGCGAGCTTTACGTCATCCGTCGCCGCATTGAAAAAGCGGCTTTGGCGGCTGGTATTTCGGGTCTGTATCTGGCCTCGCTATCCTGCCGGTCGATCATCTACAAAGGCATGATGCTGGCCGAACAGGTCGCGGTCTTTTACCCGGACCTGATGGATGAACGGTTCGAATCCGCCTTCGCGATCTATCATCAGCGCTATTCCACCAACACCTTCCCGCAATGGTGGCTGGCGCAGCCGTTCCGTATGCTGGCCCATAACGGTGAGATCAATACACTCAAGGGCAATATCAACTGGATGAAAAGCCATGAGATCCGCATGGCCAGTGCCACCTTTGGCGACCATGCTGAAGACATCAAGCCGATCATTGCGGGCGGATCGTCGGATTCCGCCGCATTAGACTCGGTTTTTGAGGTTTTGGTGCGGGCGGGCCGGTCCGCGCCCATGGCGAAAACCATGCTGGTGCCGGAAAGCTGGTCCAAGCAGGCGGTGGAACTGCCGCAGGCGTGGCGCGACATGTATTCCTACTGCAATTCGGTGATGGAGCCGTGGGACGGACCCGCAGCGCTGGCGATGACCGATGGCCGCTGGGTCTGCGCCGGTCTCGACCGCAACGGTCTGCGCCCGATGCGGTACGTGGTCACCGGTGATGGTCTGGTGATTGCTGGGTCCGAAGCGGGGATGGTGCCGATTGATGAGGCTTCGGTGACCGAAAAGGGCGCGCTGGGGCCGGGGCAGATGCTGGCTGTGGATATGAAACGCGGCAAGCTCTATCGCGATAAGCAGATCAAGAACAAGCTGGCGCGCGCGCTGCCGTTTGGTGAGTGGGTCGGCAAGATTCACGATGTGGATGAGTCGCTGGCCGGCGTGACGGAAACGCCGATCTTCTCGGGCGAGGCGCTGCGCAAGCGCCAGATCGCAGCCGGATACTCAGTGGAAGAACTGGAACAAATCCTGTCGCCCATGGCCGAGGACGGCAAGGAATCGCTGGCTTCGATGGGTGACGATACGCCTTCAGCGGTTCTGTCCAAGCAATACCGCCCGCTCAGCCATTTCTTCCGGCAGAACTTTAGCCAGGTGACCAATCCTCCCATCGACAGCTTGCGCGAGTACCGTGTGATGTCGTTGAAAACCCGGTTCGGGAACCTGAAAAACGTTCTGGACGAAGACAGCAGCCAGACCGAGATTGTCGTACTGGGCAGCCCCTTTGTTGGTAACGCGCAATGGGACAAGTTGGTCGAGACGTTCAATTCTCCGCTGGCGGAAATCGACTGCAGCTTTGAACCGGGCCGTGGTGCGCTAAGCGCTGCTTTGACCCGTGTCAGAGCCGAAGCAGAAGAAGCTGTGCGCTCGGGCGCGGGGCATCTGGTGCTGTCCGACATGAACTCGGGCGCGGGTCGGGTGGCAATGCCGATGATCCTCGCGACCAGCGCCGTGCATTCGCATCTGACGCGTCAGGGGCTGCGGACGTTCTGTTCGCTGAACGTGCGTTCGGCGGAATGTGTCGATCCGCATTACTTTGCCGTGCTGATCGGCTGTGGTGCGACCGTGGTGAACGCCTATCTGGCCGAGGACTCGCTGGCTGACCGCATTGATCGAGGCCTATTGGACGGCACGCTGACGGAGAATGTCGCGCGCTATCGTGAAGCCATCGATCAGGGTCTGCTGAAGATCATGGCCAAGATGGGAATCTCGGTGATTTCCTCATACCGTGGCGGTCTGAACTTTGAAGCCGTGGGCCTCAGCCGTGCCATGGTGGCTGAATACTTCCCGGGCATGACCAGCCGGATTTCCGGCATCGGTGTCACCGGCATTCAAGCCAAGGCCGAAGAGATCCACGCCAAGGGTTGGGACAGCGGTCTGGACGTGCTGCCCATCGGCGGTTTCTACAAGGCGCGCAAATCGGGTGAGACCCACGCGTGGGAAGCGACCTCGATGCATATGATGCAAATGGCGTGTAACAGAGCCTCATATGAGCTGTGGAAGCAGTATTCGGCCAAGATGCAGTCGAACCCGCCGATCCACCTGCGCGACCTGATGGATTTCAAGCCGCTGGGTAAACCGGTGCCGATTGAAGAGGTGGAATCGATCACCTCAATCCGCAAGCGGTTCGTCACGCCGGGCATGTCGCTGGGCGCGCTGAGCCCCGAGGCGCATAAGACGCTGAACGTGGCGATGAACCGGATTGGCGCGAAGTCGGATTCCGGCGAAGGTGGTGAAGACCCTGCGCATTTTGTGCCTGAACCCAACGGTGACAACCCGTCGGCCAAGATCAAACAGGTGGCCTCGGGCCGGTTTGGCGTAACCGCCGAGTACCTGAACCAGTGTGAAGAGCTTGAGATCAAGGTCGCCCAAGGCGCGAAACCGGGTGAGGGCGGTCAGCTACCGGGTATGAAAGTCACAGACCTGATCGCGCGTCTGCGGCATTCGACCAAGGGCGTGACGCTGATCTCGCCGCCGCCGCACCACGATATCTACTCGATCGAGGATCTGGCGCAGCTGATCTATGACCTGAAACAGATCAACCCGCGCTGTAAGGTGACCGTGAAACTGGTGGCGTCCTCGGGCGTGGGCACGATTGCTGCCGGTGTGGCCAAGGCCAAGGCGGATGTGATTCTGATCTCGGGTCACAATGGCGGCACGGGTGCGTCGCCCGCGACGTCCATCAAATATGCCGGTCTGCCGTGGGAGATGGGCCTGACCGAGGCGCATCAGGTTCTGGCGATGAACAACCTGCGCGACCGCGTGACCCTGCGGACTGATGGTGGCCTGCGGACCGGGCGCGATATCGTCATGGCCGCGATGATGGGTGCCGAAGAATACGGCATCGGCACTGCCGCCCTGATCGCGATGGGCTGTATCATGGTGCGTCAGTGCCAGTCGAACACCTGCCCGGTCGGCGTGTGTACGCAGGACGAGAGCCTGCGTGCCAAGTTCACTGGCAACGCCGACAAGGTGGTCAACCTGATCACCTTCTACGCGCAGGAAGTGCGCGAGCTGCTGGCCAGCCTCGGCGCGCGGTCAGTGGATGAGATCATTGGCCGGGCCGATCTGCTGGCGCAGGTCAGCCGCGGCTCGGCGCATCTGGACGATCTGGACCTGAATCCGCTGCTGATCACCGTCGATGGCGCGCATGATATCGTCTACAACCGCGACAAGGACCGTAATGCGGTGCCGGATACTCTGGATGCTGAAATTGTGCGTGATGCGGCGCGATTCCTGAAAGACGGCGAAAAGATGCAGCTGTCTTACGCGATCCAGAACACGCACCGGACTGTGGGTACACGCGTTTCCAGCCATATCGTGCAGAATTTCGGCATGCGGAACACGTTCCAGGACGACCATCTGCATGTGAAGCTGCAAGGCTCGGCCGGTCAGTCTTTGGGTGCCTTTGCCGCGCCGGGACTCAAGCTGGAAGTGTCTGGTGACGCCAACGACTATGTCGGTAAGGGCTTGTCGGGCGGCATGATCGTCGTGCGCCCGCCGCAGGTCAGCCCGCTCAAGGCCGATGACAACACGATCATCGGCAACACGGTGCTGTATGGTGCAACCGACGGCCACTTGTTCGCAGCGGGACGTGCAGGCGAGCGGTTTGCTGTGCGTAACTCGGGCGCGAAAGTGGTGATCGAAGGCTGTGGCTCGAACGGATGTGAGTACATGACCGGTGGGGTCGCCGTTATCCTTGGCGATATCGGGGCCAATTTCGGTGCGGGTATGACCGGAGGCATGGCGTATCTGTACGACCCTGACGGTAAGGCCGAGGCGCTGATGAATATGGAGACGCTGGTGACTTGTCCGGTGACGGTCGATCATTGGGTCGATCAGCTGAAGACGCTGATCGAAACCCATCACGCCGAAACCAACAGCCGCAAAGCCGCGGATATCCTGCAGCATTGGGACGTCGAGAAAGCCAACTTCCTGCAGGTTTGCCCGAAAGAGATGCTGAACAAGCTCAGCCATCCTCTGACCGCTGAAGTCGAGGCGGTCCCGGCAGAATAACGCATTTTGAACAATGCATTCCCCTCGCGTGCTACTTCTGTGCGCGAGGGTCGTTTCACCCGTTTTCTGCCTGCAACTGGCGCTGAGGGCATGTCAGTCGGATCCGCGATCATCGTCAGTGGTGGCCTGGGATCGCCTTGCTTTACCCCCAGCATCATGAGTGAGGCGCCAAGGGGGCGGCCTTTTGAAAAACAGTAGGACCGGCCATCGCGTCGGGAAGACAGGCTGAACGCGCAATACCCCTTTTCAACATTCCGGGTCGCGTCGTATAGCAAGACATGGCTCAGAAAGCAGCGCGTAAATCACGCGGAAAAAAGAAAAAGGCGACCAGGTCAAATCCTCTTGTAGCTCCGTTTGTCTGGATCAGGCGATGGGTCTTGCGGGCTGTGCTGGCCGTTGTAGTTGTGTTTGTCGCTTTGGTCCTGCTGTATTCGGTCGTGAACCCGCCGTTGACCCATACGATCTGGTCTGAATGGAGGCGGCTGGGCAAGGTCGACCGGGAATGGGTCGAAATGGAGAATATCGCCCCGATCATGGCGCGGTCGGTGGTTGCGGCTGAGGATGCCAATTATTGTCTGCATTGGGGATTCGACGTCGAAGCCATTCGCAACGCGCTGGAAGATGGCGGTACGCGCGGCGCGTCGACTCTGTCTCAGCAAGTGGTAAAGAACGTGTTTTTGTGGCAGGGGCGCAGTTGGGTGCGCAAAGCGCTGGAAACCGCGATGACGCCAATGGTCGAGATTGTCTGGAGCAAGCGACGTATTCTCGAGGTGTATCTGAACGTTGCTGAGACTGGTCAGGGTGTCTTCGGAGTTCAGGCTGCCGCGAGAAAGTATTATGGCGCGGACGCCGCCAATCTGACGCCGGTGCAGGCTGCGCGAATTGCCGCGATCCTGCCGTCGCCACGCAACCGGTCGGTGACCGATCCTACGGCACGCACCCGCCGACGGGCGGCTGCGATCCTGGACGGAGCGGCTACCATCCGCGCAGATGGTCGCGCAGCTTGTTTCGAGGATTGAAACCCGGGTCGGTCCAAGGCTATTGCTGAAACATAGTCTCTGGTTCGATTGGAAGTTCATGGCGCGTCTGTTTCACGTTCCCCTGTCCCCATACTGCCGCAAGGTCCGCTTGTCGTTGGCTGAAAAAAAGGTCGAGGTCGAGCTTGTTGAAGAGCGGTACTGGGAACAGGACCCGGATTTCCTGCGTCGCAATCCGGCGGGGAAAGTGCCTGTGTTGCGATTGGATGGGCAGATCATGTCGGAAAGTGCGGCGATCTGCGAGTATATTGAAGAAACCCGCCCGGAACCGCCATTAATGCCCAAAACCCCGGAGGCGCGTTACGAAGTCCGGCGTCTGGTTGGATGGTTCGACGACAAGTTTCATCACGAGGTGACCTCAAAACTGCTGTATGAGCGTGTGAACAAGAAGATGACCGGGCAGGGTTATCCGGACAGCAAGAATGTCAAGGAAGGTGCGCGGGCGATCAAATATCATCTGGATTACATGGCCTGGCTGCTGGATCACCGCCGGTGGTTGGCGGGGGATCAGATGACGCTGGCAGATTTTGCGGCGGCAGCGCATTTGTCGGCGTTGGATTATATTTCGGATGTGGACTGGAACCGGTCACAAGCCGTCAAGGACTGGTACGCCAAGATCAAGTCGCGGCCAGCGTTCCGGTCGATCCTGGCGGATCAGGTTCCGGGCTTCCGACCACCGGCCCATTACGCGGATCTGGATTTCTGATAGGGTGAGCAAAAAGGGGCTGTCTGCCCCCTCTTGGCCCGTTGGGCCAATTCACCCCCGAGGATATTTTTGGCCAGATGAAGAGCGGATCAGAGTTGAAGGAGCTGTTGGGGGAGCAGGCCCTGAGCGAGGGATTCGTGGCTTGTCGCGTGTGCCGCCCATGGGACGTGCCCGAGGTTCCGGCCCGGTTGGAGGCGTTTTTGCAGGCCGGATATCATGGGCAGATGGGGTGGATGGCGGAGCGAACCCAGTGGCGCGGAAATCCGGCGGCGCTTTGGCCAGAGGCGCGATCGGTAATCATGTTGGCCGAAAGCTATACGCCCGCGCATGATCCGACGGACGTTCTGGATCATCCGGATAAGGGCGCGATTTCCGTTTATGCGCAGAACAAGGATTATCATGATCTGGTCAAGAAACGGCTCAAGCGGTTGGCGCGCTGGTTGATCTCGGAGGCCGGGGGTGAGGTGAAGGTTTTTGTTGATACAGCTCCTGTTCCCGAAAAGCCGTTGGGGCAGGCAGCCGGGCTGGGATGGCAGGGAAAGCACACCAATCTGGTGAGCCGGGATTGGGGAAATTGGGTCTTCATAGGTTCGGTTTTTTCGACGCTGGATTTGCCGTCGGATGTGGCAGAATCGGACCATTGCGGGTCGTGCAGGGCCTGTCTGGATGTATGTCCAACCGACGCGTTTCCGCAGCCTTATCAACTGGATGCAAGGCGATGCATTTCGTACCTGACTATCGAGCACAAGGGTCCGGTGGACGAGGCTTTGCGAGGTAAGTTGGGCAATCGGATTTACGGGTGTGACGATTGTCTTGCCGCTTGCCCCTGGAACAAGTTCGCGGTGGCGGCCAGCGATGTCCGATATGCTGCGCGGCAGGACCTGATGGCGCCTCCGCTGATCGAGTTGGCAGTGCTGGACGATGCGGGGTTTCGGCAAAAGTTCTCCGGTTCGCCGATAAAGCGGATCGGGCGGGATCGGTTTGTTCGAAACGTTCTCTATGCGATTGGCAATTCGGGCCTGCCAGCGCTCAGGTCAGTTGCGCTGAACCTGACGGAGGATTCCGATCCTGCAGTGGCTGATGCAGCCCGGTGGGCCGTCAAACAATTATCTTAGGTGCTGCAAACAGGCTGGACGTGACGGCCCAAACCGCTACACCCATTCACAGCGAACAGGAAGGAGAACCCGATGGCTTTGGCGTTGGGGGTGGATACCGGTGGGACTTACACGGATGCGGTTCTGATCCGCGACGAGGTTGAGGTGATTGCCTCGGCCAAGTCATTGACCACGCGGGCAGATCTGGCCATCGGGGTGGGAAAGGCGATCTCGGCTGTTTTGGATCAGGCGCAGGTGTCGCCGGATCAGATCTCGTTGGCGTCGCTGTCCACCACATTGGCGACAAATGCGCTGGTCGAAGGGCAGGGCGGTCGTGTGGCGCTGATCTACATCGGGTTCAAGGATAGTGATCTGGAAAAGCACGGGCTGAAGGATGCGCTGAAAGGTGATCCGGCTTTGGTGATCGCAGGTGGGCATTCGCATGCCGGGGGTGAAGTCGCCCCTTTGGATATTGCGGGGCTGGAGGCTTTCCTGGACTTTCACAAGGGGGTGTCGGGCTTTGCTGTGGCCGCACAGTTTGCCACACGTAACCCCGCGCATGAGCTACAGGCAGCGCAGATCATTGCGGAACGTACGGGTGCGCCGGTGACGTGCTCGCACCATTTGTCGGCCAAGCTGAATGGGCCCAAACGCGCTGTAACTGCGGTGTTGAATGCCCGGCTGATCGGGATGATCGACCGGCTGATCGGACGCGCACAGGATCAGTTGTTGGAGCTTGGCATCCACGCGCCGATGATGGTGGTGCGCGGCGATGGTGCGCTGATGAGCGCGGAGCAGGCACGGGAACGGCCGATCGAGACCATTCTCAGCGGCCCGGCGGCGTCCATCGTGGGGGCAAGTTGGCTGACGGGGGCAGAGAATGCGCTGGTGTCTGACATCGGTGGCACCACGACGGATGTGGCTTTGATCCGGGATGGGAAACCGGCAATTGACCCCGATGGCGCACGTGTTGGCGGGTTCCGTACCATGGTCGAGGCTGTGGCAATGCGCACCCACGGATTGGGCGGCGACAGTCAGGTTCATGTGGTGACCGAAGGTTTGGGCGGTGGTGTCTTCTTGGGGCCGCGCCGGGTATTGCCGGTGTCCCTGATTGCCGCCGAAGCACCTGAAGTTGTTCATGCTGTGCTGGACATGCAATTGCGAGCGACCACCGTGGGAGAGCACGACACACGATTTGTGCGTCAGGTGCCGGGAATCCATGCAGAGGGGTTGGGCACAAGAGAGCAGGCGTTGTTGGAGCGGCTGGGCAACCAGGTCGTGCCGGTCAGTGATTTACTGCGCACCCGGATGGAAAGCGGGGCTTTGACGCGGCTGGTGGATCGCGGGATCGTTCAGGTCTCGGGGGTGACGCCTTCGGATGCCAGCCATGTGTTGGGCCGATTGGACAGTTGGGATGCCCAAGCGGCCCGGAAGGCGTTGGAACTGATCGCCCGCAAACGTGTCGGGACCGGCGATGTGTTGGCGCCGTCTCCGGAAAAGCTGGCGCAAATGATCATTGATCAGCTGACGCACCAGACGTCCTTGACCTTGTTAGAGACCGCCTTTGCAGAAGAGACCGAAGAGTTCGGACTGCCGGCTGCGAAGCTGGCGCGTCACGTGCTGACACAAAAGGGGTTGGGTCAGCATCGCGGATTGCTGGCACTGGATGCGGCGTTGAACGTGGATGTGATCGGTTTGGGGGCCTCTGCCCCCAGCTATTATCCGGCGGTTGGTGCGCGTCTTCGGTGCAAGATGATCCTGCCGGAGCATACCGGCGTGGCAAATGCGATTGGCGCGGTGGTTGGCAGGTTGACCCTGCGCCGTTCGGGTACCGTGACGTCCCCGTCGGAGGGTCGGTATCGGGTACATCTTGAAGACGGGCCGCAGGATTTCAATGAGTCCGACGCCGCGATGGATGTTTTGGAGCGTGTCTTGCGCAAACAGGCCGAGGGCGCCGTGCGTCAGGCCGGAGCCGAGGATATCCGGGTGATTGTTGATCGCGACATCCGCACCGCGCGCGTCGAGGCGCAGGAAGTTTTTGTCGAGGCGACGCTGACAGTTGAGGCCAGCGGTCGCCCCCGAGTGGCGTCGGAATAGCCTTTGAACAGACCTTAGAGACTATTCAGCCGCATCGCGCTTGGGCAAAACCCAGTCTGGGCGCGGAAAATGGCAGGTGTAGCCGTTGGGAATGCGTTCCAGGTAATCCTGATGCTCGGGCTCGGCCTCCCAGAAATCACCGACAGGTTCGACTTCGGTCACGACCCGTCCGGGCCAGATACCGCTGGCGTTTACATCGGCGATGGTGTCCTGGGCAACCTGATGCTGCGCCTCGTCCGCATAGTAGATCGCCGAGCGATAGCTCATGCCGCGGTCATTGCCCTGACGGTTCAGCGTGGTCGGGTCGTGAATCTGAAAGAAGAACTCCAGCAATTCGCGATAGGTGATCTGCGTCGGATCGAAGATGATCTCGATCCCTTCCGCATGGGTGCCGTGGTTGCGATAGGTCGCGTTGGGCACGTCTCCGCCCGTATATCCGACGCGGGTGCGCGCAACGCCCGGCAGCTTGCGGATCAGGTCCTGCATGCCCCAAAAGCAGCCCCCGGCCAAAACAGCACGTTGTTCGGTCATTGGATGTCCTCCACATGGATCAGGAATTCGCCATATCCTTCGGCCTCCATCGCGTCGCGATGGATGAACCGCAAGGCGGCAGAGTTGATGCAATATCGCAGCCCACCATGTTCACGCGGGCCATCGGGAAACACGTGACCCAGATGGCTGTCTGCGTGTTTCGAGCGGACCTCGGTCCGGATCATGCCCAGTGTGCGGTCCTCCAGTTCCTCGACATGTTCATGTACGATGGGTTTGGTGAAGCTGGGCCAGCCACAGCCGGATTCGTATTTGTGAGTCGAGGCAAATAACGGCTCGCCCGAGACGATATCCACATAGATACCTGGCTCTTTGTTGTTCAGCAGCTTGCCGGTGCCGGGGCGTTCAGTGCCACTGCGTTGCGTGACGCGATACTCTTCTGGCGAAAGGGCGGCGATGGCCTCGGGAGATTTGGTATAGCGGGTCATGGCGTCTCCGTGTGTTGCGGCTTTGGGTAGTAATCTGGGCGCGAAGGGACAGATTTCAAAGCCCAAATTCACGCAGCTCTCGCGGTCGTGTGATTAATCCGTTGGGCAGAGTATCGCGTATAGTAGGAAAAAGGAGGTGCTAGGATGTTTCGATTGGTTCTATTGTCTGTTCTCCTTCTGATCAGCCGTGCGGTTCAGGCCGCGCCTTTAAATGGCGAGTTTGCCTCGATCGATGGGGGGACGCTGGCGATCGAAGATTGGCGAGGTCAGCCGGTTTTGGTTGTCAACACGGCCTCGCATTGTGGATTCACCGGTCAATATGAGGCTCTGCAAAAGGTATATGACACATATGCCACGCGGGGTTTGGTGGTTTTGGCGGTTCCGTCAGATTCCTTCAATCAGGAATTGGGCACGGCGGAAGAAGTCAAAGAGTTCTGTGATTTCAACTATGGTCTGACCCTGCCGATGACGGACATCACTCCGGTGCGGGGTCTGGATGCGCATGCGTTTTACAAGGCGGTTGCGGATCAGACCGGTTTCGTACCGAGCTGGAATTTCAACAAAATCCTGATCGACCCCGCTGGTGAAGTGGTCGCGACCTATGGGGCCACGACCAAGCCTGATGCGCCCAAGTTGCTGCGTCAGGTCGAAGCCTTGTTGCCCTGAGCTGGTCTCCGCGACAGTTG
Source organism: Ruegeria sp. K11 (assembly GCF_056531905.1). Taxonomy (NCBI): domain Bacteria; kingdom Pseudomonadati; phylum Pseudomonadota; class Alphaproteobacteria; order Rhodobacterales; family Roseobacteraceae; genus Ruegeria; species Ruegeria sp. K11. The sequence continues at coordinate 237,558 of NZ_JBQFMP010000009.1, forward strand.
CACTGCCAGAATGCCCAATGTGGTGACCAGGACACCGACCGCGTCCAGTGGCCCCAGCTTTTCACCCAGCAACAGGGCGGCAATTGCGACGCCGAAGACCGGATTCAGAAAGTGGAAGGTGGCAGCCCGTGTCGGCCCGATCCGGTCCAGCAGAAGAAACCAGATAAACGTGGCCAGCAAACCGGGAAATAAGGTCGTATACGTGAAGGCCAGCGCCAGCGGCACGGTGAGGTGGATATAGATCGTCTCGAACAGGGGGGCCGCGAGGAACAGCACCGCAGAGCCCACAAGCATTTGCAGCCCGACCACCATCATGAAATTTCCGCCTGATGTCGCACCACGTACTGCAAGGGTTGCAAAGGTCAGGGCAAGTGCGCCAATGCCGCATAAGACGAGGCCAAACATATCGACGCCTGCGCTGATGCGGCTGCTCATGATCAATGCGACACCGGCGAAACCCGCCATCAACCCGATAAGACCAACGGGCCGCAACCGTTCGCCCAGCAACAGCCAGCTGGCCAGGGCAACCAACAGGGGCATGGTTGATGCGATAATGGCCGCAACCGAGGCCTCGACCGTTTGCATGGCATAGAAATTCAAACCCAAATACAGGGCATTTTGGCAAATCCCGAACAGAATTGTGGCGTACCACTGATCACGGGACAAGCGCCAGCTTTGGCCCATGACGCGGGCTATGGTCACCCCGATGAGACCTGAAATGAGGAACCGCAACGCCAGCGAAAACAGCGGCGAGGCATCGGCAACGATGATCCGGGCCGAGGTAAAGGCCGATGACCAGATCAGGGCAAAGATCAGCCCCATGCCTATGGCGCGCAGGTCCATTCCGGTCTCCTCGTGAAATCGCGGCGACTGTTGACGATATTTGTTGCTTTCGCAAGCAACCAATCTGTGGCGAAACGAAAAAGGGCCGCCCGTGGCGACCCCCGATCCTGCTTGGCCTTCGCGGCGCAAGGTCAGCCGTTGACGCTGTCCTTCAGGGCTTTCGCGATGGTCATTTTCACAACCTTGTCGGCCTCTTTGGTGAAGGTCTCACCGGTGGCAGGGTTGCGTACCTGGCGCTCGGGGCGCTCGCGGCAGTAGATTTTGCCGACACCGGGCAGGGTCACCGCGCCACCAGCCGAAACTTCGCGTGTGATCAGGCCGGTCACGGCCTCCAGCGCGGCGTTTGCAGATTTCTTGTCAGTTCCCATTTCCTCAGCGAGAGCAGCCACCAGCTGAGTCTTTGTCATAGGCTTTGCCATTTCTTGGTCTCCTTAACGTGCCCGATAAATAGGGCCTCACCGCGTAACTGTAACGGGATATTGTGGCTGAACACAACGAATAGTAGCGTGGAAAACCCTAAAAATATGGGGAAATCGTTGCTTTTTTGCTTCAGAGAAAGGCCGTTTCGTCGAAAGAACGCAATTTCCGGCTGTGCAAGCGCTCTAGCGGCATGCCGCGCAGATGCTCCATCGCCCGTATTCCGATGGCCAGATGGCGGCTCACTTGTGTTGTATAGAACTCAGACGCCATACCCGGCAACTTCAGTTCGCCATGCAGCGGTTTGTCGGACACGCAAAGCAGCGTGCCATAGGGCACCCGGAACCGATAGCCATTTGCGGCAATCGTTGCGCTTTCCATATCCAGGGCAATTGCGCGCGACTGGCTGAGACGCTGCACCGGACCGGACTGGTCGCGCAATTCCCAGTTGCGGTTGTCGACCGAGGCGACAGTGCCTGTGCGCATGATCCGCTTCAGTTCGTACCCGTCCTGCTCGGTCACTTCGGCCACGGCGCGTTCCAGTGCCACCTGAACCTCGGCCAAAGGCGGGATCGGCACCCAGACCGGCAGGTCATCATCCAGCACTTTGTCCTCGCGCAGATACGCATGGGCCAATACAAAATCCCCCAGCGCCTGTGTGTTGCGCAGCCCGGCGCAGTGACCAACCATCAGCCAGGCATGTGGGCGCAGCACGGCAATATGGTCGGTGGCGGTTTTGGCGTTTGACGGTCCGACCCCGATATTGACCAGGGTGATCCCAGAACCGTCCTCGCGTTTGAGGTGATAGGTCGGCATCTGCGGCAGCTTCAAAGGTCTTTCCAGCGCCCCGTCAGGCGTCGTGATCCGGGCATTTCCGGTTGAGACAAAGCTGACATAACCGCTTTCGGGGTCGCCCAGCTGCTCGCGGGCATAGTTCTCGAATTCCGAGACGTAAAACTGGTAGTTGGTGAACAGAACGTGGTTCTGGAAATGGCTGGGGTCGGTCGCGGTGTAATGCGCCAGCCGGGCCAGCGAGTAATCCACACGTTGCGCCGTAAACAGGGCCAGCGGTCCCGCAGTGTCCTCGTGGTCGTACACGCCATTGACGATGTCGTCATTTGTTGTGGTCAGGTCCGGCACGTCGAAAACGTCGCGCAATGTGAAACCGGCGGCACCTTGATGCGGCACGACAAGGTCAGGGTTGTTGGCCACCGCAAAATGGACGGGAATCGGAGTCTCGGACGTTCCGATCGTGACCGGCTGGTCGTGGTTCTTGATCAGCAGCGCGATCTGCTGCGTCAGGTAGGATCGAAACAGATCAGGGCGTGTCACGGTTGTAGCATGTGTGCCGGGTTCGGAGACATGTCCAAAGCTCAGCCGGCTGTCGACCTGCGCATAGGACGAGGTTTTGATCCGAATTTCCGGGTAATAGGCTCGGAATCGTTCCGACGGTGTGCCTTGCTCGATGGCACGGGCGAAACTGTCACAGAGAAACCGCGTTGCCAGATCGTACAATTGTTCCAGACGCGCGACAGCGGCGACCGGGTCGGTGAATGTCTCGGGTGTTGGGACGTCGGGTGTTTTTATTATTGTCATGCAAGAGGTTCCAGTAGGTCGATCTTTTCAAATGTACGCACATCCACCAGCCCAAGATCCGAGATTCGGAGTTCCGGAATCACGACCAAGGCCAGCAATGAGTGCTGCATATATGCGTTGTTCAGGTGGCAGCCGCAGGCTTGCATTGCTTTGACCATCCGTTCCGCCTTGGCTGCCACGTCGGCAGCTGGGCTGTCAGACATCAGGCCTGCGATGGGCAATTCGACCAGCGCCAGTTCTTCCCCGTCACGGAATAGGGTGATGCCGCCCCCCACCTCGGCCAAACGGTTTGCTGCCAGCGCCATTTGTGCCCGATCTGTGCCAACCACGATCATGTGGTGGCTGTCATGGGCCACGGTTGAAGCCATGGCCATCTGCCCTTGATATCCAAAGCCTGAAACAAAGGCGTTGGTGACTCCACCGGTCGCCTGATGCCGTTCGACCAGAGCGATCTGGCAGACATCGCCTTCGCCCTCGACCAGCCCGCCAATGATAGGCAGTTCGGCCTTCAACGCCTTGGTTGGAGCCTGATTTTCGACAACGCCGATCACGTTGGCCTGAACCCGGTTAGCCCCGGCAGGTGCAGGGATCTCGAAGTCGGCATCGGATAGGCTATGCCCCAGATGAACCGTGTTGCGCGCGGTTTCGGGCCAATTCAGATGCGGGCAGTCGACAGTGATCCTGCCACCCTCGGCTACGACCTGACCTCGGGCGATAACCAGCTCGACCGGCAGCGTTTTCAAGTCCGAGCTGAGAATTATGTCCGCGCGTCGCCCCGGTGTGAGCGAGCCGATCTCGCGCTCCAACCCGAAATGCGTGGCGGTGTTGATTGTTGCCATCTGCAATGCGACCAGAGGATCGCATCCGCAGGCAATCGCATGCCGCACGACCCGGTTCATGTGACCATCATTGACCAGAGTACCCGAATGGCAGTCATCTGTGCACAAGATGAAGTTGCGCGAGTCCAGCCCCTTTTCGGTAATGGCGGTGATTTGGCTTTCCACATCGTACCAGGCCGACCCCAGTCGCATCATCGAACGCATTCCCTGCCGCACGCGGGCAATCGCATCCGCCTCGCATGTGCCTTCGTGGTCGTCTGCCGGGCCGCCAGCCACATAGGCCGCAAAATCAGGCCCTAAATCAGGCGATGCGTAGTGGCCTCCGACGGTTTTGCCCGCTTGCTGAGTTGCTGCAATCTCGGCCAGCATCTTCGGATCGCCGTGAATCACACCGGGGAAATTCATCATCTCGCCCAGCCCGACGATGCCCGGCCAGTTCATCGCTTCGGCCACGTCCTCGGGTGTGATTTCATAACCGGTGGTCTCCAACCCCGGCGCGGACGGAGCGCAGGACGGCATCTGCGTGAAGATATTCACCGGTTGCAACAACGCTTCATCATGCATCATCCGCACACCGTCCAGCCCCAGCACATTGGCAATCTCATGCGGGTCCGTGAACATCGATGTGGTGCCATGCGGGATCACGGCGCGGGCAAATTCCGCAGGGGTGAGCATGCCCGATTCGATATGCATATGCCCGTCGCACAGACCCGGCAGCATAAACCGTCCTTTGGCCTCGATGATCGTGGTATCCGGTCCGATGCAATGAGAGGCGTCGGGCCCGACAAACGCCACACGCCCGGCTGCAACGGCAATGTCATGTGCCGTCAAGGCTTCACGGCTGTGCACGTTCACCCAGACACCGCCACGCACGACCAAATCTGCAGCGTCACGTCCGGCGGCAACGGCAATCAAACGGGGGGCGACATCGGGCCAGCTGGGGAAAGGTGTATATTCCATGGCCCAACTTTCCCGAATGCGCGCAAAGGTTCAACCCCCGCTGGACAGGTATCATGAAACCGTCACGCAGCGCGTCAGCGCTGCCGGGCCCAACCAGTGGATGCGCCCCGTCAGGGGCGGTGACAATGGGCGGGAGCCCGCCGTTTCAGCCCCCCGCATCCGCTGCAGTCTCGCGACGCAGCCATTCGGCGAAAGCCAGCGCGCCGGGTGCGTCTTCGGCCTGCGGGGACAAGAGCAGATAATAGGCTTCGGGCATCGCGGCACGGTGCTCAAATGGTGCAATCAATCGTCCCTGTGCGATAAGCGCCTGGGCAATCGTGTCATGGGCCAGACACAGTCCACCACCGGCCATCGCCACCGACAGGCTGACCAGATAGGTTGTTGAATAAGTAATGGGCGGATCACTCCAGGTCAGACCCTGATCTTCCGTCCAGCTCTGCCAGTTCGACAGCAGGTTGGAACAGTCATACAGGGGGCAAGCCTGCAGCGAGGCCAATGTGACATCGAAGCCCGGTGCGCAAACAGGATAATAGTGATCGGTTCTCAGCAACTCGGTTCTGACCCTGTCAGAGGGACGCAGCGAGTATCGGATTTCGACCGCAGCGCCTTCGGCCATCTCTCGCGGCTCCCACAATTCGGTGAAGATATTCAATTGAACGTCTGGATGTTCGGCCCTGAATTGCGGCAGGCGCGGGGCCAGCCAGTTGACCGCAAATGTGATGTTGCTTTGCACCTGAACCGCGTTCTGTTGCGCCCCCGTGACGGCCTGAGTGCCGCGGACCAGTGTCCGAAACGCCTCTCGCACCACGGGGAGGTAGGTGATCCCGGCCTCGGTCAATTCCAACACGCGCGGTCGCCGCAGGAAAAGAGGCTGGCCCAGATACCCTTCCAGCGATTTGACCTGCTGGCTGACCGCACTTTGCGTCATGTTCAGATCGCGCGCGGCACCGGTGAAGGACAAGTGCCGGGCAGCGGCCTCGAACGTGCGCAACCAGCCCAATGGCGGTAGCTGTTTCTGCATGTGCATAACTTCGTCATTAGTTCAGCTAATGAATTACTCACGTTTTTTTCGTTGGTCAAACCCGTACGGCGCAGGCACGCTTTCGCCCAACAGAGACTGTCACAAGAGGAGCCCGCAGATGAGCGTCACCAACCTGCGTCCCAATATCGACCACTGGCCCGAACGCGTAGACCTTGCCGCGACGTTCCGATGGACTGAGCGGTTGAACCTGCACGAGGCCGTGGCGAACCATTTCAGCCTCGCCGTGAATGAGGATGGCACGCAGTTCCTGATGAACGCCAATCAAATGCACTTTGCGCGGATCAGGGCCTCGAACCTGCTGTTGCTGGACGCCAATGACCCGGATGTGATGAGCCAGCCCGGTGCTCCTGATCCGACGGCCTGGGGATTGCACGGAGCGATCCATCGCCAGTGTCCGCATGCGCGCTGCGTCATGCATGTGCACTCGATCTTTGCGACCGTTCTGGCGTCTTTGGCCGACAGCAGCCTGCCGCCGATCGATCAGAACACGGCGACGTTCTTCAATCGGTATGTGGTGGACGAAGCCTTTGGCGGGCTGGCCTTTGAAAGCGAGGGCGAACGCTGTGCTGCGATGCTGTCCGACCCGAAAAAGAAGGTCATGATCATGGGAAACCACGGGGTGCTGGTGATCGGGCGCGACCCGGCGGATACTTTTAACAGGCTGTATTATTTCGAGCGTGCAGCCGAGACTTATATCCGCGCGCTGCAAACCGGTCAGCCGATGCGCGTTTTGTCAGATGAGATTGCCGAGAAAACTGCCGCCGAGGTCGACGACTATCCCGATCAGGCCGCTGCGCATTTGCGAGAGATCAAGGCCCTGCTGGATGCCGAAGGCTCTGACTACGCCACGTGAACAGGTGAGGCCTATGACTGACGTCACGCAGGACCCCGAAGCGGCCCGCTGGAACTACCATCCCGAAGGACCGGTGGGTTTGAATCCGCTCTTCACCTGGCCGCCGCGCCCCGCTGCGGTTTTGAGCTGGTATCGGGGGGCGTGGTTGCCGATCACGTCACTAACCCTGTGCATGGTGCTGGCGATTATCACATATGCGGTCTTTTTCCCCGGATTAGAGACCATGCAAAGTTTTGCGCCGGGGTGGATGTTCCGAATCTGGCTGTTGAACATAGGGCCTCAGATACTGGTGGCAGGCAGCCTGCATTGGTGGCTTTACATGCGCAAAGGGCAGGGCATGTACAAGAAATTCGACCGCCGGGACCTGACACGGGACAACGGGACTTTCACGTTCCGAAATCAGGTCTGGGACAATATCTGGTGGACGCTGGGCAGTGCGATGACCGTGGCCACAGTCTATCAATGGATCATCTACTGGGCGATGGCAAACGACTACGTGCCGGTACTCACATGGGCCGCGGCGCCTGTCTGGTTCGTGATCTGGATGCTGTTCATTCCCATGTGGTCCGGGCTTCACTTCTATTGGGTGCACCGACTGGAGCATCACCCCAGACTGTACAAACATGTCCACGCCGTGCATCACCGCAATGTCAATATCGGGCCATGGTCGGGGATCTCGAACCACTGGTATGAAAACCTGCTGTATTTCACGACCTACTTCATTCACCTGATCATACCGTCGCACCCGCTGCACGTATTGTTTCACGCCTATTTCCAGCAGATCAGCCCGGTTCTGTCGCATTCTGGTTTTGAAAAGCTGAAGGCGGGCGAGACGGATGCGGCGCGTGCCGGTGACTTCTTCCATCAATTTCACCACCGGTATTTCGAGTGCAACTATGGCACTTCGGAAATCCCCTTCGACAAGTGGTTCGGCACCTATCATGACGGCTCGGCCGAGGCGACGGTGCGGACGCGGGCGTTCAAAAAGCAGATGTATACCAAGTAGGCCCGGTGCCCCGCGGATCGGCTGGATCAGGTTTTCTCGAACAAGGCGATCAGGGCCAGATCATCCTTGTTGGCGCCCGAGGCCAGGTCGCCGTAGATGCGAACCTCGGGCAGTGACAGATTGTCGATCTGCGTGTCGGACAGGTGATGCAGCGCATCCGCGAACCCGAGCGCCTGATAGTGTTTGGCGTTGATCGACAGCGCAAATTGCGCCCCGGGCCGGGCCGCGCGCAGCAGGGCGGGCAGGACGTCCGGCCCAAGATGCCCGTGGGTGAAGGTGCCCGAGGATACGATCCCCGCATAACTTTCGGCTGGCACAGGCAGGCCCGTGTTCAGATCGGCCTCGATCGCGTCGCGGTAGATGTCCTTGCGCATAGCTTGCTGCAACATCTCGGCGCTGATGTCGGTGGCATCGATCGGCCCGACCCCAAGACCGGCCAATACAGCACCGCATAGCCCGGTGCCCGCGCCGACATCCAGCACCGGCCCCTGACCGCCTGCGCCGACAAAGGCGCGCGCGGTGTGGATGTGCAACTGATAGTCTTCGCGCGTGGCAAAGCCATCGTCGTAGTCACCCGCCCATTCCGCATAGAGGCGCTTGTTATCCTCGGGCGATTTCAGGGCATAGGCGGCGTTCAGGTCGGGGCTCTTTTGGCTCATCCTTCAATCAAGGCCCAACGGGGGATTCGAATCAAGTGCGTCGATCCGGCGCTTGCATCCCCGTGGGGGGCGGCTCATCAAAGGGGCATGACACAGACTTTGTTTTCCTTTGGCCACGGCTATTCGGCGCGGGCATTGTCACGAACGCTGGTGCCCGAAGGGTGGCGGGTGATCGGCACAACGCGCGATGCCGCGCAACTGGGCGTAATCCGAGACTCCGGAGCCGAACCGCTGGTCTGGCCGGGCGGTGCGCCTGATCTGGATGGGGTGACGCATCTGTTGATCTCAACCGCGCCCACGGCCGAGGGCGACCCGGTGCTGGCGCAGCTGTACGACGAGATTGCGAAGCGGGCCGCGCAGTTTTCATGGGTCGGGTATTTGTCGACGACGGCCGTATACGGCGATCACGGCGGTGATTGGGTGGACGAGGCGACACCGGCGACCCCAACGGCGGAACGCGGCCGTTGGCGGGTAAGGGCCGAGGACCAATGGGCCGGAATCCCCGACCTGCCGTTGCACATCTTTCGGCTGGCGGGGATTTATGGGCCCGGGCGTGGCCCGTTCTCCAAACTCAAACGCGGGGGGCTGCGGCGTATCATCAAACCGGGGCAGGTGTTTTCGCGTATCCATGTCGATGACATTGCGCAGGTGCTGGCGGCTTCGATGCGGCGGCCAAACCCGAGTGCGATCTACAATGTCTGCGATGACGAACCGGTGCCCCCTCAGGACGTCATTGGCTATGCGGCCGAGTTGCAGGGCCTGCCTCTGCCGCCCGCTGTGGCATTCGATGAAGCGGATCTGACGCCAATGGCTCGTAGTTTTTATAACGAAAACAAGCGCGTTCGGAATGACCGGATCAAGGATGAGCTGGGCGTTGCCCTGCTGTACCCCAATTATCGGGTTGGATTGGAGGCCCTGATGGCGCAGGGTCGGAACGCTCCGTAGGACGGGATTGCGCGCGCCACATCCGCCTTGTCAGCGCCTTGGTCGAAATAGTATTGGGGTCCAATGGACAAGCGATCCGCGCCTTTGCACATTACCGTATCCACCCTGACGCGCCAGCGCCCCGAGATGCTGGCGGCTTTGATCGAAAGTTGGGGCGCGACGACGCTGCCTGCAGATTGCACCGTTCGGTTTCTGGTGGTCGAGAACGACGCGACCGAAGTAAGTCGCGCAACCGTCGATGGCTTTGGTCAGACGCTGTCCAATGGGGCTGCGCTGCACTATGTGCTCGAACCCGAGCTGGGCATTCCCTTTGGGCGCAACCGCGCTGCGCGCGAGGCGTTGGCCAACAGTTCCGATCTGTTGTGTTTCGTGGATGATGATGAGGTAGTGGCCCGTGACTGGCTTGAGAAGCTGGTGGCCGGGTATCGCGGCAGCTCGGCCGTGTTGCTTGGTGCGCCTTTACGAGCGGCAGAGCCTGCGGGCGGTGAAACGGCGATGCAGCGCCTTATGCTGCGCAACATCAGCAACCGGTATATGGAAAAGGAACGTGCCGCTGCGCGCAAGGCCAGTTTGAATGATACGGGCGGCGTCACCATCGTCACCAATAACTGGCTGGGTGAGACGCGGCTGTTCAGTGAAACCGGCATCTGGTTTGACGAAAACATGCGCATGACCGGCGGAACCGATGCAAAATTCTACGCCGAGGCGGTTGCTGCAGGAAAGACCGTCGGTTGGGTGCCCGACGCCTTTGTGTACGAGACGATCCCGCCCGAGCGGTTATCCTTCTGGTATCAGGCGGCGCGGGGGCGCGATCAGTCGAATACCCATATGCGCCGCAAGCTGGACAAACGCCCGCTCAGCGCTGCCTTGGGGTTTATCTCGGCGCCGTTCAGGGTAGTCGCTTTGCTGGGGGCCATTCTGCTGTTGCCGTTCCAACCCGACAGGCGCCTGATTCAGATCGCGCGCGGTGCCGGGTGGCTGGTGGGTGTTCTGGGCATCCCGTTTGGCTATAAATCCGCGCTTTACAAAAAGGTCAGCGGGCATTGAAGGATCCTGATGGGCGCTTAGCGGCCCAGCAGTTTTAGCCCGTCTTTTGCCGCCTGACGTATGGCGCTGGCAAACAGGGCGACGTCGATATGTGTGGCCATGAATGTCACGCCCATGTCGGCACATGTTTTCTGCATCACCGGATCGAGCGTCAGAATCCCCGCCGCTTTGTCCGACGCGACAATCTTGGTCAGCGCGGTGTCTATCGCCGCCAGTACCTCAGGGTGATCGGCCTGTCCCGGATACCCCAGATCGGCGGCCAGATCAGCCGGGCCGACAAAGACACCGTCAACGCCCTCAATCTCAAGTATCTCGTCCAAAGCGGCCAGGCCCGCGCGGTTTTCCACCTGAACTAGCAGGCAGACCTGCGAGTCGGCGGTTTCAATGTAATCTGTGATCGCACCGAACCTGGATGCGCGCGCCAGCGAAGCCCCAACCCCACGCACCCCGTGCGGAGGATAGGTGACGGCCCGTACAAGTTCGCGCGTTTGCGCGGCGCTTTCGACGATCGGGATCAAAATGGACTGCGCGCCCGCATCCAGCACCTGTTTGATCATCCACGTTTCGCCGACCGGTAGCCGCACCACCGCCTGAGATGATGAGGCCTGAACGATCTGAAGCTGCGCCATGATCGAACGCAGGTCGTTTGGCGCATGCTCTCCGTCGATCAGCAGCCAATCGAACCCGGCCGTTGCGGAAATCTCGGCGGCGTAGGGATCGGCCATACCCAACCAGCATCCAAGTTGCGGGCGCTTGTCTCTGAGGGCTTGTTTAAACGTATTTTTCGGCGCTGGCATGGTGTCCTCCCTGAATGTCATAGGGTGTAGACGTTTGCAGCCCACGCCTCAACGCGTGTTTTGCAGGTGTTCCGCCGTTTGACGCGGCAGGCTGCGCTTACGCTCGTCACTGAATTACAGGCGTAATCAGGCCGATGGAGATGGCAAATACAAATCGATAATTAAAAGTTATTGTTATTATCAAAAAACAAAACTTTTTCAGATGAGTTCCCTTTGATAGGATTCGCGACAGACAGCAAGATTGAGTCGTTGATGCATTTTACAAAAAGATACGCGCCCGTGACTTGTGCAATCCCGCGCAGGTCACAGGTAATGTGTCAGGGCGGAGATTGCGCGCGACCATGTTCACTGCCTCACTCGCAACAGCACAACGTTTCGGCGCCAGCCAGAATTGGAGATCAAAATGGACGGAAGTGACAACCCAAACATGGGCAAATGCCCGGTAATGCATGGCGCGGGAACCCGGTCAAACCGTGACTGGTGGCCCAACCAGCTGAACCTGTCGATCCTCCATCAGCATGGATCGGCTTCGAACCCGATGGGCGCAGATTTCGACTATGCCGAAGCGTTCAAAGGCCTGGACTACAAGGCGCTGAAAGAAGACCTGTACGCGCTGATGACGGACTCGCAGGACTGGTGGCCGGCGGATTATGGCCATTATGGCGGGTTGTTCATCCGTATGGCATGGCACAGCGCGGGCACCTACCGGACGGCGGATGGCCGTGGCGGGGCCTCGACCGGGAACCAACGGTTTGCGCCGCTCAACAGCTGGCCGGATAACGGGAACCTCGACAAAGCGCGTCGTCTGCTGTGGCCGATCAAGCAGAAATACGGCAACCAGATCTCGTGGGCGGACCTGATGATCCTTGCGGGAAACTGCGCCATTGAATCCATGGGCGGCAAGACCTTTGGCTTTGCCGGTGGCCGTGAAGATATCTGGGCCCCCGAGGAAGACATCTATTGGGGGACCGAGACCGAATGGCTGGCCCCCACCGATAACCCGAATAGCCGCTATTCCGGTGAGCGTGATCTGGAAAACCCGCTGGCCGCAGTACAGATGGGCCTGATCTATGTGAACCCGGAAGGCCCGGATGGGGAACCGAACGTTCTGGCCTCGGGCCGCGACATCCGTGAAACCTTTGCCCGGATGGCGATGAACGATGAGGAAACCGTCGCTCTGGTCGCTGGCGGTCACACTTTTGGTAAGGCGCATGGCGCGGGTGATCCGGACCTGGTCGGCCCCGAGCCCGAAGGCGCTCCGATCGAGGAAATGGGCTTTGGCTGGATCAACAAGTTCGGCTCGGGCAAGGGTGACGACACCACAACCTCGGGGATCGAAGGCGCATGGACCGCGAACCCGATCAAATGGGACAACGGGTTCTTTGACCTGCTGTTCGGCTATGACTGGAACCTGACCAAAAGCCCCTCGGGCGCGTGGATCTGGGAGCCGATTGGTGTGAAAGAAGAAGACATGGCGCCGGCCGCACATGATCCGTCCAAAAAGGTCAAGACCATGATGACCACCGCCGACATGGCGATGCGCATGGACCCGATCTATGGCCCGATCTCGAAACGCTTCCACGAGAACCCGGATGAGTTCGCCGATGCCTTTGCCCGCGCTTGGTTCAAACTGACCCACCGCGACATGGGCCCGCGTTCGAACTATATCGGTGAAGAAGCCCCCACTGAGGAGCTGATCTGGCAGGACAACGTGCCCGCCGTGGATCATGATCTGGTGGACGACGCGGATGTGGCCGATCTGAAAGCGAGGATCGCAACAACTGGTCTGTCTGTGTCGGAACTGGTCTCGACCGCATGGGCATCTGCTTCGACCTTCCGTGGTTCGGACAAGCGCGGCGGTGCCAATGGCGCTCGTATCCGCCTTGCGCCGCAGAAAGACTGGGCAGTGAACGAGCCGATGAAGCTGTCAAACGTGCTGGACACGCTGGAAGGCGTTCAGACCGCGTTCAACGGCGCGCAGTCGGACGGCAAGAAGGTTTCGCTGGCGGATGTGATCGTTCTGGCAGGCAGCGTCGGTGTCGAACAAGCGGCCAAAGCAGCCGGTCACGATGTCGAGGTTCCTTTCACACCAGGCCGCACAGATGCAACGCAGGAACAGACGGATGTGGACAGCTTTGCGATGCTTGAACCGGCGGCTGACGGGTTCCGCAACTACCAGAAAACCGAGTTCAGCGTCTCACCCGAAGAGCTGCTGGTCGACCGCGCGCAGCTGCTGACGCTGTCCGCGCCCGAGATGACGGCCTTGGTCGGAGGGTTGCGCGTCATGGGGGCCAATTTCGGCGATACCAAGCACGGTGTGTTCACGGATCGGGTCGGCGCGCTCAGCACCGACTTCTTCACCAACCTGCTGGACATGGGCACCGAATGGAAGCCTGCGGGCAATGGCGTCTATGAAGGGCGTGATCGTGCCAGCGGTGCCGTCAAATGGACCGGCACGCGCGTCGATCTGGTCTTCGGCTCAAACTCGCAATTGCGCGCGTTGGCCGAGGTCTATGGCCAGTCGGACGCAGGCGGCAAGTTTGTCTGCGACTTCGTCTCGGCCTGGAACAAGGTGATGAACGCAGACCGGTTCGACCTCAAGTAAACACCCGGCCACTCACGAAACCACGCCGCCCAGGGAAACCCGGGCGGCGTTTTCTTTGCCGAGTCCCGGTGCCCGAAGCCGAGGACTAAGGCGATTCCCGCAATTCGCTTGGTTTGAGCTGCCTGAAAGGGATGATTGGGGTCCTTTGGCGGTGGAAATTTAAAGGTAACCTGTTGTTTTTTTAACCTCATGCAAAATGTGGCGGAAAATGTGAAGTTTTTTCAAAATGGGGGTTGCAGGTCCCGGACCCAATCCGTAAATACCCCTTCACCGGCGCTGCTGAGGCGGTTGCTGGGACGCTGGGAACGGCGGAGACGGGCCGGAGAGACGGTTGTGACGCTCGGGAGAGACCGG
>NZ_JBQFMP010000010.1:0-167204 GCF_056531905.1 Ruegeria sp. K11
TCTCCGATTGTCGAGAGGCCGGGGGGCCAGCCCCCCGGACCCCCCGGAGTATTTGGGAAAAGACGAAGGTCAGAAACTGACGGGACCGTCGAGTTCGTGGACTTGCCATGGCAGGCCCTGGGTGTTCAGCATGTCCATGAAATCATCCGGGTCGAGCTGTTCCATGTTCCACACGCCGGGCTGCGTCCAGTTGCCTTTCAGAACCTGTGCCGCGCCGATCATGGCGGGGACGCCGGTGGTGTAGCTGACGGCCTGGGAGCCGACCTCGGCATAGCATTCTTCGTGGTCGCAGATGTTGTAGATGTAGTAGGTTTTCTCACCCGAGCCGTCCTTGGCCTGACCTGTGGCGATATCGCCGATGCAGGCCTTGCCCTTGGTTTCTGCACCCAGATCACCGGGATCGGGCAGCAGGGTTTTCAGGAACTGGATCGGGATGATTTCCTTGCCGTCATGCATCACCGGATCGATGCGGGTCATGCCGACGTTCTCCAGCACTTTGGCGTGGGTGATATAGGCGTCGCCGAAGGTCATCCAGAAGCGGGCGCGCTCGATCTCGGGGAAGTGGGTGCTGAGGCTCTCCAGTTCCTCGTGATACATCAGGTACATATTCTTGGGCCCGATGGCGGGGAAGTCGAATTCGACCTTGTGGGTCATGGCCGGGGAATGCTGCCATGCGCCGTTTTCCCAGTGACGCACCTCGGCCAGCACTTCGCGCAGGTTGATCTCGGGGTTGAAATTGGTGGCGAATTCCTGATCGTTGCTGCCACCATTGGCGTCCAGAACGTCGATCTGGCGGATGGTGTTCAGCTTGTGTTTCTTGAGCCATGTGGCGAAGACGGAGGTCACGCCCGGATCAAAGCCCGAGCCGAGGATGGCGGTCAGGCCCGCCGCCTTGAACCGTTCCTGATAGGCCCATTGCCAGTGGTATTCGAATTTGGCCTCATCCTCGGGCTCGTAGTTCGCGGTGTCGAGGTAGTGGATACCGGCCTCAAGGCACGCATCCATCAGCACCAAGTCCTGATAGGGCAGGGCGAGGTTCACCAGAATCTCCGCGCCCGTTTCCTTGATCAGCTTGACCGTATCTTCGACCTTATAGGCATCCAGTTCGGCGGTCTTGATGTCCACACCGACGCGATCCTTGACGGCTGCTGCGATGGCGTCGCATTTCGATTTTGTGCGGCTGGCCAGAGTGATCTCGGTGAAGATATCCGAATTCATCGCCATCTTGTGCACGGCTGCGTGGGATACGCCGCCTGCGCCGACAACCAGTGTTTTGCCCATGGTCTGTCTCCTTCTTATTCGTAATAGGTGTAGCCGTTGATCGAGTCGCGATAGGCGCTCATCAGGGTTTTGCGGTCCTTGGCTTGCAGAGTACCGGTCGAGATCGCCTCGTCCACCATTTTGCGGAAAGCGGCGACGCAGTCTTGGGGGTCGAATTCAACGTAAGACAGGACCTGGCTGATCGTGTCGCCCTCTTGTTCGTGCAGCAGGTCAAAGCCGCCATCGGCGCGCAGGTCGATGGTGACAACGTTGGTGTCTCCGAACAGGTTGTGCAGATCGCCCAGTGTTTCCTGATAGGCGCCGACGAAGAAGACGCCCATGAAGTATTCATCGTCTTCGGGCAGCGAATGGACCGGCAGGCTGGGGGATACCCCGTCGGCCAGAATGAACCGGTCGATCTTGCCGTCGCTGTCGCAGGTGATGTCGGACAGAACAGCGCGGCGGTCGGGCGTTTCGTTCAGCCCTTGCAGCGGCACGATCGGGTGCAGCTGGTCGATGGCCCAGACATCGGGCAGGGATTGGAACAGCGAAAAGTTGCAGTGATAGATATCAGCCACTTTCTCAAGCTGATCGTCCACATCCGTTTCCAGGTCGTCGCTGGCTGCAAGAGCCTTGAGGCGGGCCATCAGCGACAGATAGATACGCTCGGCCCGGGCCATCTGGCGCAAGTCCACGTATCCACGACGGAACAGGGCGCGCAGTTCGTTGCGGTAGAAAGTTGCGTCGTTCCAGCATTCCTGCAGGCGGTCGCTGCTGAGATATCCATGTACGGCAGCAAGGTCCGAGACCAGATGGTTGTCGTCGGGTTCCACATCCGGCGCGGTGGGCGCATCGTAAAGCGTGGTTTCCAGCACGTTGAAGACCAGCATCGAAGATGTCGCCACCACGGCGCGACCGCTTTCCGTGACCAGCGTGGGGTGGGCGATCTCGGCCTCGTCCATCGCGTAGGCGACGGTTTCGACCACGTTGGCGCAGTATTCCTCGACCGTGTAGTTGATCGAGTTCTCGGCAGCCTTCTTCTCACCCGTATAGTCCACGCCCATGCCACCGCCGAGGTCCAGATGGGTCAGCGGCACGCCCTCACGCGTCAGTTCGGTGTAGTAGCGGCACGCCTCGCCGACAGCGCGGCGCACATCGTTGACGTCCTGCACCTGGCTGCCCAAATGCGAGTGCTGCAGTTTCAGGCAATGTAACAGGCCCGCCGCTTTCAGCTTGTCCACCGTGGCGACAAGTTGGTCGGTGTTCATGCCAAAGGCCGACCGGTCGCCCGAGCTTTCTTCCCATTTGCCGCTGATCTGGTTGGTCAGTTTCACCCGCACGCCGATCAGGGGTTCGATGCCCAACTCCTTGTAGACCTCGATCACCGTGTCGGCCTCTTTCGGGCTTTCCAGAACGATGACCGTATTGAAGCCGATCTTGCGGGACAGGATGGCCAGTTGGATGAACTCGGCATCTTTGACGCCATTGCAGACGATCAGTGCCTCAGACGCCAGACGATGGGCCAGCGCCACGACCAGTTCGGGCTTCGATCCGGCCTCAAGCCCATAGTTGTATTTCTTACCGAACTCGACGATCCGGTCCACGACCTGCGCCTGCTGGTTCACCTTGATCGGGAAAACACCCCGGTAAGAGCCTTTGTAGTTCACCCGCGCGATGGCATCGCGGAAGCTTTCGTTCAGATGCGCGATCTCATGTTCCAGATAGGACGTAACCCTCAGAACCATCGGGGCTTTGATGCCCCGGTCGTCCAGATCGGACAGGATGCCCGGCAGGCTGATCGCGGCGGCCTCGGGGTGCATGGGATTGCGCAGACCGATCTCGCCCTGCTCGGTCACCTCGATGAGGCCTTTGCCCCATTTCTCAACCCCGTAGATGGAATGCGGTGCGTCGGGCGTGTGTTTCAATCAGTCAGGTCCTTGCAATAGGGGTGCCGGTTTCGCGCCCGCCAATACGGCAGCAGTTTGATTCGTCCAAGTGTAATCTATGTTGCGGGAATTGCCGAATTTATCCGTGGGCGCGGATGGGGATCAGATGGTTGTCCCATTTACAGTCCATTGTGCCTTCAACCCGGGCTTTGCCATGCTTGACCGATCCGAACGCGCCGGTGCCTGTCGTGAAGGCAAGGCCGTTGGGTCCAGCACCTAACCCGCAGACGTCGTGCAACGGGAAGGCGTGGATCAGGTCGCCACTTGTGATGTTGAACTGGTGCAGAACATTGCCGCGGGGGCAGGTCATGGCGACTGTTGTCCCATCCGAAGCAAAGGCGACGCTGCCTGCATAGCCCTGCAGCTTTGCTTGCTGATCTCTTGACGCAGACAGCAGGGTCGGAGCCTGCCCGATCCTGTGCAGGCCCAGCAAAGGCGGGGCCTCAGACATATCGCCCTGCCATTGCATGGCGAAAGCCACCAGCCCATCCGCCCGCACATCCAGATGGCGGACCGAGTTTTTGTGCAGCCTGCCCGGTAAATGAACCTGATCCAGGATGGTGCCTGACAGGTCAAGATATGTCAGATTGGGCTGCATCCAAGGTAGGTTCAGCTTTGTGCGGCCTGAATCGGGATGGGTTTCGATGCCGCCATTGGCAACGACCATAGCATTGCCGTCGGGCATCAGGTGCATGTCATGAGGGCCTATGCCACCGGACGGGATTTCGCCCACCCGGGCATAGCTTGTTGCGTCCCAGATGCCGATGATGCCCGTGGCTGCGTCATAGTCGTTTTCGGTTGTCAGGAACTGATGGCCGTCGGGCGAATACAAACCATGCCCATAAAAGTGCCGTCCTTCCGGGGCGCGCAGCCGTGCCAGTTCTCGTCCGCTGGCGCAATCGATCACCATCGCGAAGGTGCCGGGACGACGGGCAAAGGCGACTGCGTGGGGTTTGTGCGGATGCGCAGCGGCGGCGTGGCCGCGATCGGGCAAAGGCCGCGAGAACAGAACAGTGCCTTGCCCGTTCAGCCCGGCCAGCCGGTAGGTTCCGTCCGGAAACTGGGCGGCGGCCAGATAAGCAGGTGCGCCCGTCGCAGCCCAGCCAGTCTGAGGTGCAAAGCTGGTGGCCGTCAGCCCGGCCAGAAATTGGCGGCGCGTGGGCATCATTTAGTCTCCGTCCAGGGAATTGAAGCCAGCGCTTATGCCAAGCGTCGGGCCCAGTTCCGATGTCGTTATGGTGCGGATGTCGTTGATCGATTGCTGCAGGGCTTCGATCCGAAAACGTCCCTGAGGGGACGCAACACCCGCCAGCGCCGGATCGTCAAGTGCCCGGGCGCGGCTTATGGCCCTGGCAAAGGCTGCATCCAGTTCGGCGGCAATGTCGGGGTAGTCGCCGGACAAACGCGCCGCGAGATCCTGCAGCGCGATCAGCGACAATTCGATATGGCGCAGAGATCTACCGGATCGGCGCGCCTCGGCCCGGTTGGGGCGGGGGCGGTCGAAGGTGCCAAGCGGACGGCCCAAACGGGTATCTGCGGTGAGTTGCAGACCCGTTGTCAGGGCCTTGAACAGTTCTTGCAACGCCTCGTCTTCTGAACGGTAAGGGCCGTCTTCACTTGGATGCGTAAAGGTCGCTGCGTATCCGGCCCAATCGGATGAAATGGCGTCCGCATTGCGGGCGATGTCTGTTGTGATGGCTTGAATCAGAGCACACCGATACGCCGCACCACCCTGATCCTGAAAGGCCGGATCATACAGCATCCGCTCCAGTGCAAAGAACCCGCGTCCGGCGATGGAAATCTGGGCAAAGGCGTCCGGGTCGGCAACCACTTGATCCGCATCGGTGATCAACCGCGACAGGGTTTTGGGGGTGAACCCTTTGGTGTCAGGCCAGAAAGCGAGAGCAAAGGCCCGGTCATCGGTTTCCGTGGGGCCAAAGCGCAGATGGCTGGCAGAAATCCACGCGTCAAATGCGGCTCCATAGGTGGTGCGCAAGCTGTCGGACGGCGCGCAGTCTGCTTGGGCTTGAGCTGCAAGGCTTGTGGCCGCGTCGGACAATGTGCCGAACCGGGGCAGAATGTGACTTTGCGCAATCTCGGCCTGAATTGATCCACGGTCCTGCGCCCACAAGACCACTGGGAATACCAAAGCGGACAAGAGGGTCTTCCAGCGCATCACAAGCTTTCCAGAAATCGGATCAGGGCGTCGCGGTCCGCCTTTGGCATTGAGACAACCTGATCGCGGGCTGATTCTGCCTCGCCGCCATGCCACAGGATTGCCTCAAGCAGGTTTCGCGCGCGACCGTCGTGCAGGAATTGTGTGTGACCCGACACGCGCTCGGTCAATCCGATACCCCATAGAGGCGGGGTGCGCCATTCATGACCCGTTGCACGCGCCTCGGGGCGGTGGTCGGCCAGACCGTCGCCCATGTCGTGCAGCAACAGATCGGTATAGGGCCAGATCAACTGAAAACTATGCTCGGGACGGTCGTCCATACGATGGGTGACATGGGCTGGTGTGTGGCAAGACGCGCATCCGGCGTCATGAAACACCTGTTTGCCCCGCAGCACCTGCGCGTCATCGACATCGCGCCGCGCAGGCACACCCAGATTGCGGCTGTAAAAGGCGACAAGGTCCATGCCGGTCTGATCGATTTCATGCCTGCGAATGTCGGTATCCCCATGTGGGGCTTGCACGCAACTTGCCTGTTCGTGGGTGCAATCTCCATAGGGGCGCGGGAAAAGCGGGCTTGATATTCCGATGTCACCGGCAAAGGCAGCAGCCGATTGTTCCATGACCGTGGGCATTCCGGCCTTATGTCCGAACCGGCCCAACATGGGGGCGTCAAACTCGGTCGACCAGACGATATTGGCCCGGCCCGAGATACCGTCGCCATTGCTGTCCCCTGGGTCCGCATTGGCCAGAATGTCCTGCGCCGGGATCGTCTCGAGCAAGCCCAGGCCGATCATCTGCGGCGCAACACGAGGGCTTAGCATCGCCTCGGGATGCAACGGCCCATACCCCAGATCGGCGGCCTGATAATCGGGTTGTCGCAGCGACGCCGTCTCACCATCGGACAGGGCGACCGGGATTTCCGTATACGTAATGTCCAGCCGGTATTCGGCGGGATGGCCGGGCAGCCCGAAATCCTGCAACTGCCCGCCATAGGTCGGATCGGGCAGGGTGGCCAGATAGCCTTCGATTGCGGCCGGTGCGTCATCCGGGTCGCCCGGGACCGAGACACGCAGAAACATCGAGATGGCATTGTCATCCGGCCCATTTGGCGTATGACCGCGCCCGTCCTTTATGTGGCAGCGCTGGCAAGAGCGCGCATTGAACAAAGGGCCCAAGCCGTCGGACGCCAATGTCGATGACGGGGCCGAAACCCATATCTTCTTGAACAGCCCGTTGCCGACCTTGAAATCCAGCTCTTGCTCAAAGCTGAGATTGCCCGAGGGCTGGGAAAACGCATCCGCATCCGTACGCGCCCGTACAGTCGCGGCCCCGGCGCTGAGTTCTTCGTGTTTCTGCGACGCGCTGAAATCGGTCGGGACGGCGGTCGCGGCCTCGATCCGGGTGCGTTCTTCGGCGGTTCTGGGCGTTGTGTTGAGGTGAATATCCCGCAGCTCCTGGGCCAGGGATGGGGTGGCCGCCAAAGCGACCACCGGTAACAGGTGCAGGCTATTCGCCTTCGTCCATTTTCGATGCGTTGAGATGCGCATAGTTGGCTTCGCCGATCCTCTCGTACAGATCAAGCTGCGTTTCGAGAAAGTCGATGTGACCCTCTTCGTCGCTGATCAGTTCTTCAAACAGGGACATGGTCACATAGTCCCCCGCCTCGCGGCAGTATTCCCGCGCCTCGACATAAAGGGCGCGTGCGTCATTTTCGGCGGCCAGATCGCATTCCAGAGTTTCCTTCGGGTTTTGACCGATCCGCAGAGGGTCCAGTTTTTGCAGGTTGGGGTGACCTTCCAGAAAGATGATCCGCTCGATCAGCTTGTCTGCATGCCCCATCTCTTCGATGCTTTCCTCGCGGCTTTTCTTAGCCATATGGCCCAAGCCCCAATCTTCCTGCAGGCGGTAGTGCAGCCAATACTGGCTGACTGCCGTCAGCTCATGCCGCAGGGATTTGTTGAGGTATTCTATGACTTTGGGATCGCCCTTCATCTGCATTCTCCTGTGATACTCCGGTGCGCAACGCACGGAGCTGCATGGGGACTTCCAGATTATCGCTCATGCGCATGGTGTCTAGGAAAAGAGGCATGCATCCGCCGCAGTCCGCCGATTTTCCGAGGGCATGATATATCTTGCCCGGTGTGATGATCGTGTCGGGGTCCGACGTTCGCATCCAGTCAATCGCGGTGCGGATATCCGTGTCCGAGATATGAGTGCAATGACAGACAATCATGGTGTAGGTGCTTTTCTGCTGTTTATCCGACAATAATAATCAGGATAATATCGACTGTCTTGCGGCAAACTGTCTGTCCGTCTTCAAAATCCCGAGAGGCGGCAAAGATCTGCCGCCTCGCACAATTGGACTCACTGGAAAACTGCGTCCGGGTTATCCAGACTGTCTGACCCTTCAAAGTCGAGCTGGTCCAGGTTCAGCGTTGTGACGACACGTTCGATGGTCTTTGTCTGGTCGATCAGGCCATTCACGCCACCCATGATCAACGCCTCTCCGCCTGCGTTGCCTTGTTCCAGCATCTGATCATAGGCAAACCCGGCCTCAGCCGTCGATTTGATCCGGCCCAAGGCCAGCATGGTGGTGGCGAGCTTGGCCTTCATCTCGGCGTCCAGCGCCGGGTCCGTTGCGGCAACCAGATCGGACAGCGAGGCTCCGCCGACTGGCGTCCCATCGATTCGGGTGTAGCTTCCAAGATAGACATTCTGAATGCCCAGACCGTCGTAATAGTGGCTGTTATGGGTATTGTCCGAGAAGCAATCATGCTCTTCCTCGGGGTCGTTCAGCATCAGGCCCAGTCGCATCCGCTCACCAGCCTGCTCGCCATATGACAGAGAGCCCATGCCCGTCAGAATGGCGCTGACGCCCGCGTCTTCGTTTTCCAGCAATTCCAAGCGGGCCGCACCGCCGTCCTGCCATTGGGCTGCCATCCAGTCCAGATCGCTTACCAGCAGGTCAGTGACTGCACTCAGATATTGTGCGCGACGGTCGCAATTGCCGCCGGTACAAGCCGCGTCCTGCGCGAAGTCCGTCCACGGACGATTGCCTGCGCCCGGGCCGTGACCGTTCAGATCCTGACCCCACAGCAGAAATTCAATCGCATGATATCCGGTGGCAACGTTGGCTTCGATGCCGTCGGCTTCGTGCAGCGTATTGGCCAGCAGGTCGGGTGTGATGTCACGGGCTTCGATTGTCTGGCCTGACAGCTGGAAGCTGGGGTTTGCAATGACGTTCAGGGCGGCGAATTCGTTTTCGTCCGTCGGACCGCCATAGGAGGCGTCGACATAGTCAATCAACCCTTCGTCCAGAGGCCAGGCGTTTACCTTCCCTTCCCAATCATCGACGATGGCATTGCCAAAGCGATACACCTCGGTCTGCTGATACGGAACCCGCGCCGCAACCCATGCGGAACGCGCGGCATTTAATGTCGCGTCAGACGGGTCCGCTATCAGGGCGTCGACCGCCGCACCAAGGGTTTTTGCGGCAATCAAGCTGTCTTCAAACTTGGCTTCGGCGATATTTGCGTAAGTGTTCAGGACTTCGCCTTTTGTGTCCGTTTCGGCAAGGGCCGCGGGTGCGATGCACAATCCAAACAAGCTGGTTGCGGCAAGGAATCTGGTCATAGGTTTGATCTCACAGGTAAAATCAGGATTCGTCTCCGACATGTGTCGGGATGTGGATGCGCGAATAACTGATAGAAATAGTCAGTAATGTCAACCTGACTTTTATAGTCGGGAATTTTACTCCCTGTTACCCCGCTATAATTGGGGGGTTCGGGACCGTGCCTTGTTTATTGCGAAAAGTCACAGTTTTATTAAAATGCCCAACCAGATTTGTGTGATTTTTGGTGAGTATTATGAAACGCGTGGCGATTGCCATTTTGCTCTTGCCTGCTGCGCTATTGGTTCAAGCGGCTCAGGCCGACAGTGCCCAAGCGGCAGGTGCGGCGCGTCTGACCATATCCGTGTCGGGGTCAGAATTCCTTTTGGTTCTCGAGGTTCCCAGCGCTGACATCATGGGCGCGGCCGGTGAGGCGGAAAGCGGGGAACAGCGTGATCAGGTCGCCACAGCCATGTCGCGCTTGTCAGATCCGTTGACTTTATTCGTGCCGCCGTCCGAAGCCGGGTGTATGACCGCGTCCGCCAATGTCGCGCTGACCGGGGACACCTTTGGGCAATCCACCGGTGTCTTCAAGGCGACGAACGGATCGGGCACCCGTTTTCAGGCGGAATATATGATCCAATGTCAGAGTATCGAGGCGCTGGATCGCCTGAGTTTCCGCTATTTTGAGCACTTTCAGAATACGCAGGCTTTGACCGTGCACTATTCTTCAGGCGGGGGAAGCGACATGTTCGAGGTTCTGCGCACCTCGCCGGTGCTGACGCTGTCACAAACACCTTAAATCCCTTATCAGGTCTGTAAGACCCTCGTATTTGGTCGTTCTTCATTTATCTGCAGTGGGCCAACAAAGGAGGCCGGGGCAGATCAAATGAATCCTGTGCACAATCGCTCACGAATCCGGGAAATCGGGCGATGCGTGTTGCTAAGACGTGTTCAGGGGGGCAGGATTTCAGCGATCCCATTCCGAAGGGCCGTTTTCGGGACATCTCACCAGCCACGGCCTACGAGTTAAGTTAAACAGATGAATTTACGTGATCTTCAATATGTTTTGGCCGTTGCCGAACATCAAAATTTTACCCGCGCCTCTCAGGCCGCTGCCGTCAGTCAGCCTGCCCTGTCCAATCAGATCAAAAAGCTGGAGGCCGAACTGGGTGTGCCGATCTTTGATCGTAGCCGGGATGGTGTGACGCTCACGCCCTTCGGACAAGAAATGGTGGCTCGTGCAGGGCAGATCGTCGAGCTTGTGGACAACATCAGCGATCTGGCCCGGCGACATCAAACGACGGAACTGCCGCCCATTCGCCTGGGGATGACACCGACTCTGGCGGCCTATCTGTCGCTGTATTTTCGGGACCTTTTTTCAATGGCCGTGCCGGACCGCAAGATCATCATCGTCGAGGAGTATCCCGTGGCCCTGGCCAAGATGGTCGAAGACCGGTCGGTTGATATTGCCTTTATCGCTCGCAAAAGCTTCAATCAGATTTATCGCGGTTCAAAACGGCCGATGGATTTCACGTCGCTGTGGCTCGAGCCTTTGTATCTTGGGGTACGCACAGGTCATCCGCTTAGCAAAAAATCCAGTATCTGGGCCCATGAAGTGCCGGCCGACCAATTGATCCGGTTTCCCATCTCGTTTGGGTACGACCTGGAACGCGACCTGCCAGAGCCGTCCGACATGGTGGCCGAGGAAACCGGCATCGATGTTTCGACGGCGCGGTTTGAAACTGTCTGCAGATATGTTGCGCAAAGCGACGCCTGCACCATGGTCAACGCGATTGCTGCTGAACAATTCAAGCGCGATGGCTTTGGCCTGAGCTTTTTGCCCTTTGATGACAAGGGCAACATGCGGGAACTGGGTGCGCTGACGCGACCACAATACCCTAACCCTGAAGTCATCGAAGCCATGGGCAAACAAATCTGTTTGGACCCGCCCCGGGGCACCATGGCGTCGCGCAATGCGAATCTGGGCAAGAAGACCGTCTCCACTGACAACTGAAACACAGATCGCTGGCTGGGCACGGTGTTCTGCTTCGGCATTTTTGCGCGCAATACGGTCACGTTCACCCACTTTTACGTGAATCCGCGTCAGAGAATAGAACGCGGCTTTCGAATTTTTCACGTAAATTGTTGTATATTAATCATAAATTTTTTCCAAACCTCGCGATCCACGTGATTATTCGCTTTGGTTATATGCCCCATTCAAAGGAAGAATTTCAAAAAGATGGGCTGGTCCGCACTTGTTGAGACAGCGGACAGCCGGTTCTCCGGTTGGACCTCCGCCTGACAAAACGCAACCTAGGAGATCCCAATGCTTTCCGACTTCCTCGCATCCTTGCGCGCCAGATTGCTGACGACCTCGTCACTGGCCCAGGAGACTGTCCGTGACGGGCAGACACTCAGCAACGGTTTTTTTCAGAACACTGTTGTCGACAACACACCGGCTTTCGTGCTGGACAATGATTTTGCGCGTCTTCTCAACTTTGGTCAGATCACCACCAACAACGCTGTGGCGGCTGTTTCAGTTGAAGGTGAAAACGCACAGGTCTTTAACTTCCGCACGGGCAGCATCGAGGCGAACTCGGGCCCGGACGCACTGGCAACCGGGATTCAGGTGACCGGCAGCGCGGATATCCGCAACTTTGGTGAGATTGCAGGCGAGTTCAACGGCGTCCAGTTTGCGGGCGCGGGCAGTTCAGGCACTCTCGACAACTTCCGCGGCGGCGTGATCTCTTCCGATAGCCGTGCGGTTGACATTCAGGGCGAAGGTGTAAGCGTTCGCAACTTTGGCGACATCATCGGCACCGGCGACCAGCGCAACGGAACGATCTACACCAACTCGACCGCAGAAGATGTCAGCATCTCGAACTTTTCGGGCGGCACCATCGACGCGGGCGAAGGCAATTCGGGCGCAGGCGTCTCGTTCCAGGTTGGTGATGAAGTTAATGATCGCGTATCGAACACATTGTTCAATGGCTTTGGCGCGACCATTCAGGGTCGTGGTCAGGAAGCATCGAACACCCCCGGCGCTGGTGATGGGGTCCGCTTTGATGATGGTGCCGACGGCGTCGTCAACGAGGTTGACCTGACCAACAGCGGCTTGATCTCGTCCGAAAGCGATCAAGGTACTGCAGGCGGTATCCGCATCGCGGACGGTGCAAACTCCGAAGGTCGTATCCTGAACACCTCGACCGGTGTGATCGAAGGCGTTCGCAACGGTCTGTATATCGGTGAGGGCGAACACGATCTGGACGTTTTCAACTTTGGAACCATCCAGTCGGGCAGCCGCGCTGTGAACATCGACGGAACCGGGGTTGATCTGGTCAATGGCGGCACCATTCTGGGCACCGATGATCAGCGCAACGGTACAGTCTATGCCGATGGCACCGCCGACGACTTCTCGGTGCGCAACCTGGCCAACGGTCTGATCGACGCGGGCGAAGGCAATCAGGGCTCGGGCTTTGGTGCCGAGATCGGCAGTGCCGAGGACGGCGCGAACACCTTCTCGCTGGAAAATGACGGCATCATTCTGGGCCGCGGCAACGCAGGTGCCGCTAGCAACCTCGCTGGCGACGGCGTGCGGATTGGCAATGTCGGCAACGAAGGCACAACCGATGCCACCATCACCAACACGGGCACAATTCTGTCCGAAGGTGCAAATGGCACCGTCGCTGGTGTGCGTGTCGTCAATGGCGTGAATTTCCAGGGGACCTTGACCAACGCGGGCCTGATTGCAGGTATCCAGAACGGCGTCTACTTCGGCACCGGAGACCATTCGGGTGGCTCGTTTGTAAACACCGGCACCGTGACTTCGGACAGTCGTGCGGTGAACATCGATGGCTTTGGTCTGGATGTACGCAACGAAGGTGACATCCTGGGTACTGGCGATCAGCGCAATGGCACCGTCTACGCGGACGGAACCGCCGACAACTATACCTTCACCAACACCGGTCTGGTCGATGCAGGCTTTGGCAACAACGGCTCTGCCGTATCGCTGCAAACCGGAGATGTGGACGGAGACGTGGTGTCAGCCGCGATCTTCAATGAAGGGACCTTCCAGGGTCGCGGCGACGCGACAGAGGGTAATCAGGTGGGCGACGGCCTGCGTCTGTTCAGCAATGTGGAAGACGCAAGCTTTGCCGGTCTGGTACAGAACAGCGGTGTAATCGCAGGGTCGGAAGACAGCGACGCCGCAGCGGGTATCCGCGTTGATGGTGGCCTGAACATCTTGGGCGCAATCGTCAACGAGGGTGAAATCTCGGGTCAAGTCAATGCCATCGACGCGACCGAGGCAGGCTCAGTGACATTCGTTAACGATGACGAAGGTGTGGTAAATGGTAATGTGTTGCTGGGTGCCGGAGATGACATTGTTGTAGACCTCGGTCAGATCAACGGTGTCATCGACGGCGGTGCCGGGGATGACGTTCTGATCGCCGGAGACGGGGACAACGTGATCGTTGGTGGCCTTGGAAACGACTTCATCGAAGGTGGTGAAGGTTTTGACACCGCAGATTTCTCGGATCTGGATGTCGCCGTAACTGTCAATCTGGATGCCAATGGCAACGGTACTGCAGTGCGTGACACCGGGTTCAATGTCAGCGTTGTCAACGCGTCTGTCTCGAACCCCGGTCAGTTCGGTTCTGCCATCGCAGACGGTGCCGCGTTCGTCGAACAGGCTGCTGCCGAGAACCTGTACTTCAACATCCATACTGCTGACTTCCCGGCTGGTGAGATCCGTGGACAGTTGCTGGTTCAGAGCGACGTGACCGAGGATGGTATCCGCACGATCACTCTGGCCGGTCCGCTGGATGCGGCACAGGAACCCGGACCGCTGTCCGACAGTGAAGCCACCGGTTTCGCGACGGCAACAGTTGTTCAGAACCTGGAGACCGGTGAAGTCACCTATTCCAGCGAACTGAGCGTCACCGGCCTGAACGAAGCTGATCTGCTGACCCCGATCCCGGGTGTTGTCTCGGCCATCCACCTGCACAATGCACCTGCTGGCCAGAACGGTCCGGTGGTTCAGGACACGCTGGTGGACGCTGGTGCGACCCTGGACACCAGTGCCACAGGCGGCTCGGGCGTGATCGGCGAAGATGTGATCGACAACCAGATCGAAACCGACATCCTCAGCTCGATCGAGCGGGTTGTGGGCTCCGATGACAGCGACACCGTTGATCTGTCCGCTTTCAACGGTGTCACGATTGATCTGGACCTCAGTACCCCGTCTCCGAACCCGGCTGGCAACGGCGATGAGGGTCCGCAGGACGGAGCCATCATCCAGAACGGTGTGATCGTTGCCGAAGTCGATGACTTTGAAAACGTGATCGGCTCCAGCGGCGATGACCTTATCCTGGGCAACAACGAGTTCAACATCCTCGACGGCGGTGCCGGGAACGATGCGATCCACTCGTTCGGTGGTGCGGATGTCATCATCGGTGGTGAAGGCACGGACACAGCGCTGTTCACCGCAGGGCCGGGCGTTGTTCTGGACCTGGATGAAGAGGGCAACGGTGTTGCTTCGGTCAACGCACCGGAAGGCGCGACCCTGGATCAGGTGTTCGGTTTCGAGAATATCAACGGCTCGAACAACCTAAACAGCCCGAACGGCGGTAACGACGTTCTGTCTGGCAACTCGGGTGTCAACGTTCTGAACGGTCAGAATGGCGACGATGTGCTGCGCGGTGAGGGTGGTGCTGACGTCCTGATCGGTGGTGCGGGCAACGACACGCTGATCTCGGATGGTCTGGATACGATCGATGGCGGCGAAGGGATCGACACAGTCGACTTCTCGGATGTCGAAGCCAGCGATCCGAACATCTTCGGTCCGTTAAACGGCGTCATCGTTGATCTCGATGTGAACTCTGCCGGTGCCGTGGGTACCCCCAGCCAGAGCGGTGGCGTGCTGACAGCACCTCCGGGCGTTCTCGGAACTCCGGTTCCCGAAGACGCGATCCTGGCCGAGATCGATGATGTCGAGAACATCGTCGGGTCGGACTTCAACGACGGGCTCTTCGGCAACAACGAAGTCAACGTCATCGAAGGCGGCGCGGGCAACGATGTCATCCACGGCTTTGCAGGGAACGACTTCCTGGCCGGTGGTGAAGGGATAGATACCGCTCTGTTCTCGGCAGCCCCGAACGGTGTTGTGGTCGATCTGAACAATCAGGTCTCGGCCGAGCAGTTCGAAGCCTTCGCATCCGGCGAGCAGATCGCCAGCGGCGATGACTTCGCGGCAACGGGCGGCGCTGGCAACAACGTCCTGTCCGGGTTCGAGAACGTGTCGGGCAGTGCGACTGCCGGTGACATCCTGATCGGGGATGAAAACGCCAACACGCTGAACGGTCAGGGTGGCGATGACGTCCTGAACGGTGGCGGCGGCGACGACATCCTGATCGGTGGCGCAGGCAACGACACCTTCGTCTTTGAAGGTCAGTTCGGCAACGACGTCATTCAGGACTTCGAAGTAGGTGCTGACCGCATCGAACTGGGTGACTTTGGCCCCGACTTCGACGGTGTCGTCAATGTCGCACAGGACGGCGCAGACGCAGTCGTGAGCTTCGCCAGCATCGGGTCCTCGGTCCGTCTGGAAGGCGTGAACGCAAGCGACCTGAGCCAGGACGACGACTTCATCGCCTGATCAAAGACCAACGGGGTGGCGGCGCAGGTCGCCACCCTTTCACCCTGAAAAGAGATCACCGTCATGTTTCAGAAAAAATCATCCGTCAAAACAGCCTGGGCCTCGCTACGAGGCGGCTTTTTCGCAATCGGCTTTTTCAGCCTTGTTCTCAACCTTCTCATGCTCGCCGGTCCGCTTTATATGTTGCAGGTCTATGACCGCGTGCTGACCAGCCAGAACATGGACACCCTGATCGCCCTGACGCTGTTGCTGGGTGGCGTGTTCATCGTCTCGGGTCTGCTGGACCTGATGCGGGTCCGTATCCTGAACCGTCTTGGTGCCCGGTTTGAGCTTAAGATCGGCGCGCCGTTGCTGAAAGCCTCGATCCAGCGCCGCCTGCATGGCAAATCCGCCGCGGGCGACAATCCAGCCGCAGACATCACCGGTTTGCGCGACTTTATCTCGGGTCCCACGTTGATTGCGTTCTTCGACGCGCCGTGGATTCCGATTTATCTGGCGGTGCTCTACATGCTGCACCCCTTTCTTGGCGCCCTTGGCCTTGCCGGTGCGCTCATTCTTACAATTCTGGCCCTGATCAACAATTCGCGTGCCGCCGGCGTCATGCAGGATGCATCCCGCGCGCGCAGCAGGTCCGACGCTTTGTTCACCGCGAGTGAGCAGAATGCAGAGCTTGTCCAGGCAATGGGGATGAATGGTGATCTCGCCCGGCGCTGGACAGCTCTGCAACAAGATGCCCATCACCTGAAAACCCGCGTGTCCGACCGCATCGCGAGCTTTTCGGTGATGTCCAAGACGATCCGTATGGCGCTGCAATCGGGAATGCTGGGTCTGGGGGCGGCGCTGGCCATCACCGGACAGGCCACCGCCGGGGTGATGATCGCCGCGACGATCGTGCTGGCCCGTGCCCTGGCCCCGATTGACCAGCTGATCGGCCAATGGCGCGGTTTTCTGGCGGCGCGCGGGTCTTACAAGAACCTGCGGGCGCTGGACGAGGCCTTCCCTGCGCAACCCAAGCGTCTGGCGCTGCCGCATCCGCAGTTTTCGATGAATACGGTGATCACGCAGGCCGGGCCGCCGCTGGCGCGCAACGCGACCATCGGCGGGATCGAGTTTGCCCTGACGGCAGGAGATGTGGTTGCCGTGATCGGTCACAGCGGATCAGGCAAGACCACGCTGGCCAAGATGCTGGCCGGTATCTGGACACCGCAACGCGGCGCGATCCGGTTGGATGGCACACCGATGGCCAAGTGGGACCCTCAGGATCTGGGCCAGATGGTTGGATACCTGCCACAGGACGTTCAGCTGTTCGATGGCACCATTCGCGAGAATATCGCACGTTTTGCCACTTCGATCGACGATGCCAAGGTTTTTGAGGCCGCCGTCACCGCCGATGTTCATGGCCTGATCAGCGACTTGCCGGACGGGTATGACACACAGCTTGGCAACGGCTTTCACCTGTCGGGCGGTCAACGCCAGCGCATTGCGCTTGCCCGCGCGTTGTATCGCGACCCGTTCATTCTGGTTCTGGACGAGCCGAATTCGGATCTGGATTCTCAAGGTGAACTGGCGTTGCGGAATGCCATCCGGGCGGCCAGTGCGCGCGGGGCCATTACCTTTGTGATGACCCATCGCCCCAGCACGCTGGAGGCCGTGAACAAGGTTCTCACTCTCAACAAGGGCACGCAGACCGGGTTCGGAAACAAAGAGGACATTCTGCGCCCTCGTCAAACCGGCCTGCCTGCACAGAACAAGCCCCAGATCGCCACACATGATGCGCAGCCCCAAGCACAGAAAGGAGCAGCCCAATGACACCGGCCGTTTACAACAAACCCGATCAAAGCGTTCTGCGTCTGGAAGATTTCAACCGGGTCGAACCAACGGTTTCGGGATCAGGCATCAAGGGCTTTGTCTTCCTGGGCCTGATGATCGTGACCAGTTTCGTGGGCGGCACCGTCTACTGGGCGGCGTCCTCCAAACTGGACGGTGCGGTGGTTGCGCCAGCCTCGTTTGTGGTGGAGGGCAACCGCAAGACGGTTGAACATCTGGACGGCGGGATCGTTAGCACAATTCTGGTCGCGGATGGCGATCTGGTCGAAGCAGGGCAGACGCTGGTCGAACTCGACAGCACCGATCTGGACGTCAATCTGGACGTGATCAAAAGCCAATTGGGTGAACTGACAGTGCGCCGGGCCCGGCTGGTGTCGCAAATCCGGGGCGAAGACCGCTTTGAGCGCGCGGATGTGGCCGACATGTTGCGGGTTCAGATGGACAGCCGCGACTGGGATGACGCTTTCCGAACCCAGAAGCTGTTGTTTGACGCCGAAATCCGCACGCGTGCGGCCGAGCGCAACCTGCTGGACCAGCAAATTGCCAATCTGGAAGAGCAGATTCAGGGTCTGACGTCTCAGCGGCAGGCCAATGCGCGCCAGATGGACATTACGCGCGAAGAGCTTGGCAACCTGGAGACCCTGCAAGCCAAGGGATTGGTTGCGGCGAACCGTGTGAACAGTCGCCGCGTCGAGATCGAGCGTTTGATCGGTGTGGATGCTTCGCTGACCACGCAGGCAGCGCAGGCCCGTAACCAGATCAGCGAGCTGAAGCTGGCCAGCATCGGGCAGGAGACGCAGCGCGCCGAGGCCGTTTCCAGCGAGCTGGCGCAGGTCGAGGCGCTGCTGGCCACGCTCGAGCCGCAATATGTCGGAGCCTCCGAGCGTCGCAAGCGCGTGGCAGTGACGGCCCCGGTCAGCGGGCGCGTGGTTGGCATGACCGTCTTTACCGCAGGCGGAGTGGTGCGCCCGGGCGAGGCCATTCTGGATATCGTCCCGGCCGATCAGCCGCTGGTGGTCGAAGCACGGGTCAACACTGCCGATATCGAAAAACTCTATGTCGGTCAGTCGACCCGCGTGCGCCTGTCCGCCTTCGATCAGGGCGAAGTGCCCGAGGCCACAGGCAAGATCACCGATATCTCGGCCGACAGTCTTGAGGATGACCGCACCGGTGAGCCTTACTATCTGGCGCAGGTCAAGCTGGATCAGGCGCAGCCCGAGCAGGTCGCCGCGCTGGAACTGGTGCCCGGGATGCCCGCCGATCTGTTCGTCAACACCGGCGAACGCACCGCGTTGAGCTATCTGGCGCAGCCGTTGCGGGACCGTTTGGCGCGCACGTTCATCGAATGAACGCAGCGGTCGAGCAGGAAGGGCCGTCGGTACTGCGAACCGGCGGCCCTTTCGCGTTACACCGTGACGCCTTGCAGCACCTGATCGCGTGACAGGTCAGCCTTGCGCCCCTGCATCAGGATTTCGCCGCGCCGTAACACCACGAATTGGTCGGCCAGATCGTAAGCAAAATCGAAATACTGTTCGACCAGCACAATGGCCATTTCGCCTTTGGTTCTGAGATGGCGGATGACCTCTCCAATCTGTTGGATGATATTGGGTTGGATACCTTCGGTTGGTTCGTCCAGCAGAAGCAAACTGGGCTTGGTGATCAAGGCCCGCGCGATGGCCAGTTGCTGTTGCTGACCGCCCGACAGGTCTCCGCCCCGTCGGTTCTGCATCTGTTTGAGAACCGGGAACAGCTCGAAAATCTCGTCTGGTATGAAGTGTTCGTCAGTGGGCAGGCAAGCAAACCCGGTCTCAAGGTTTTCGCGTACGGTCAGCAGAGGGAAAATCTCACGTCCTTGGGGGACATAAGCGACACCTTTCCAAGCCATCTTGTGCGCGGGTAGCGGGGGAAGGTCTTCATCGTTCAACTGCACCTCGCCGCCCGAGCGGGGATGTGTGCCCGAGATCGCCTTGATCAGGCTGGTTTTTCCCACGCCATTGGTGCCCATAACACAGGTCACCTCGCCCTGCGCAGCCTCCATCGAGATGCCATAGAGGATTTGCGAATGCCCGTAATGCAGGGTCAGATCGGTCAGTTTCAGCATTGCCTAACGCCCCAGATAGACGTCGATGACGTCCTGATTTGATGTGACATGATCCAGCGAGCCCTCAGCCAGAACCGAGCCTTCATGCAGGACTGTGACCTTGCAGTTCAGGCGCCGGACGAACTCCATATCATGCTCGACCACAACGACGGCGCGGGTCTTGGCCGCCTGTACCAGCAGATCGGTCGTGTGTTCCCGTTCCTGCGGGGTCATTCCGGCGGCGGGTTCATCAACCAGCAACAAACGCGGCTCCTGCGCCAGCAACATACCGATCTCCAGCCATTGCTTTTGCCCATGGCTGAGTTCACCGGATTTGCGGGTCAGTTCGTCCTTCAGGCCGATTTCGACCGCCAGTTGTTCGACCTTTTCAAGGTCGCCCGCCGAAGGCCGATAGAACAGCACACCCAGCCAGCCGCGCTTGTTCTTCAGCGCCATCAGCAGGTTTTCCTGCACGCTCTGATCCTCGAACACCGTGGGTTTCTGGAACTTCCGCCCAATCCCGGCCTGCGCGATCTTGGCCTCGCTCATACGCAGCAGCGATACAGATTTGTCACCCCAGATCACACGGCCCTCGTCGGGGCGTGTCTTGCCGGTGACGATATCCATGAAGGTGGTCTTGCCCGCCCCGTTCGGACCGATCACCGCACGCAGTTCCGCGCTACCGATCTGGAAGGACAGGTTGTTGATGGCGCGGAACCCGTCGAAGGTGACTGAAACGCCGCTGACTTCTAGCAGAGTGTTCATTCCGTAGCCTCCTTTTCGCGCAACGCGCCGTCATCGGGCCCAAGGGCCGCGCCGTGGCGCTGTGGCGTGCGGCGGTTGGTCCAGAGGTCGAACAGCCCTCCGATCCCCCTGGGGGCGAACAGCGTGACGAGCACAAAGGACACGCCCAGCAGCACTTGCCACCAGTCGACCCACTTGATCGTGTAGAAGCCCAGCAGGATGTCCGGGGCCTGCCCGCCGGTGAACCATGTGCTGAGCAGGCTGACAAACGCCGCGCCGATGACTGCGCCGTACAGGCGACCACGCCCGCCGATAGCGACCCAGACGGCGAGGTAGATCGAGGCGATGGGGGCCATCTCCTCGGGGTTGATGATTCCTGCCTGCGGATAATAAAGCGCGCCCGCGATGGCCGCGATGCAGGCGGTGAGCGTGAAGACGGCGAGCTTATAGACCTCGACCGAGTAGCCAAGGAACCGCACCCGCGCCTCGTTATCCCGGATGCCGCGGATGACCGAGCCGAACTTGCCCGACACGATCCACGCGGACAGCATATAGCCCAGCCCCAGGGCCAGCGCCGAGGCCCAGAGGAACCAGATCGACACCACATCCTGCGAGGCGGTGACACCCGGTAGGTTCTGCAAGCCCGACAAGCCATTGTTCCCGCGTAGGCCGCTGTCGTTCTGGAACAGGTACAAGGCTAGCGCTAATGTCATGGCTTGGGTCAGGATCGACAAGTAGACGCCCGTGACCCGGCTGCGGAAGGCGAGCCAGCCAAAGATCAACGCCAGAAGGCCCGGCACCAGTACGACCAGTGCCAGTTGCAGGAACAGGCTGTCCGAAAAGGCCCAGATCAGCGGAAATTCGGACGATCCGACGACGCCGAAGATTTGCGTGCCGATGGCGTCTACCACCTCGGATGGCGTTGGCGGGATATCGGCTTGGGACAGCGACTCGACCACGATCAGGCGGGTGCGTTCATACATCAGCCACATGCCGATCATATAGCCGCCCAGCCCGAAAAAGGCGAAATGGCCCAGCGACAGGATGCCGTTGAAGCCCCAGACCAAATCCATAGCCACAGCGATCAGGCACAGGCACAAGGTCTTTCCCAGCGTCTTGACGAAACTGGTCGAGATCACACCAATCCCGAACCCTTCGGACAGGACGGTGACGCCCAAAGTGAACAGCGACAGGATGGCCAGAAAGACCAGTACCGAGGGGTTCTTGGCGACAAAGCTGCGTTCCATGGCTCAATCCCCCGCTGCGCGGCCTTTGATGGCGATGATGCCCCTTGGCCGGAACTGGATGAAAATGATGATGAAGATGATCATGTAGGTTTGGGCCGCGAGGGTGTTTGACGGGTTCATCCACTCGATCCCTTTTTGCAGGAAGCCAATCATGCCTGCCCCTGCCAACGCGCCCCAGATATTGCCGACCCCGCCGACAACCACGGTCATGAAGCTTTGCACGATGTAGTCGCTGCCCAGATCAGACGTCACTTTGGCAAACAGGCCAATCGCGACGCCTGCAATCCCGGCGATGCCGGAGCCGAGCCCGAAGGTCAGCATATTCACTCGCCCCGGATTGATGCCCATCGACCCGGCCATGCGGGGGTTTTGCGTCACCGCGCGCATCTCAAGCCCCAGCCGGGTGCGCTTCATGATGTAGAGGAACAGCCCCAAAAAGATCATCGCCAGCACGAAGATCGCGATACGGATATAGCTGATCGAAACCACGTCGTTCAGCACCCACGCCCCGTCCAGCCAGCCGGGCGCGGTCAGAGGCCGGGCCTGTGTGCCGAAGATGTTCTTGGCCAGCTGTTGCAGCGCAATCGAAATGCCGAAGGTCGCCAGTAGCGTCTCCAACGGGCGCGAATACAGCCAGCGGATCACCAGCCGCTCCATCGCGACGCCCATAGCGAAGGTGACGGCAAAGGCCATCGGGATGGCGACGATGATCGAGAGCGTATGGTCGGGGATGAACTGCTGCACCACGTAGCCGGTATAGGCGCCCATCATGATGAACTCGCCATGGGCCATGTTGATAACGCCCATTACGCCGAAGGTGATGGCCAGACCGATGGCGGCCAGGAAATAGATCGAGGCCAGAGAAATCGCGTCCAGCGTCAGGTCAAGGGTCTGGTTCAGGCCGACCTTCAGCTCGATCTGTTCGAGCGCTTGCGCGGCGGTCGCGGTCACTTGAGGCGAGGGTTCCGTGTAGGTATCAAAGAACACATGTTCAGCCAGCGCCGCGTCTATGTCGGCCTCGGTCACCAAGGCTGGAACGACCCCGGCCTCAGCCAAAGCTGCATAAGCCCGGGCGCGCGTGGCATCCGTATTCAGTTGGGCAACCGGAATGTCACCAACGCGGCCACCGTCGATATTGGCCGCTAGAGCGGTCCGGATATCATCCGTTGACACACGCGGGGATGCCAGATCACCGGTGACCAGTAAGTCATAGGCCTCATCGCGCGACAAATCACTGGAACCCGGCTCTAAAACGGCGGCGATATTCGCATCGGATGGAAGTTCGGCTGCCGCCTGTCGTGTCGTGACGATCAGAGGGTTCAACGCGCCACGGACGTCGACGCCCAGATCGCCGGACATGTCCTCAATCGCGGCCACGCGCGCCGCGCTATCTTCGTCATATCCAATCGTCAGCAACCGTTCGAGCCGCTGTTTCTGGGCCTTCAGGTCGGCATCGGGTTCATCGTCAATCGACGCGCGCAGCGGCTGTAGCAAAGCGCCTTCGGGATCGCGTTGGATGGATTGCAAAGCGGCCAGCCGCCGCGCGCGGTCTGGGTCAGTCAGTTGGAACTGCACCAGAGCTGTCCCGATCATCGCGCGGATGCCGCTGTTGGGTTTCAGT
The DNA here is from genome assembly GCF_056531905.1 of Ruegeria sp. K11. Taxonomy (NCBI): domain Bacteria; kingdom Pseudomonadati; phylum Pseudomonadota; class Alphaproteobacteria; order Rhodobacterales; family Roseobacteraceae; genus Ruegeria; species Ruegeria sp. K11. Next base: position 23,170 of record NZ_JBQFMP010000010.1, read on the forward strand.
TGTTTGAGGTCGGATTTCTCAAAGGTGCCAACCACTTCGCCGGTGTCGAAATCGGCCAGCTCATACGACCGCCCTTCACCCTTTTTGCCGGCAAAGAACAGGCCGTCGGACTTGCGCATCCAAACGTTTTTGGCGGCCCACGTCTCAAGCATCACCTGCGCTTGCGGCAAACCACTGCTAGCAATCGCATCGATCGCAGGCCCGATCGTCTTGCGCGAGCTTTTGGCGATGATCTCCTGATGTTCTTGCAGGATCGGTTGCAGACCGGCCTCTTGCGCGTTAGCGGTCAGGCAGGCGCATAGGATTGCGAGGCCCGCAAGGTATAGTCGTAACATGTGGTGAAACCCGAGATGTCTTGGGGCAAGGCGGGCGTGATCGCCCACCTTGCGTGTCGTTTAGTAATTCGACAGGGTCTGAACGCAGGTCTCGGTCTCGGTGTTGTACATACCGCAACCCAGTTCTTTCCAATCCGATACCAGAACCGCCGATTCCGGCAGGAAGTCGGTCCAGGCGTCACCCGGCACAACGTCGGTTTCGCTGATGATATCAAACTGACCGTCTTCCTGAATTTCACCGATCAGAACCGGCTTGGCAAGGTGGTGGTTCGGCAGCATGACAGCGGTTCCGCCGGTCAGGTTCGGGAATTCCTGCCCGTACATGGCGGCGCGGACGTCGTCGACTTCGGTCGATCCGGCCTCGGTCGCGGCATTCACCCACATGTTGAAGCCGATGTAATGCGCCTCCATCGGGTCGTTGGTCACGCGGTCTTCGCCCATGGTGGCTTTCCATGTTTCGACGAACTCAGCGTTTGCATCGGTATCCGCCGACTGGAAGTAGTTCCAGGCGGCCAGATGGCCCACGAGGTTGGTGGTATCCAGACCCGAAAGTTCTTCCTCACCGACCGAGAAGGCCACGACAGGAATGTCATCCGCCGAAACGCCCGCAGCGGCCAGTTCCTTGTAGAAGCCGATATTGGCGTCGCCGTTGATGGTCGAGATTACGCCGACCTTCTTGCCATCCGCACCCAGCGCGACAACGTCCGCCACGATCTTGGACCAGTCAGAGTGGCCAAACGGGGTGTAGTTGACGAAGATATCGTCATCCGCGATGCCTTTACCCTTCAGGTAGCTTTCGAGAATATTGTTGGTGGTCCTGGGGTAGACATAGTCCGTGCCGAGCAGAGCGAATTTCTCGACCCCCAGTTCCTCCAGGAAATAGTCGGTCGCAGGGATCGCCTGCTGGTTCGGGGCGGCACCGGTGTAGAAGACGTTCTTGGACGATTCTTCGCCCTCATACTGAACCGGATAGAACAGCAGGCCGTTCAGTTCCTCGATCACGGGCAGAACCGATTTACGGCTGACAGATGTCCAGTTGCCAAAGATCACATCCACCTCATGCACGCTCAGCAACTCACGCGCTTTTTCCGCAAACAGCGGCCAGTCGGATGCGGGATCGACCACAACGGCCTCAAGCTGCTTGCCCAGCAGGCCGCCCTTGGCGTTTTGCTGGTCGATCAGCATCAGCATGGTGTCTTTCAGCGTGGTTTCCGAGATCGCCATGGTGCCCGACAGCGAGTGCAGAACGCCGACCTTGATGGTGTCTTCTGCCGACAGCGCAGCGGTGGTCATGGCGGCGAAGACGGCCGATCCGGCGAGCGTGGATTTGAGAAATGACATAGAGTCCTCCTGGCGGGGCGGCACAGAAGACTTGCGTTAAGACGCCGTCTTCTTCTACCTGATCCCCGCAACTGTTGTTGCGTTTCGTGTGGCGGTTGTGATCGAGGTCCAATTCGCGCAGCCGTCACACACCCCCGGTACCCCAGTGCCCGGCAGGCCTCATACGAATTCTGCAATGCAGCGAAATTGGCAAACCCCCGGGCCGGACCGCTTGTCGAAATCGCGTCATCTGATTAATTTTTAACCTACAACTCAGATGTTGGATTAAAAATTAGGCTATTGCCGGGGTGCCCGGCCTGAAAGCGGCACAAGGGAATAGAGTTTCGACATCGAAACGGTGAAAAAAGCGCCAGAAGTTCAAACCCTGAAGGCCGCTGTCATCACTCATCTCTCTCCTATATCGCCTGATGCTCAGGACACCCCGCCGCGTGCCGTGGGTGAGGTGACGTTGACCACCAAACCCGTACACGGGCGCAGTGTGATCGACCAGTTGCGGCAGGCGGGGTCGTTCAAGTGCCTGTTTCCACGCGCGAATATCCCGCATCTGGACGCGGTTCTGCTGAACACAGCCGGGGGCGTCACCGGCGGCGACCAGTTTCGGTTTGCGGGTGCTGTGGCCGCCGAGACCACTCTGACTGTGACAACGCAGGCCTGCGAGCGTGCCTACAAGGCGCAGCCGGGGCAGACTGGCCGGATCAGGAATGCGGTAACCGTTGCAGCAGGCGGACGGCTGAACTGGCTGCCGCAGGAAACCATCCTGTTCGACGGCAGCGCGCTGGACCGACGACTGGTTGTTAACTTAGAGACCGGGTCGTCGGCCCTGCTGGTCGAACCGCTGGTCTTTGGACGTCCTGCAATGGGCGAGACCCTGACCGATGTTCATTTGCGCGACCGGATCGAGGTTCGTCGCGACGGTCGGACAATCTTTCTGGATGCGATGGCTTTTGCCGGTGACTTGCAGGCGCATCTCGCCCGCCCCAATATCGCCAACGGCGCAGGGGCGATGGCGTTGATTGTTCTGGCCTGCGACAGGGCCGAGGCGCACCTGACCCCAACCCTTGACCTTTTGCCACAAACCGCTGGCGCCAGCCTGATCGCGCCCGATCTGCTGGCCGTGCGGCTGTTGGCTCCGGACAGCCACATGCTGCGCCGCGCACTGTTGCCGGTGCTGCGGCGGCTGAACAAAGACACTCTTCCCCGATGCTGGATGCTCTGACATGAACCTGACCCCCCGAGAAAAAGACAAACTGCTGGTCGCCATGGCCGCCGAAGTCGCCCGCAAGCGGCTGGCCCGAGGCGTCAAGCTGAACCACCCCGAAGCCATCGCGCTGATTACCGATGCCGTGGTCGAAGGTGCGCGCGACGGGCGGTCGGTCGCCGACATGATGCAGGCCGGGGCCGAGGTGATCACCCGCGAACACTGCATGGAGGGCGTGCCCGAGATGATCCACGAGGTTCAGGTCGAGGCCACCTTTCCCGACGGCACCAAGCTGGTGACCGTCCACAACCCTATCCGATAACTCAGGAGTATTCCAATGAACCGTATGCTGTTTCCCGCCCTTGTCCTGTCCGGTCCTGCAATGGCGCACACCGACACCCATATCCACGCCCACGGCACGGACTATGCAACCCTTGGTGCGGGGCTGGCTTTGGTCGCTGTGGTTGCAATCACCCTACTGGTGAAGTTGCCGAAATGATCCCCGGCGAGCTTTTCCCGGCTGAGGGTGAAATCACCCTGAACGCAAACGCCGAAGCGATCACGCTGATGGTTGCCAATACAGGCGACCGGCCTGTTCAGGTCGGCTCACACTACCATTTCGCCGAAACCAACCCGGCGTTGGAGTTCGACCGAACTGCTGCGCATGGTTTGCGTCTGGACATCGCTCCGGGTACTGCCGTCCGGTTCGAGCCGGGCCAATCGCGCGAGGTTGCGCTGATCCCGATTGGCGGTGCGCGCAGAGTTTATGGGTTCAATCAAAAGGTGATGGGGGCGCTCTGATGCCAGCAACAATCAAACGCTCTGACTATGCCGCGATGTTCGGCCCCACCACCGGCGACAAGCTGCGGCTGGCCGATACGGATTTGGTGATCGAAGTGGAGCGCGACCTGACCGCAGAACGCGCAGGCGCCGCCGCGACCGGGGGAACCGGCGATAATGCTTTGCTATACGGCGAAGAGGTCAAATTCGGCGGCGGCAAGGTGATCCGCGACGGGATGGGGCAATCGCAGGTCACGCGGGCCGAAGGGGCTGTTGATACGGTCATTACCAATGCGCTAATCGTGGATCACTCGGGGATCTACAAGGCCGATGTGGGTCTGAAAGACGGGCGCATCGCCAAGATCGGCAAGGCTGGCAACCCCGATACGCAGCCCGGCGTCGACATCATCATCGGCCCGGGCACCGAGGCCATCGCGGGCGAGGGGCGTATTCTGACCGCAGGTGGGTTCGACAGCCATATTCACTTCATCTGCCCGCAACAGATCGAGGATGCGTTGCATTCCGGCCTGACCACCATGTTGGGCGGCGGCACTGGACCTGCGCATGGCACTCTGGCCACCACCTGCACCCCCGGCCCCTGGCATATCGGGCGGATGCTGCAGGCCGCCGACGCCTTTCCGATGAACCTGGCCTTTGCAGGCAAAGGCAACGCCTCGCTGCCTGCCGCACTTGAGGAACAGGTCAAGGCCGGGGCCTGTGCGCTGAAACTGCATGAGGATTGGGGCACCACGCCTGCGGCCATCGACTGTTGCCTTTCAGTCGCGGATGCGATGGACGTGCAGGTGATGATCCACACCGATACGCTGAACGAATCCGGGTTCGTGGAAAACACCGTCTCGGCCATGAAAGGCCGGACGATCCACGCCTTCCATACCGAGGGCGCAGGTGGTGGCCATGCCCCAGACATCATCAAGATCTGCGGCGAAAACCACGTACTGCCTTCATCCACTAACCCGACGCGGCCCTTCACCGTGAACACGGTCGAAGAGCATCTGGATATGCTGATGGTGTGCCATCACCTCGACAAATCCATTCCCGAGGATGTGGCCTTTGCCGAAAGCCGCATTCGGCGCGAGACGATCGCAGCCGAGGACATTCTGCACGACATGGGCGCGTTCAGTATCATCGCGTCAGACAGTCAGGCCATGGGCCGTGTCGGAGAGGTTCTGATCCGCACATGGCAAACCGCGGACAAGATGAAAAAGCAGCGCGGTCGCCTACCCGAGGAGATCGGCGAAAACGATAATCTGCGCGTTCGTCGCTATATCGCCAAATACACGATCAACCCGGCGATTGCGCATGGTCTGAGCCATGAAATCGGCAGTATCGAAGAAGGTAAACGTGCCGATCTGGTGCTGTGGAACCCGGCGTTTTTCGGCGTGAAGCCCGAAATGGTCCTGCTGGGCGGCACCATCGCCTGCGCGCAGATGGGCGATCCGAATGCATCGATCCCGACGCCACAGCCGGTCTATAGCCGCCCGATGTTCGGGGCCTATGGGCGCTCGGTCGAGCATTCAGCGATTACCTTTGTCTCGGCGGCTGCGCAGGCCGAGGGGATTGGCGACGCGCTTGGGCTGGCAAAGCAAACCATCGCTGTTCAGAACACCCGCAACATCGGCAAACGCGATTTGTTGCTGAACAATGCCACACCCGAGGTTGAGGTGGACCCGGAAACCTATGAGGTCCGCGCCGACGGCGAATTGCTGACCTGTCAACCGGCTGAGGTCCTGCCGATGGCCCAGCGATATTTTATGTTCTGACCCAAATGGCCGGGTGCATTGCATCACGCGCAATCCGGCCATGCCCAAACAGCCACTACTCAGCAGGGATGAAATGACAAAGATAAGCACACAGGGGAGGACCAACCTTTGCGGAGGTCCAAATGGCACATTCTGCGCATCACGCATCGGCAGGCTTTTCGCTGTCCGGTCTGATCTCATCCATCGGCGCGTCGGTCTTTTCGTTTCTGGTCAGCTTGGCCGAGGCACAATCGCGGGTTCAGCAGGTCGAATTCCTGCAAGCGCTCAGCGACGAGGAACTGTCCAAGCGCGGCCTGACACGCGAACGTATCGTTCACCGGGTCTTTGCGGATACCGTCTGGCTCTGACTGCCACTGCGGATGGGGCAACTGCCCCATGACCGCGCTTTTTTCTACGGCCCGCCGCTATTGCGACCATACTCATGGTGATCCTGCCGATCATCTGTCGCTGAGCTACGAAGACCGTTTTCTGCGCCGCAAGGTTTTGACCTGTGACGGCGGTGAGCAAATTCTCGTCGATTTAGCGCAGACCACCTCGCTGGATCACGGCGGCGTGCTGGTTCTGGAAGACGGGCGCGAGATCGGCATTCAGGCGGCACCCGAGGCGCTGCTTGAGGTCACATCCCCCGATCTGACTCGCATCGCCTGGCATATCGGCAACCGGCACACCCCCTGTCAGGTTGAGGCTGACCGTCTGTTGATCCAGGTCGATCACGTCATCCGCGACATGCTGCTGAAACTTGGTGCAACCGTGCGCGAGGTGCATGAATCCTTTACCCCCGAAGGCGGGGCCTATGGCCACGGCAGGACCCATGGCCACGCCCACTGACGCCGATATCCTGACCCTGACGCAGTGGTTCTCACCGGCCTACCCGGTGGGCGGATTCGCCTATTCGCATGGGTTGGAATGGGCGATTGAAACCGGAAGCGTGACGAACGCGGCCGGGACGGGGGAGTGGATTGCTGATGTGGTCGCGCATGGCACTGGCCGCAATGACTGCATCCTTTTGGCATTCGCATATCGGGCGACGTCGCCAGACGAATTGTCTGCGATTGACCAGACGGCGCGCGCGTTTTGCCCCTCGTCCGAGCGGCTTATGGAAACACGCTTGCTGGGTGAGGCGTTTTGCGGCGTGACATCCGAGGTTTGGGCGGTCGATGTGGCGGCCCTGACCTATCCTGTTGCCGTCGGATACGCAGCGGGGCGGCGCAACCTGCCCTTACCTCTGACAACGCAAATGTTCTTGCAAGCATTCATGGCCAACCTTGTGGCCTGCGCGACCCGTCTTGTACCGTTGGGCCAAACCGAAGGTCAGCGGTTGATCCGCGACATGACCCCTTTGTGTCAACGCGTGGCATCCGAGGCTTTGGGCGCTGATTTGAATGATCTGAGCTCAATGGCTTTTCTGCCCGACATCGCGTCGATGAAACACGAAACCCAATATTCAAGGATGTTCCGAACATGAGCAGCATGAACGGCCCCCTGCGCGTGGGCATAGGCGGCCCCGTTGGCGCAGGCAAAACCACCCTGACCGCCGCATTGTCCGAAGCCCTGCGCGACAAGCTTTCCATCGGTGTCATCACCAATGACATCTACACGCGCGAAGATGCCGAGGCGCTGATGCGGATGCAGATCCTGCCGCAGGACCGGATTATCGGCGTCGAAACCGGTGGCTGCCCGCATACGGCCATCCGAGAGGATGCCTCGATCAATCTGGCCGCCGTGGCCGAGATGCAGGCGCGCCATCCCGATTTGGATGTGGTGCTGATCGAAAGCGGCGGCGATAACCTGTCGGCCACGTTCAGCCCGGAACTGGCGGATGTGACCCTCTATGTGATCGACGTTGCGGCCGGTGAGGAAATCCCACGCAAGGGTGGCCCGGCGATCACCAAATCGGATGTTCTGATCATCAACAAAACCGATCTGGCCCCACATGTAGGCGCCTCGCTGGACGTGATGGAGCGTGACGCGTCCCGTATGCGCAACGGACGCCCGTTTGTGTTCACCTCGCTACGTCAGCGGCAGGGGGTATCCGAGATCGTGGACCTGCTGGCGCAGATCGGCGGCTTGCCGGTGGCGGCCGACCCGGCGGCGCTGGCGGGCGAGTAAGATCAGGAGGCAAGCGCCGCTTTCAGCGCGTGGTACGAGGCTTTGGGCGTCCGCTCCAGCGTCTCAAAATCCACGTCCACCAGACCAAAGCGTTTCTCATAGCCCAGCGCCCATTCGTAATTGTCCAGCAGCGACCAGATGAAATAACCTTTCACCGGCACACCCTGATCCAGCGCGTGCTGAACCTCGGTCAGATGCTGGTTGAGGTAATCGATCCGGTCATCATCCTGCTGCCGCTCGGGGCTGGCCATGCCGTTCTCCGTGACGAAAATCGGCAGATTTCCGGTGTATTCCTGTTTGGCGCGGATCAGGAACCGCGACAGGGCGGCGGGCTCAATCTCCCACCCCATCTGAGTTTTCGGCAAGGGGCCGGGGACCTCTTTGTAGCCGGGCCACGGGGTGTCAGCAGGGGCGATCAGCTTGCGGGTGTAATAGTTCAGACCGCACCAGTCGACCGGGGTGCCGATGGTGTCGAAATCGTCCTGCCAGCCGGTGGGCAGATGCGGCTCTAACCCCTCCAGCACATTCTGTGGATAGGCTTTGTTGAACACGCCGCCCAGGAAAAAGCGGTTGTAGATACCGTCATACAGTGCCGCCGTTCTACGCGCTTCGTCGCTGTCATCGGTGGGTTCGGCCCATTCCAGATTGAACACCGCGCCGAGGTTATCCATCCCCAGCCCGCGCATGGTTTCAATCGCGCGGCCATGGGCCAGAAGAACGTGATGCATCGCCCGGGCGGTGGCGCGGATGTCGCGCAGGCCGGGGGCGTGGTGGCCGTCAAAATGGCTCAGCCAACTGACACACCACGGCTCATTGATCGGGGCGACGCTGTACATGCGGTCGCCGATGCGGCCCATGATCACTTCAGTGAAATCCGCGAACCATCCGGCGATATCCCGGTTGCGCCAGCCCCCCAAATCCGCCAGCGGCGACGGAAGTTCCCAGTGATAAAGCGTCGCGCACGGCTTGATTCCGCGCTCCAGCAGCGCGTCGGTCAGGCGGTCATAGTAATCCAGACCCTCCTGATTGACCGCGCCGCTCCCTTCGGGCAGCACCCGGGCCCAGCTTGTGGAAAAGCGATAACAATCCAGACCGGCCTCTTGGATCAGGTCGAAATCCTGTTCGAACCGGTTGTAGTGATCGCAAGCCAGATCACCGTTTTCCGCGTTGACCACATTGCCCGGGGTCGCCGCGAAACTGTCCCAATGGGTGCGGCCTGCGCCGCCCTGAGCGTGCCCTTCGATCTGATAGGCCGAGGTTGCTACGCCGAACAGAAAACCGTCCGGAAAATCACTGCGATTGTATTTCATGTCAGGACCTTTGCGGGGCAGGGCCGGTAGAGCTTCCGACCACCAGTTCAGCTTCGAGAAGCCGGGTTTTGGGGGGATCATCGGGGTTGTTGATCCGTTCGATCAGCATTTCGGCGGCCAGTTCGCCGGCATGTCTGACCGAGGACCGCGTGGCGGTGAAAATCGGCACATCCATGCCGTTGCGCATATAAGACAGCTCATCATCATGGGCGATGACGGACACATCGCGCCCCATCCGCAGCCCGCGTTCGTCGATGGCGCGCCGGACCCCGACGGCTGCTATGATGGATGAGGCCAGAATAGCCGTGGGCGGGTCATCCAGATCCAGCATCTCGCTGGTTGTCTGGTGGCCATAAATCTCGGTCATCTCGGCGCTGCGCAACAACGCGGGATCGACGGCCAGCCCCGCCTTTTCCAGCGCTGCAACATAGCCGTTGCGGCGGCGCTGGGCGAAATCCATATCCTCCAGCCCGTTGATCAGGGCAATGCGGCGGTGGCCGAGGTCGATCAGAAACTGTGTGGCACGCTCAAAGGACCGCAGGTTGTTGACGTCGATCCAGTCATAGGGCTCCGCGATCCCAGTTGAGCGGCCATGGACGATAAAGGGCACACCCATACGGGACAGGACGGTTATCCGCGGCTCATTCACCTTGGGGCCCTGCAGGACAATCCCGTCCACCGCGCCACGGCTGAACAGGCTGCGATAGGCCTCTTCAATGGATGTGTCCGCCGCATGGGTGAACATCATGTCATAGTTGTTCTCGCCGTATTTCTGCGCGGCACCGGCAACGAAATCCCCAAAGATCGGGTTCACCATTTCATGCTGGGATGAGCTGGGAATCACATGCCCGATGACCATCGACCGCCCTGTCGCCAACCCTTTGGCGCGGATATTCGGACTGTAACCGTGCTTGGCCGCAGCGGCCTGAACCCGCAGGCGCGTATTCTCGTTCACCTCGGGGTAGCCGTTCAGCGCACGGCTGACCGTGGTCTGCGAGAGCCCAAGGATTTCCGAGAGTTGCTTGAGGTTCATGGCTTTCAAAGCGCCTTCAAATCTTTCTGATCGTATGTAGTGACGGCATTTCCCATCTCCGTCAATCCATCCATTCCCAAGGGCTGTTATATTAACAATGCAGGCATCTGGAAACTCTTTATTGACAGAACTTGAATGTTAGCGGATAAAGTTGCCCATTCAAAGCGCTTTGAAAACTGAGTCTCATGCGCGAGAAATTTTGGGAGGATACTTCATGAAACACTCGCTTTACGCAGGTGCGGCCACGTTCGCCCTGATGGCGGGCGCGGCGCAGGCCGACAAGGTCACCGTGTTCGGTCCGTGGCTGGGGCCGGATCAGGAAAATGTCGAAAAGGTGCTGGACGGATTCGCCGCCGCAACCGGGCATGAGTACACCTATGTCGGGTCGGACAGTTTCGAACAGCAGATCCGGATTGATGCCGAGGCGGGGTCGGCCCCCAATGTCGCCGTCTTCCCGCAGCCCGGTCTGGCCGCAGACATGGCCCGGTCCGGTTTTCTGACCCCGCTGGGGGACGGGACTGCGGACTGGATTCGCGACAACTATGCCGCCGGTCAGTCCTGGGTTGATCTGGGCACCTACGCAGGGCCTGATGGCGCGGATCACCTGTATGGGTTTTTCTATAAGGTCGATGTGAAATCTCTGGTCTGGTACGTGCCCGAGAATTTCGAGGACGCCGGATACGAAATTCCAACCACCATGGAAGAGCTGAAGGCGCTGACCGATCAAATCGTTGCGGATGGCGAAACGCCGTGGTGCATCGGTCTGGGATCAGGCGGCGCGACCGGTTGGCCCGCGACCGACTGGGTCGAGGATATGATGCTGCGCACCCAATCGCCCGAGGATTACGACGCCTGGGTCGCCAATGAGATGAAGTTCAACGACCCCAAGGTGATTGAGGCCATCGAAGAATTCGGTGCTTTTGCCCGAAATGACGATTATGTCGCCGGCGGCGCGGGCGCCGTTGCCACGACCGATTTCCGCGACAGCCCGAAAGGCATGTTCAGCTCACCTCCGCAATGTTATCTGCACCGTCAGGCTTCGTTCATTCCGGCCTTCTTCCCGGAAGGGACGATTGTGGGGGAAGACGCGGATTTCTTCTACTTCCCGGCCTATGAGAGCAAGGACCTGGGCAGCCCGGTTCTGGGCGCGGGCACCCTTTGGGCAATCACCAATGACAGCCCCGGTGCGCATGCGTTGATCGAGTATCTGCAAACACCCGAAGCGCATGAAACCTGGATGCAGCTAACCGGGTTCCTGACACCGCATAAGGGCGTCGATACCTCGCTGTTCTCGGACCCGACGCTGAAGAAGATGAACGACATTCTTCTGGGGGCCACCACGTTCCGGTTTGACGGGTCCGACCTGATGCCGGGCGGCGTGGGTGCCGGAACCTTCTGGACCGGTATGGTCGACTATACCGGCGGAACATCGGCTGAAGAAGTTGCCAACGAAATCCAATCCTCCTGGGACGCGCTCGACTAAGCGTTCCGCACCGGGCAACCCGCAACGCCGGGTTGCCCCACCCCACCGTCGCAAGGGAGACGCGGCATGCATCCGGCATTTCAGGGCCTGCTGACCATCGCCATCGGCGTGTCAGGTTGCGTGGGCTATTTCTACCTTTCGAACCAGTTCCTTGACAAAGTTCTGTTTCCGGCGCGGGGCCCGAATGCAGGGCGCAATATCAACCGCGCCAACATCATCCGGCCCTGGCTGTTCCTGTTCCCGGCGATTGCCGCTTTGGGCCTGTATCTGGCGTATCCGGTGGTGGAGACCCTGCGCCTGTCGCTGACCGATCGTATCCCCGGTGGCGGGTATGAATGGGTCGGGCTGGACAATTACATTCAGATGGCGAAAGAGCCCAAGTTCTGGGAAGCCATGCGCAACAACATGTTCTGGCTGATCATCGTGCCCGCCATGTCGACCGCGTTCGGCTTGCTGGTGGCACAACTGACGGATCGTATTCGCTGGGGCAATGTCGCCAAGTCTCTGATTTTCATGCCGATGGCGATCTCGTTCGTTGGGGCCTCGGTGATCTGGAAACTGGTCTATGACACCCGCCCGGCCGAGCAGGATCAGATCGGCATGTTGAACGCGCTGTACATCTTCTTTGGCGGGACCGAGCCGCAGACATGGCTGACCATCCCGTTCTGGAACAGTTTCTTCTTGATGGTCGTACTGATCTGGATTCAGACCGGCTTTGCCATGGTGATCCTCTCCGCCGCCCTGCGCGGTATACCCGAGGAAACCATAGAAGCCGCCATTCTGGACGGTGCCAATCCGTTCCAGATTTTCTTCCGCATCAAGGTGCCGCAGATCAAGACGACGATCCTAGTTGTCTGGACCACGATCACCATCACCGTGCTCAAGGTTTTCGACATCGTCTTTGCCATGACCAACGGCCAGTGGGAGACGCAGGTTCTGGCCAACTACATGTATGACAAATTGTTCCGCGCCAATGACTGGGGCGTTGGGTCTGCCTCGGCCATGGTGATCATGCTTCTGGTCACACCGATCCTGATTTGGAACGTGCGCAACGCGCGCAAAGAGATGGAGTGAGGCCATGAGCGATATTGCAGGAACCAAACCGGCACTGCGCTGGGTTGTCCATGCCTCGGTCCTGTTTCTGGTGGTGCTTTGGGTGGTTCCAACGCTGGGGCTGCTGATCTCATCCTTCCGCACGGCGGATCAGATCGCGACCAGCGGCTGGTGGCGATCGCTTTTCCCGTCCGAGCAGAACCTGACCCTGCGCGCCGCCGCACCTGAAACGCAGGTGCAGGAAAACGGGATGTATGTGATCCAAGGCAACCTGTTCGACGCAGGCACGCAGGCCACGATCTCGAAATGGGGTGTCAGTTCCCGCGCTGTGGATGAGTACGTTCCGGGCGATACGGCTGAATTGCGTCGCGGTGGCACGATCACATTGGACGCGCAGGGCAACTACCGGATGGAGAACACCGAGGAGTTCACCGGCAGCCGAGGCGCGCGTGTCTTTGTGACAGCGGAACTGCCGCCCGAGTTCACGCTGGCGAACTATCACAAGGTCCTGCTGGCCGAGGACAGCACCGACAGTATGGGGCGGGCGTTCTTCAACACGCTGACGGTGACCATCCCGGCGACGATCATCCCCATTCTGGTGGCAGCCTTTGCGGCCTATGCGCTGGCGTGGATGGACTTCCCCGGGCGGGCCCTGCTGATCGCTGCCGTGGTCGGATTGCTGGTGGTGCCGTTGCAACTGGCGCTGATACCGTTGCTGAAATTCCATCTGAATATCGGGATCGGCAAAGGGTATCTGGGCGTCTGGATGGCCCATACCGGCTTTGGGATGCCGCTGGCGATCTATCTGCTGCGCAATTACATGGCCGGGCTGCCCCGTGACCTGATCGAGAACGCGCGGGTCGATGGCGCGACCGAGTTCCAGATCTTCACCAAACTGATCCTGCCGCTCAGCTTTCCGGCTTTGGCCTCGTTCGCGATCTTCCAGTTCCTGTGGACTTGGAACGATCTGCTGGTCGCCAAGGTGTTCCTGATTGATGCGTCCGGTCAGACCACGGTCATGACCAACAGGATTGTCGAGCTTTTGGGAACGCGTGGCGGCAACTGGGAAATTCTGGCGACAGCGGCCTTCGTCTCGATAGCCGTGCCGCTGATCGTCTTCTTCGCAATGCAAAAATACCTGGTCCGCGGGCTGCTGGCCGGGTCCGTCAAATAGAGGCGTCTGATGAACGTGCAAACCACAGCATTCAAAGCAACAGAAGCAAAGTCCGACTGGCGGCGCGGAGGGGTGATCTATCAGATCTATCCGCGCAGCTTTCAGGACAGCAATGGCGATGGGATCGGCGACCTGAAGGGGATCACTCAAAGGCTGGGCTATATCGCCTCGCTGGGCGTGGATGCGATTTGGATTTCACCGTTCTTCAAATCTCCGATGAAGGATTTCGGCTATGACGTCAGCGATTACCGCGATGTCGATCCAATGTTCGGCACGATGTCGGACTTCAAGGACCTGCTGGATCAAGCGCATGGGCTTGGGCTGAAGGTGATGATTGACCTCGTGCTGTCCCATACCTCGGATCAGCACCCGTGGTTCATCGAAAGCCGCGCCAGCCGGGACAATCCGAAGTCGGACTGGTATGTCTGGGCCGATCCCAAACCCGACGGGACACCGCCGAACAACTGGCTGTCGATCTTTGGAGGTTCGGCTTGGCAATGGGATTCACGTCGTTTGCAGTACTATCTGCACAACTTCCTGACCTCGCAGCCCGATCTGAATTTTCACTGTACCGAAGTGCAGGATGCGCTGCTGGATGTGGCCCGGTTCTGGCTGGATCTGGGTGTTGATGGGTTCCGTCTGGACACCATCAACTTCTATTTCCACGATGCACAGCTGCGCGACAATCCCGGCCTGCCGATGGATCAGCGCAACGCCTCAATCGCGCCGATGGTGAATCCCTATAACCATCAGGATCACCTTTATTCAAAAAGCCAGCCAGAGAATGTCGCCTTCCTGGAACGTCTGCGTGCTTTGACTGACGAATACGAAGGCCGCGCTTGTCTTGGTGAGGTCGGAGACGCGCAGCGCGGGTTGGAGATCATGGGCGAATACACCACCGGCGATAAGCGGATGCATATGTGTTATGCATTTGAATTCCTTGAGAAACGCCGCCTCACGGCGTCGTACGCCAAACAAGTGTTTGACCAGCTTGAGGCCAAGGCAGGCGACGCTTGGCCTTGCTGGGCGTTTTCGAACCATGATGTGCAGCGCCATGCCTCGCGCTGGGGTCTGGACGATGCGGCCATCCGGCAGCATGCGGTGCTGATGATGTGCCTGCGCGGGTCTGCCTGCCTCTATCAGGGCGAGGAACTGGGCCTGCCCGAAGCCGATGTGGCGTTCGAAGATCTGCAGGACCCGTATGGCATCGAATTCTGGCCGGAATTCAAAGGCCGCGACGGATGCCGCACGCCGATGGTTTGGGCAGCCCAGGATGAACAATCGGGCTTCAGCACCGGGCGGCCCTGGTTGCCAGTCAGTTCGCCTCAGGCTGAACGCGCTGTGGACCGATTAGAGCAGGACCCCAATTCCATGCTGCACCATTATCGCGCGGCAATTGCGCTGCGCCACGTGCATTCCGCGCTGATGTCTGGTTCGCAAAAAGACATGACCCAGAACGGCTCGGTTTTGACATTCCTGCGTGAGGATGCCACCGAGCAGGTGTTCTGTGCATTCAACCTAGGGTCGGAGACGGCTGAGGCCAGATTGCCCGAGGGCAACTGGCGCGCAATCGGGGAGGGGTTGGGCAGCGTCGCGGGGACAGGGAGTGTATCTCTGGACGCTGCTCAATTCTGTTTGATGATCAGAGGGAAGGGATAAGCCATGTCGGAACTCAATCTCACGGATGTGGCCAAGACCTATGGCACGGTCGATGTTTTGCGAAACATCAATCTGGACATCGAAACGGGCGAGCTGATCGTTTTTGTGGGCCCTTCGGGCTGCGGCAAATCCACCCTGCTGCGGATGATTGCAGGGCTGGAGAAAATCTCGGGCGGGACGCTTGAGATCGAAGGGCAGGTGATGAACGAGGTGCCCCCGGCACAACGCGGCATCGCGATGGTGTTCCAAAGCTATGCTCTGTATCCGCACATGACCGTGCGCGAGAACATGGCCTTTGCACTGAAGATCGCCAAAATGCCCGTAGCCGAGGTCGATGCCGCCGTCGAACGCGCCGCCCGTATCCTGCAGCTTGAACCGTTTCTGGACCGCCTGCCCAAGGCGCTTTCAGGTGGGCAGCGTCAGCGGGTCGCCATCGGGCGGGCCATTGTGCGGGACCCCAAGGTCTATCTGTTCGACGAACCACTCTCGAATCTCGACGCTGCACTGCGTGTGGCGACCCGGATTGAGATTGCGCGCCTGAAAGAGGCGATGCCCGACAGCACGATGATCTATGTAACCCACGATCAGGTCGAGGCGATGACGCTGGCCAGCCGCATCGTGGTTCTGGCCAACAAGGGGATTGCGCAGGTCGGCACACCGCTTGAGCTGTACGAAACGCCGGACAATGAATTTGTCGCGCAGTTCATCGGCTCACCCGCGATGAACCTTCTGCCGGGTACGATCACCGGCACGGGTGAGACAACAACGGTGACGTTGGACGATGGCGGCGTTGCCGTGTCGGCAATTGCAACCGAAGCATCGGATGAGGGCAAGAAGGTCAATATCGGCGTCCGCCCCGAAGATTTTGTCGTCACCGAGGATACGCCGATCTTTTCAGGCGTTGTCGATTTCACCGAAGCGCTGGGCGAGGTGACCTTGCTGTATTTCGCCGCACCAGAAGGGGCGGATGCCAACATCGCCAAACTGCCCGGCGTTCAACGCAACATGCGCGGGCAGACGGTGGCCGTGACCGCGTCGCCCGACAAGGTGCATCTGTTTCACGATGGGAAGTCGATGCGAAAGTGACGCCTATTGGCGGGCGAGGAAATCGGACACTCTCGCCAGCCCGTCACGCAGGATCGCAGGCGTGTTCGCATAACCGATGCGCACGCATCCTTCCAGCCCCAGCGCTGATCCGGGCGTGAACATCACGCCGGTGTCTTGCAGCAGGCGCACGCAAAGCTCATGTGAGGAAAGGGGCAGGTCATAGTGCAGCAGGGCGGTCGTGCCCGCCTTGGGTTTGACCCATGAGATAAGCGATTCGCTGTCCACCCAGTCGCTGAGCATGGCCAGATTGCCGCGCGTGATCGCGTGGCTGCGGGCCAGAACCTTTTCGTGGTTTTCCAGCGCGATGGCCGCAAAGTGATCGTCGATCATGCCGACCGATATCGTGTCATAATCCCGGTGGATCGACACCGCCTCGATCAGGTCGGTTGATCCCGCAATCCATCCCAGACGCAACCCGGCCAGTGAAAAGGCCTTGGACATACCGGCGGTCGAGATGCCCTTTTCGTAAAGATCAGCCACAGACGAGGTCATGCCCGTGCCATCTTGCGCTGTTCCGCGATACACCTCGTCGCACAGTAACCATGCGTCGATGTCGCGGGCAATGTCGACAATCTGCAGAAGATAGTCACGATCCATCAGCGCGCCCGTCGGATTGTTCGGGTTGTTGATGGCGATCAGTTTGGTGCCGGGTTTTGCGGCGGCACGCAGCTCGTCCAGATCGGGCAGATAGCCATTTTCGGCCCGAAGATGCACCTGCGACACCTCGGCCCAGATGCTGGCGGGGATCGAGTAATGTTGCTGATAGGTCGGCACCACAGCCACGACGTGATCGCCCCGTTCCACGAGCGTTTTGTGAACCAGCATATTGGCGCCGATCGTGCCGTGGGTGACAATGATGTTGCCGCGTTTCTGGGATTCATAAAGCCCACAAATCGCGTCGCGCAGCCGGTCCGAGCCTTCGATGGCCCCATAGGTCATCTTCATGCCCAGCAAGTCTGACAGATCGTCCGAGTTGCGCCCGGCGATCTGCAAAAGCTCGGCGATGGTCAGGCTTTCGACACAGGTTTCGGCCAGATTGAACGCGCATTTGGTTTCCCATTCGTTCATCCAGATTTCGACACCGAACGGCTCGATCTTCATTGCTTGATCCTATGTGCTGATGGGCTGACGCTGTGGTGACATCGTTCCCACGCGCCGCGCGCAACGTCAACCTTCAGCCAGACTGAATAGCCGCAACTGCGGCAGTGACTGCCTCTTGTGTCAGGTGCAGATCGGCCTGTGTGACGGCCATCGACGGGTAAAGCTTGCCCGGGGCCTTGAACACGCCATGCGCCCGCAACACCGCGTTATAGTGCGCGTTCCGGCCCGGGTCGTCATGCGCGGCGCTGCGGTAATCCCGGCAGGGTGTTTCCGTGAAAAAGATATCGAACAGGGTTTCATCCCCGCAGATCCGATGGGGGATACCTGCCGCATCCAGTGCCTTGCTTTGCATGTCTTGCAAGGCGCGTCCTGTCTGGCGCAGGCGATCATAGGCCCCGTCACGGGCCAGAACCTCCATCGTTTTCAGGCCTGCCGCTGCGGCAACGGGATTGCCTGACAGCGTCCCCAACTGCATCAGCCATTTGTCTGCGCCGACTTTGTCCTTGTCGAAATGCTGCATGATCTCGGCGCTGGCACCAAGGGCCGCCAGAGGGAACCCTCCGCCGATGATCTTGCCCAAGGTGCAGATATCGGGCGTCACACCATAGCGTTCCTGTGCACCGCCATAGGCAAGGCGAAAGCCGGTGACGATCTCGTCAAAGATCAACAGCACATTGTGTTTGTCGCACAGATCGCGCAGCCCCTGCAGATAGCCGGGTTCGGGTGGGATAATCCGTTGCAACGGTTCCGCGATGATCGCGGCCACGTCGTCATGTTCCGCCAGCAAAGCCGCCACAGCCTCCAGATCGTTGAACGGGGCAATCAACATCTGGTCGGCGACGCCTTGCGGGATACCGGCGCTGTCGGGCACCGCTTGGGGGAAGTTCACCCGTTTCGCGGGGGCGAGGCTCATCTGCGCCTCGGCGCTCATGCCGTGATAGCCGCCTTCGAATTTCAGGATCTTGTCCTTGCCCGTATAGGCGCGCGCCAGCCGGATCGCGTACATATCCGCCTCGCCGCCCGAGGCGACAAAGCGCACCTGTTCACAACACGGAACGGCGTTCACGATGGCCTCGGCCAGTTCCACGCCTTTGCTGTTGTTGGCGAAAAAGGTCATGCCCTTGGGCAGTTGCTCCAGCACGGCCTCCATCACCTCGGGGTGGCCATGGCCCAGCAGCATCGGGCCGGAGCCGATCAGGTAATCGACATATTCCTTGCCATCCTCGTCCCAGACGCGGCTGCCCTCGCCGCGCGCGATCAGGATGCCGGGGTCGAAATTGCCAAACCCTCCGGCGGGCAAGACCTGTTCGGCGCGGGCGATCCATTCGGATTGAGTGTGAAGTTTCAGCATCTGTCAGGCCATTTCCAAAATCGGGGTTCCAAGGAGGCCCAGATCGGGCGTCACGCCCAGCCCCGGTCCGTCGGGCGGCGCAATCCGTCCATCTTCACGCACTGGCGCATCCGGGCACAGACGCGGCGACACGTAAGAGGACAGATCGCAGGTGTTCATCAACGAACCTTGCGGCGTGGAGGCGGCAAAATGCAACGACGCGGCGGTCACAATGTCCGAACCCCAGGTGCATTCGGCACAAATCTCGGCCCCCAGATGCACGGTCAGATCGCGGGCGCGGCGCATGGCCGACAGGCCACCGAACTTTGACAGTTTCAGTGCAACCGCGTCCATGCAGCCCAGTTCCGAGGCGCGCAGCAACGAAGCCAGATCATGCGCGTTTTCGTCGATTTTCATCGGCAGGCCGGTGGCCTGCCGCACGGCAGCGCAATCCTCCAGCGTTTTGCAGGGTTGTTCCAGCATGACGTCCAGATGCGCCACAGCGCGCCCGGTGCGGGTGGCCTGCAGGCGCGAGGCCCCGCAGTTCCAGTCGCCATAGACCAGAGGGCCATTGCCCACAGCCTCGCGCACTTTGGTCAGCCGTTCAGCATCCGCCTGCCAGTCGCCCTCGACCCCCAGCTTGACCTGAAACTGTCGGATACCGGTTTGATAGGCGGCCTGGGCGATCCGCATCATCTCATCCGGGGCGACGCAGGTGATGGAGTGATAAAGCGGCATGTCCTTGCGCGTCCGCCCGCCCAAAAGGGCGTAGACCGGCTGTGCTGTCGCCTTTCCGAACAGGTCCCACAAAGCGATATCGACAATCGACTTGGCGTGGGCATGACCTTGCAGAAAGCCATCCAGTTTGCGCATTGGCGCATCGACGCCAAACGGAGACATGCCGAGGATTTCGGGCGCCATCTCGGCCACTGCGCTGGGCACGCCTTTGGCAAAGGCAGGCAGGTAATGCGGGATCGGGCAGACCTCGCCCCAGCCTTGCAGGCCGGTATCGGTTTTCAGACACAGCACATGGGTTTCAACCGTGGCACAGGTTTTGCCATCAGCCATGTAGTAGGTATCGTGACTGGTCAGGTCGATGGACCAGAGAGAGAGTTTTGTGATCTTCATGGTATGACCACGATATTGCCGGTGTGTTGCTTGGTAATGAAAGCCGTTTGCGCAGCGTGCAGGTCCCGCAGAGGATAGGTCGCGGCGAGGGCGGGTTTCACCTCACCTGCTTCGATGTATTGCACTAGATTTTGCATGACCTTTGGGTCGATTACGGTCGAGCCGGTAAAGGTCAGGTCGCGTAGATAGAAGGTACGCAGGTCGAGCGCGACCATCGGCCCAGCGATCGCACCCGAGCAGGTGTATCGCCCACCGCGCTCCAGAATGTCGATCAGCGTCGGCCAGTACGGGCCACCCACGACATCGGCAACAACGGTGATCTTTTCCGCCCCAAGTGCTGCGCGCAGCTCTTCGGGCGCGCGAGGCAAAATACGGTCGGGGCCAAGTTTGGCGACGTCGGCGTGTTTGGCCTCGGTGGCCAGGGCGATCACCCGCGCGCCGCGTCGTTTGGCCAGCTGCACCAATGCACCGCCCACGCCGCCCGACGCGCCAGGCACCAGAACCGTGTCACGTTCCGAGACATTTGCGCTGGTCAGCATTCCTTCGGCGGTGGAGTATGAGCAGGAGAATGTTGCCAGTTCGGCATCGGACAACGGAGACCGGATCGCAATGGCATTCCGTGCGGGAATGGTCGTGAATTGTGCAAAGCCACCATCCCGTTCTGATCCGAAATACCCGGCCTTGTCCTTGTTTGTGGGTTCCGCCGGATCGCGTAGCCAGCAATCGGTGATCACCCTCTCGCCGATCCGGCGCGGGTCAACGCCTTCGCCAACCGCGACGATCTGGCCGCACACATCTGCGCCCTGGATGCGCGGGAAGGCCAGAGGCGCGCCGCCCCATGTCGGGTCGTCGTTGCCGACATTCTCGAACGCGCCTCCGGTCGTGGCATCGCTGACGGTTTTCGAGTACCAGCCGGATCGCGTGTTCACGTCGGTATTGTTCAGCCCGCAGGCCCCGACCCGGATCAGTACTTCGCCGGGGGCGGGGGTGGGGCAGGGCCAGTCTTCATGCCAGACCATCTGATCCAGATCGCCGTGGCCCATGGTCACCATAGCCTGCATGGTGGCTGGCTGCGTCATTGCGCAGCCTCCAGCGCAGCATCGGTGCGAGGCAGCAGGCTTTGCGGGTCATAGGCCGGCTCGGACAAAACCCGGGCGGCGCGCGGCGTGCCATGGATGATGACCTGCAGTTCGGTGCCTGCCGCGGCGGCTTCGGGTTTGATGTAAGCAAAGGCGAGGATTTTACCGACCGTGTGCCCATAGGCCACGGAAGCGGTCGAGCCCACGACACGGCCCTCCAGTAGCACGGCTTCGCCGCCATGTCCGTCGATCTCTCCGCCCGGTTCGATTTCGAGATAGGCGCAGATCCACGGCAGGTCGGTGTTCAGGGTTTTGTCCTTGCCCAGATAGTCTTTGTCTGTGCGGGCAAAGCGCAGCACGTCGGCCTCGGCGAGTGTGACCTCGTTGGTCAATTCTCCGGCCCCTTTGAAACCTTTCTCCATCCGCATCACATTCATCGCGAAGCTGCCGTAGTCGGTGATCCCATGGGTTACTCCTGCCGCCCAGAGCGCATTGTAGACGTCCAGACAGGCGGCATTGGGCATGTGCAGTTCCCAGCCAAGCTCTCCGGCATAGGACATGCGGAAGGCCCAAACGTCGTGGCCCGCGATCTTGATCTGCTGTGCTGAAAGCCAGCGAAAACCGGCATTGCTAAGATCAGCATCGGTGCAAGCGCCCAACACGTCGCGCGACCTCGGCCCGTTCAGCGACAAGGCCGACCAATCGGCTGAAAGCTTGGTGATCGTGACATCGTCTTCGTTACGCTGTTGCACCAGATGATCTAGCAGGCGTTGTTCGAAGAACGCCGCACAGACGAGATAATATCGATCCTGCGTCATGCGGACGATGGTGGTCTCCAACTCGATCCGCCCCCGGCGGTTCAGCATATGGGTCAGGGTGATCGAGCCATCCTTCTGCGGCATCCGGTTCGCGGTCAGACGATCCAGAAGATCATAGGCATCGGGGCCTGAAACTTCGACCTTGGTAAAGGCGGTGACGTCCATGACGCCGACCCGTTCGCGTACTGCTTTGACCTCTTGCGCGACCATGTCGTCGGCTGGCGTTCGGCGGAAGGAATAGTGATCCTGCTGTGCCACCCCTTCGCGGGCGAACCAGCGCGGGCGTTCAAAGCCATAGACCTCTTCATGCACAGCGCCCTTCGATTTCAGCACCTCATGCAGCGGCGACGGTTTGATCGGACGGCCCGCCAGCCGGTTGAAATGCGGGAAGGGGATTTCGTGGCGCAGGCAATAATCTTCCTCGGCCTTGATCACTTGCCAGTTTTTCGTGGCGTAGCGGCCGAAGCGGCGCGGGTCATATTCGCGCATCGAAATATCGGCGGCCCCATGCACCATCCAACGCGCCAACTCGCGTGTCAGGCCCGGCCCCCAGCCGATCCCGATCTGCGTGCCGCAGCAGCACCAGTAGTTCTGTACGCCCGGCGCAGGTCCGATCAGCGGGTTGCCATCCGG
The DNA here is from genome assembly GCF_056531905.1 of Ruegeria sp. K11. NCBI lineage: Bacteria > Pseudomonadati > Pseudomonadota > Alphaproteobacteria > Rhodobacterales > Roseobacteraceae > Ruegeria > Ruegeria sp. K11. The sequence continues at coordinate 45,622 of NZ_JBQFMP010000010.1, forward strand.
CGGATGGCTGATCGCGCCGTGTACCTCGCGCTGAATGCCCAGCTCCGCAAAGATCGGCATCCGGTTCAGGCTTTCCTCAAGCCATGGCATCACCCGGTCGTAATCCGCATCGAACAGCCAGTTCTCATAGTCCCACGGGCAATGATCGTGCCAGACTGAATTGGGGTTTTCCTTCTCGTAAATCCCGATCAGGCCGCGCTTTTGCTCCATCCGGATATAGCCGGACACTTTCTTGTCGTCGCGGATCACCGGCAGTTCCTGTTCCAGCGTTTCGAACTCCGGCACGGGTTCGGTCACGAAGTAATGATGCTTCATCGAGGTCATTGGCAGTTGCAGGCCCGACCATTCGCCCATCTGCCGCGCATAGGTGCCGCCCGCGTTGACCACATGCTCGCAGGTGATCGTACCCTTTGGCGTCTCGACTACCCATTCGCCATTCTCGGCCTGCGTAATGTTGGTCGCCTGACAACGCCGAATGATCCGGACGCCTTTCTGACGCGCGCCCGCAGCCATCGCCATGGTCACATTGGTCGGATCCACATGGCCGTCGTCAGGGGTGTGCAAAGCGCCCAGCACACCATCCAGATTGTAGAACGGATGCAACTCGGCCACCCGGTCCGGGCCGACCAGATCTATGTTGAAGCCCAGCGAACGACCCACGGACAGGGTATGGCGCAGCCAGTCCATCTCGTCTTCGGAATAGGCGAGCCGGAACGAACCACAGCCATGCCATGTGACCGCCTGCCCGGTCTCGGCCTCCAACGCACCGGAATAGAGCCCGATATTGTAATCGACGCATTTGCCCAAGCCGAAGCTAGAGGTCGAATGGGTGATCTGCCCCGCCGCGTGCCAGGTGCTGCCGCTGGTCAGTTCGGCCTTTTCCAGCAGCACGGTCTCTGCGCCCCAGCCCTCGTGCCCAAGGTGGTAGGCAAGGCCCACGCCCATCACTCCGCCACCCACAATAACCACGCGCGCGTGGGCCGGGAAATCAGATGCCATCGGATCACTCCTCTGAGTCGATTTTGTCTCGACAGCGTAAGCAAACAAAAGTACCATCGTCAATCATGAATGGGACAAATGTATCAAATACGATTCTCGAACGGTTGGCGGATGAACTGTCCGAGCTGACGCCCGAGGCGCGCAAAGCCGCCACTTATGTGCTGGAAAACCCCCGCGACGTGGGGGTTTCGACGGTGCGCGAAATCGCCGAGGCCGCAAATGTGAAACCCAACACCATCGTCCGCATGGCGCGGCAGGTGGGGTTTGAAGGGTACGAGGATTTCCGTGTGCCCTTCCGCGAGGCGATCCGGCGCGGGCAGGCCGATTTTCCCGACCGCGCCCGTTGGCTGCAGGACATTCGCAAGTCTGGCAATATGGGCGGGCTTTACGCTGATATGGTTCAGGACGCCCTGCGCAATGTCGAGGAAACCTTTGCCAATATCTCGTCCGAACAGTTGAAAGCAGCGGCTGAAGACATCTGGAACTCGCGCAATGTGTTTGTGCTGGGCGTGGGCGTGAACAACTCGAACGCGCGGAACTTTGTCTATCTGGCATCAACTGGAATGGTGCAGTTCCACGCCATCCCGCGCCCCGGATCAAACCCGATCGATGATCTGGCCTGGGCAGACAAGCGCGACGTTCTGATTGCCATGACCTGCAAGCCGTACCGCAACGAAGTGGTCGAGGCGGTGCAGGTCGCGCGCGAGCAGGGTTTGAAGATCGTCGGCCTATCCGACAGCCCGGCCAGCCCGATCCTACGTGCGGCGGATCATGGCTTTGTCATCTCGGCAGACACGCCGCAATTCTTCCCGTCTTCGGTCAGCACGGTTGCCTTGCTGGAAACGCTGCTGTCCTTCGTGATCGCCGTTGCCAGCGATGAGATCGTCGAACGGGTCGAGACCTTTCACAAACGCCGCCATCAGCTTGGCCTTTACCACGCGGAGGACACGTGACAGCCCCCATCCAATCCCTCGCAGCCCGGTACTACACTGATCCCGCCGTGTTCCGCATGGAAACCGAGGGGTTGCTGGCCCGTACATGGCAATTCGGTTGCCACGCCTCGGAACTGGCCGAGCCGGGCGCATACGTGGCGTTTCAAGTCGCCGGGCAAGACCTGTTCGCCATCCGAAGCCGCGATGACAAGATCCGTGTGTTCTACAATGTCTGCCAACACCGCGCGCACCAACTGGTCGAAGGCACCGGGACGACGCGCGTCGTCGTCTGCCCCTACCACGCCTGGACCTATGAGTTGACAGGAGAGCTACGGGCCGGGCCGAACCTGAAGGCGGTTGAAGGGTTCGACAAATCCTCGGTCTGCCTGAACGAGGTGCGCAGCGAAGAGTTTCTGGGTTTTGTTTTCGTCAATCTCGACCCCGATGCCGCGCCGATGGACGATTGGTTCCCGAACGCGCGCGCCGAGCTTGAGGAATGGGTGCCCAACTGGGCTGATCTGAAGCCGCTGGAATGGGTCGAAATACCGGAGCTTTGCAACTGGAAGGTCTCGGTCGAGAATTATTCGGAATGCTACCACTGCTCGCTCAACCACCCGACCTTTGCGAACGGAGTGGTTCGGCCTGAGACCTATGACATCCAACCTCAGGGCATGTGCCTGCGTCACACGACCGAGTGTCAGAGCCTTGAGAACATGACTTACGACATACAATCAGGCTTTAAGCATTTCGACGAATATTCCAGTTGGTTCCTCTGGCCGATGTTCTCGTTTCAGGTTTATCCGGGGAATGTGCTGAACACCTATCACTGGCGTGCTGTGGATGCCGACCACGTGGTGGTCTGGCGCGGCTGGTATTCGGTGGGTGGCGTGGACGATCCAAAGATACGCCAACTCGCGGCGCAGGATCGCGCGACCACGGTGGAAGAAGATATCCGGCTGGTCGAATCCGTACAGCGCGGCCTGCATTCGCGCGGTTATCGCCCCGGCCCGCTGGTGATTGACCCCAAGGGCGGCGTAAACTCGGAACACCCCGTCATGCATCTGCAGAAATGGATGCGCGACGCCATCGACGAACAGCCTCAGAGGACCGGATCATGAGCACATTTGACGAAGACCTGTTCCTGAAAGGTCTGGAGCAGCGCAAGGCGACGCTGGGCGCAGAATATGTCGAAAAGAGCCTGGCCGCCGCCGACGATTTCACCCGCCCGTTTCAAGAGGCGATGACGGCGTGGTGCTGGGGCTTCGGCTGGGGAGATGACGTGATCGACGCGAAGACACGGTCGATGATGAACCTGTCGATGATCGGCGCGCTGGGTAAGATGCACGAATGGGAGATCCACTGCCGAGGTGCGATCAACAACGGCGTCTCCACCGAGGAAATCCGCGCCATCATCCACGTGATCGGCATCTATTGCGGCGTTCCACAGGCGCTGGAATGCTTCCGCGTGGCGCGTAGGGTGATCGAAGAACAAGTCGGTTCCTGACCACCGTCGGGCCGCGCGCTTGTGAAATCCCTCAGGAACGTTAGCGTGAGATCACCCCCTCGTGTCACAGGAGATTTCACAATGTTCCGTACTATTGCCCGATCACTGGCCATCATTCTGAGCCTGACCATCCCCGCCGCCGTATCCGCAGACGAAGGCGGCGGTTTCCCTCAGATCACTGGCACCTGGCATGGCACCTATCTGGTGGCCTTCGCCAAATCGAACCCCAACCATGAAAAGGGCCTGCTGAAAACCGAGATGGAGCTTGAGATCACGAAGCTCGACGGCAACCTGATCACGGCCACGAACCGCTGGCGGCGGATCGGCGACACCGACTGGATCGTCGAAGAGACCATGGGCACCTTCGCACTCGACGACCCCACCCGCTTTGTTCTGGCCGAGGCGGGGACTTCGGGTGAGGACGTCTCATCAGGCGTCTTCAACGGCGTGTATCTGGATGACGTCCTGATGGTCACCTATGCCGGGCCAGGCACAGGCGTGGCCTTTGCCGCGCAGTTGGTAAAGAAGGACGATGGAAAGTAGCCCGGCGTGCAAGTTCGCTTCGATTGCCGCATTCTGAATGTGCTCGCAATTGGCGTACAAAATTGATCGAAACGTTCTGGAAAAGCTGAATAGACGGGCGCGAACCGACCAAAAGTTGTGTTGACAATACGCGCCTGTGTGGGGCCAAGTTCTGGCCATGCGGATGGCTGCGTTTATCATCTTCTCAAGCTTGTTTCTTTCTATGGGTAAGGCGTGGTCGTGTGAACTGGCGTTGGCCCTCGCATTGGACGTTTCCGGAAGCGTCGATGACGCCGAGTTCCGGCTTCAACGCGAAGGGTTGGCCACGGCCTTGCTCGATCCAGATGTTGTCACTGCGATTTCAGCACAGCCCGGCGGGGTGGCGCTTATGGCGTATGAATGGGCTGACTCGCGACAGCAAACACAAATCGCCGCTTGGCGGTTGGTCAAAGGGTCGGTCGGGTTGCAAGCGATGGCCGCGGACATTCTTGCCGCGCCCCGAAGCGCAACGGGCGCGACCGGGATAGGGCCCGCCGTCGCCTTCGGTGCCCTGATGATCGATTACGGTACAAATTGCAGACGCCGTGTGATCGACGTGTCAGGGGATGGCAAACACGACAATGGGTTTCGTCCGCATGTTGCGCGGGAAATGCCAGCGATGCAGGGCGTCACCGTCAACGCGCTGGTGATCGCCGGAGCCGAGTCTGAAGTGCTTGAGTACTATGCCACCCATGTCATTTCAGGCAGCGGGGCTTTCATGGAAATCGCCTCTGACTACGAGGATTACGCAGCGGCCCTGCGGCGCAAACTGCTCCGAGAAATCCCCGCCCCGGTTGCCAGCCGATAATCGTGATTTCTGAGGGGCAGGTAAAGCTGACCCGACTAAAAAAGCCGCCCACAAGGGACGGCCTTTTCATTCACTGTCTCTGTATCAGAGGATCAGGCTGTCAGAGCGGCCTGAGCTTTGGCGACGATCGCGCCGAACGCTTCCGGTTCGTGCACGGCCAGGTCGGCCAGAACTTTGCGGTCCACTTCGATACCGGCCAGGTTCAGGCCGTTGATGAAGCGGGAATAGGTCAGAGCCTCGTCATGGCTACGCACAGCCGCGTTGATGCGCTGGATCCACAGCGCGCGGAAGTTGCGCTTGCGGTTCTTGCGGTCACGGGTTGCGTACTGGTTGGCCTTGTCAACGGCCTGGGTGGCAACTTTGAAGTTGCTCTTGCGACGACCATAATAGCCTTTTGCGGCCTTGATGATCTTCTTGTGACGGGCGTGAGTTACGGTTCCACCTTTAACGCGGGACATATCGGTATCTCCTCTTAGCGGTCGTAGGGCATGTAGCCCTTGACGATCTTGGCGTCGGGGGCGGACAGGGTGGTGTTGCCACGGGCGTCGCGGATGAACTTTTTGGTCCGCTTGATCATGCCGTGCCGTTTGCCGGCCTGGCCAGCAAGGACCTTACCGGTCGCAGTCACCTTAAAGCGCTTCTTGGCGCTCGACTTGGTCTTCATCTTAGGCATTTCCGTCTCCTGTTCTCGGGTTCGGTTTCAGACGCGACTCGGCATGCCATCTCGGCCGGTCACGCAACAGATGCGCCGTTTACGCAAGTTCGATCATACTGGCAAGGGGGTTTCGACCAGAATCTGCGGAATCCGCACAGGTCAGGCACCGGGGCAGCTGCGGGCCGCCCCGGTGAATTGGTTTAGTGTTCGAATTTGCGGATCTCGCCGCTCTTCAGACGCTCGGCGTAGGATGCCAGCTCCTGACGCACCACTTTCATCAGGAAGTAGAGCGCGAAGACGTTCACAACAGCCATGGCAAAGATCGCCGCATCCGAGAAGTCGATGACCGGGCCGAGATTGGCCGCCGCACCGATGACGACGAAGACGCAGAAGATGATCTTGAACACCAGTTCCTTGGTGTGGCCTTCACCGAACAGGTAGGTCCAGGCCTTGAGGCCGTAGTAAGACCAGCTGATCATGGTCGAGAAGGCGAACAGCACCACCGCGATGGCCAGAACGTAGGGGAACCAGCTAAAGGCGCTTGCGAAGGCCGCCGAGGTCAGGCTGACGCCCGAATTGCCGTCAACGGTTGCAATCGCATTACCCGCTTCGTTCAGCATGTACTTGCCGGTCTCGGGGTCGATGATCAGCTGCTGGGTGATAATGATTACCAGCGCGGTCATGGTACAGATCACGACCGTATCAATGAACGGCTCAAGCAGCGAGACAAAGCCTTCGGTGATCGGCTCTTTGGTCCGCACGGCCGAGTGTGCAATCGCCGCCGAACCCACGCCCGCTTCGTTCGAGAACGCCGCACGACGGAAGCCCTGGATCAGCGCCCCGACCATGCCACCAGCAACGCCGAGGCCGGTGAAGGCACCTGCGAAGATCTGGCCAAAGGCCCAGCCGATCTGGTCTGCGTGCATGATAATGATGACCAACGCGGCCAGCACATACATCACACCCATGAACGGCACGACTTTCTCGGTCACGCTGGCGATGGATTTCAGGCCGCCCACGATCACTGCGAAGACGATGCCCGCAAAGACCAGACCCGTGATCCAGCCCGGATAATCTCCGACGATGCCCGCGATCTGCTGATGCGCCTGATTGGCCTGGAACATGTTGCCCCCGCCCAGCGCGCCAAGGATACAGAAGATCGAGAACAGAACAGCCAGAATCTTACCGCCCGGCAGGCCCAGCTCGTTGAACCCTTTGGACATATAATACATCGGGCCACCGGAAACGGTGCCGTCTTCGTATTCATTGCGGTATTTCACGCCCAGCGTACATTCGGTGAATTTTGACGCCATGCCCAGAAGGCCCGCGACGATCATCCAGAAGGTTGCGCCCGGTCCTCCGATGCCGACGGCCACCGCGACACCGGCGATGTTTCCAAGACCAACCGTGCCCGACAGCGCCGTGGCCAGCGCTTGAAAGTGGCTGACCTCACCCGCGTCGTTGGGGTCGGAATAGTCACCTTTGACAAGGCTTATCGCATGGCTGAAGAACCGCAGCTGCACGAAGGCAAAATACAGCGTAAACACGGTGGCCGCGATCACCAGCCACCCCACGATCCATGGGAACCCGGTTCCCGGAAACGGCGCGAAGATAAAGCTGACGAAAGGCCCGGTGAAATCGGCGAAGGCCTGGTTGATCTTTTCGTCAAGACCCGGAGCCTCTTGCGCAAGAGCAGGGCCCGCGGCAAAGGCCGCAGCGGCTGTAGCGCCAAATTGTTTGAGCATTCTCATTCTTGTCCCTCCCCTCAGTTCACGACAGTGACCGGCACATCGGCGTGCATGACCAGATTCTGGGTCGAACTGCCGAACAGGCGTTTCTTGAACCCGTCCGCCGAGGCTCGACCAACAACGATCTGCGATCCGCCATTTTCAACGGTGATCTTATTCAGCGTTTCCGCCACGTCTCCATGACGCACGATGCCATGCGCCTGGAATCCGGCGGCTTTCAGCGCCTCGACCGCAGGCGCGATGATGCGCGTGGTGGCCAGTTCAACCTCTTCCTCACGCCGTTTGTGACGCAGTGCGTTTTCCTCAGGTGTCTGGAAAGTGAAAGGGGACCATTCGATGACGTAAACCACCAACAATTCGCACGTACCGATCCTCTCGGCCAAATCCCTGGCAAAGGCGATCGCACGCTCGCCGGTTTCTGTCCCGTCCAGCCCAATGACAATTTTCGTTGTCATGACGTTCCTCCGTTATTGTGATTGTACCGGGGCCCGTGCCCCCGGCAGGGCAGCCGGAACTTGGAACTAAAATAGATGACTGCCCCTGCCGATCAGTATCGGGGAAAAACACGGAAAAACAGAGGGGAAACTGAGTTTTTCACCCAATAATGCCGTAACTATTTGTTCTAATAGTAGTTTTTATGCCTAATTTTCGAGCAAAACTTGATTGGGCAGGTTGCCCGAACAGACTTAGCCAGGATCAGTGTTGTAGATCAGACGCTCATCACAAGGCGCGATGCGCAAGATGTTCGTCGTGCCGGGCACGTTGAACGGAACACCGGCAGTGACGACGATCTGATCGCTTTCCGATGCGAACCCTCCGGCACGCGCGGCGCGGGCTGCGTTGACGACTGCGCCTTTGAATCGCTCGAGTTCCGGGGTCATCACGCAGTGGCACCCCCAGCTGAGGCACAGCCGGCGCGCGGTTCCGGTCGCGGGCGTCATGGCGATGATCGGCACGCCGGGACGTTCACGCGCGGTCAGGAGTGCGGTGGTGCCGCTTTGGGTAAAACAGCATATTGCCTTGATATCGGTCTTTTCCGCAATCTCACGCGCCGCAGCGACGATACCGTCGGCGATCGTTGTGCCCTTGGCGGTGCGCGAGGCGGCAATGATCTGAGTGTAGGTCGGATCGGCCTCGACCTCGATAGCGACCTTGTTCATGGTCTGCACCGCCTCAACCGGATACGACCCGGCAGCCGATTCCGCGCTAAGCATGATGGCATCCGTACCCTCGTAGATCGCCGTGGCCACGTCCGAGACTTCGGCGCGGGTCGGCATCGGGCTTTCGATCATGCTTTCCAGCATCTGGGTGGCGACGATCACGGGTTTTGCCGCGGTCCGACATTTGCGAACCAGCCGTTTCTGGATCGGCGGTACGGCAGAAACCGGCAATTCAACACCCAGATCGCCCCGGGCAACCATGATGCCATCGGATGCATCGAGGATATCGTCAAACGCTTCGACGGCCGCAGGCTTTTCGATCTTGGAGAGGATCGAGGCGCGCCCATCCGCTAGCGCGCGGGCCTCGAATACGTCCTTGGCGCGTTGCACAAAACTCAGCGCCAGCCAGTCGACACCCAGTTGGCAGACAAATTCCAGATCGTCCCGGTCTTTGGCGGACAAAGCCGCCAGCGGCAGCACCACGTCGGGCACGTTGACGCCCTTACGGTTCGAGATCGTCCCCCCGACCTCAACCGAACAGTTGGCATAGTCTTGACCGCAATCCTGCACGATCAGGCGAATTTTCCCGTCATTGACCAGAAGACGCGCGCCCGGTTCCAGCGCGGCAAAAATCTCGGGGTGGGGCAGGCAGACGCGGTTGATGTCACCGGCCGCCGGATCAAGATCCAACCGAAACGCAGCGCCTTCTTCCAGCTCTTCGGCTTCGTTGGCGAATACGCCGACACGCAGTTTCGGACCCTGAAGGTCGGCCAGAATGGCAATGGGGCTTTCCAGATCCTTCTCAACCTGCCTAATGATCCGGTGCCGTTCGCGAATCTCATCATGGCTACCGTGGCTCATATTCAGGCGGAACACATCCGCTCCGGCCTCGTGCAGCGCGCGGATCATGTCATAGTCATTTGACGCCGGTCCCAGCGTCGCCACGATTTTTACATTTCTCAGGCGTCGCATTGATCTTGCCCCCTTCACGTCTTCGTTGGCTTTGTCGGTCATCCGATAAAGATGTTACCGCAAACATCGGTCACGCTGCTTATTGCGCAATTCCCTTTCCGAAGCAACTGCCCTACACCTGCGATGAACAAGATGACAGGCTTATGACGTATTCTCCGTTTTTTATCCACGGCGCGGATCGGCCATCGCGCTGGCTGATCACATGTGACCACGCAACCAACATGGTACCGCCCGAGGTGAACGGAGGCGATCTTGGCCTGCCCCGTGAGGATATGGAGCGCCACATTGCCTATGATGTTGGCGCCTACGAGGTGTCAAAGCACCTGGGCGAGATTCTGAACGCGCCAGTCATTGCTGCCAACTTCTCGCGTCTTGTGATTGATCCGAACCGGGGTGAGGATGATCCGACCCTGTTGATGAAGCTTTATGATGGCTCCATCATTCCCGGGAATCGCCACGCCGACACGGTGGAGCGCGAGCGACGTCTGAACATGTGCTATCGCCCCTATCACAAGGCGCTGGCGGACCTGGCGGCACTGCCGCACGCGGTCATCGTATCGATGCATTCCTTTACGCGCCAGCTGCGCGGACGTGATCCGCGCCCCTGGCATATAGGGGTGCTGCACACGCCAGACGAAAGGTTCTCGCGGCCGCTGATTGACCGGCTTGAGGCAGAAGGCGACCTGTGCGTCGGGGTGAACGAGCCTTATACAGGCGTGCTGCCCGGAGATGCGATTGATAAACACTGCACCACCTTTGGCCGTCCCAATGCACTGATCGAGCTGCGCAATGACCTGATCGGGGATCACGCGGGTCAACGGGCTTGGGCCGAGCGTCTGGCCACCGTTTTGCATGATGCGCTGGACGCCAGCGACCTTTGAGCACACATTATTGTGAGCACTGGCCCTGATCCCCATATATTCGGGGAAAGGAGGCGATGATGACTCAGGAATTTCTGACGGACGTCTTTGGCTGGATGGCTGTGTTGAACATCGCCGTCTTGCTGTTCACCACAGCGATGGTTTTCGTGTTGCAGGACCGGATCGCAGGTATCCACAGCACGATGTTCCAGATGGCGCATTCGGATGTGAAGCGGGCATATTTCCGGTATCTGGCCAATTACAAGATACTGACGCTGATCTTTTGCATCATCCCGTGGCTGGCCTTGAAGCTGACTTGACGCGCCGTTTGTTGAAACATCGCCATCGGACCGCTAGGTCAGATACAGCACGCAATTCTGTCATTCGGAGCCTGACCATGGACACTCAAACCGAAATCGAACTTCAAGCCGCCGCATTCCGCCGCCTGCAGCAGCACCTGATGCAGGACCGCACTGACGTTCAGAACATCGACATGATGAACCTGGCCGGGTTCTGCCGGAACTGCCTGTCTCGTTGGTATCAGGAAGCGGCCAACGAAAAGGGTATCGAAATGGGCAAGGACGAGGCGCGTCAGATCTTCTACGGCATGACCATGGAGGAATGGAAAGCGAACTACCAGACCGAGGCCAGCCCGGAAAAGCAAGCCGCGTTCGAGGTCGCTTTTGAAGAAAATGTTGGCAAAAAGGGCTGACCCGAAAAGGAAAGGCCCGCCAGTTTGACGGGCCTTTTGCCTTAAACTGCGGCCTTGCGGCTTTCGTCGATATAAATTTCGCGCAACCGCGTTGCGATAGGCCCCGGAGTGCCATCACCCAGTGCAACGCCGTCGATCTCGACCACCGGCATCACAAACGCGCTGGCCGAAGTGGTAAATGCTTCATCCGCCGCCTGTGCTTCTGCGATGGTGAAAAGACGCTCCTCGACAACCATCTGCGCCTCGGCAGCCATGCGCAACACCGCCTTGCGGGTGATCCCGTGCAGGATGTCGTTGGACAGCGGACGTGTGACGATTTTTCCGCCTTTGACAAAATAGGCGTTGTTGCTCGTGCCCTCGGTCACATAGCCGTCTTCCACCATCCAGGCGTCATCGCACCCTGCGGTCTTGGCCATCATCTTGCCCATTGACGGATAGAGCAGCTGAACCGTCTTGATGTCCCTGCGTCCCCAGCGGATATCATCGATGGAGATGATCTTTGCCCCGGTCTTCGCGGCGGGACTGTCCGCCAGCCCCGGCTTGTTCTGGGTAAACAGAACAAGCGTTGGTTTGGTGTCAGCGGATGGGAACACAAAATCCCGATCTCCATCACTACCGCGCGAGACCTGCAGATATACCAGACCCTCATCAATATCGTTCAACTCAACCAGTTTGCGGTGTATCTCCAGCAACTCGTCCTGGCTGCAGGGCGAGGCCATCTGCAACTCGTCCAAAGACCGTTTCAGCCGAACAGCGTGGCCTTCGAAATCAATCAGCTTGCCGTCCAGAACGCTGGTAACCTCATAGACAGCATCCGCCATCAGAAATCCCCGGTCAAAGATCGAGACCTTCGCCTCGGTTTCGGGCAGATACTCTCCGTTCACATAAACGGTGCGGGTCATTTTATATCCTTTTCGTTTCAGGGCCGTCCTCAGCCCCAGAGCGCGGCTTGGGGCGGGTGGACCCCGGTATCGTCAAAAACCAGCGGGGTATCGCGGTCTTCGGCCAACAGAAGCGGGCCGTCAAGGTCTGTCACCATCGCACCTTGCGCCAACAAAGTTGCCGGGGCCATGGCCAGAGAGCTGCCGACCATGCAACCGACCATGATGTCAAAGCCTTCTGCAATCGCCGCTTCGCGCAATTCCAGCGCTTCCGTCAGGCCGCCGGTTTTGTCCAGTTTGATATTGATGACATCATACTTGCCTTTGAGGTTGGGCAAGCTGTCGCGATCATGACAGGATTCGTCAGCGCAAACCGGCACCGGGCGTTGCATCCCGATCAAGGCTTCGTCATCGTCAGCAGGCAGAGGCTGTTCGACCAAAGCGACCCCCAACCGCACCAGATGCGGCGCAAGATCTGCATAAACCTCGGCAGACCAGCCTTCGTTGGCGTCCACGATGATCCGGGCGTCCGGAGCCCCCGCACGCACGGCTTCAAGCCGCGGCATGTCGTCCGGCGTCCCCAGTTTGATCTTGAGCAAGGGTCGATGCGCGTTTGCCGCAGCCTGCACCCGCATCGCTTCAGGTGCATCCAGTGAAAGCGTATAGGCGGTGATTTCCGGCTGCGGCACGGGTAACCCGGCCAGGTCCCACACTCGACGACCCGCACGTTTGCACTCCAGATCCCAAAGTGCGCAATCCACCGCGTTTCGCGCCGCGCCCGCTGGCAACAAACCCATCAACTCCGCCCGATCAAACCTGTCCGGAAGGCCTGCGATTTCCGCTTCAACAGAATCCAGCGTCTCGCCATACCGGGCATAAGGCACGCACTCCCCCCATCCGCCGATCCCATCTTCAGATACACGAACGGTCAGCACCTGCGCCTCGGTCCGCGATCCGCGCGAGATCGTAAAAACCTGCGCCAAGCGAAAAACATCACGAGAGACTTGGATCTGCACGCGCCCCCTCCTTCATCTTTTCAAAAATACTCCCGCCGGAGGCGGTCCTCCGACAGGACAGATAGATCACAGCGCCATGAGCGCATCCACAAGTTTCCCCGCACCAAAACGATAAGGATCAGTGGCAGGTAACCCCATCTCAGCCTCCACCTCTGTAATATACTCTCGCGCCGCGTCTTCGTTCAGGTTTTGGGTGTTGATTGAAATCCCAACCACCTGACAGTCCGGGTTTGCGATGCGAGCGATTGGTAAGGCGGTGTCACGAAGTTCAGTCAATGTTGGCAGGCCGTATTCCGGCAGGCCACGCATATGAGTGCGGGTCGGTTCATGACACAGGATCAGGGCATCAGGTTGTCCGCCATGCACCAATGCCATTGTCACCCCTGAATATGACACGTGGAACAAAGACCCCTGACCTTCGATGTGATCCCAATGATCCTCATCGTTTCCCGGGGTCAGATACTCCACCGCGCCCGCCATGAAATCCGCAACAACCGCATCGAGGGGCACACCTTGCCCGGTGATCAGAATTCCCGTTTGACCGGTGGCGCGGAACGTGGATTTTAAACCCCGCTTGCGCATCTCGGCATCCATCGACATTGCCGTATACATTTTGCCCGCAGAGCAATCGGTGCCGACGGCCAGGCATCGCTTTCCACTGCGCTTGCGGCCATTGGCAATCGGATACCCGTCAGTCGGCACACGCACGTCGTGCAGGGTGCCCCCATGGGTTTGGGCAGCAGCAACCAGATCGCCTTCGTCCCGCAACAGGTTGTGCAGCCCCGATGCCAGATCGTACCCCATTTCCAGCGCTTCGATCAGCACCTTCTTCCAGGCCTGGCTGATAACGCCACCGCGATTTGCTACACCGATCACCAGCGTCTTGGCTCCGGCAGCCTTGGCCTCGGCCAGGGTCATATCGGTCATGCCCAGATCGGCCTTGCAGCCTTCCATCCGGAACTGGCCTACGGCGTTTTCCGGTCGCCAATCCCGGATTCCGATAGCAACTTTGGCGGCCAGTTGGTCGGGGGCATCACCCAAAAACAGCAGATACGGTGTTTCGATCATTGCGGTGCACTCCTTTGATTCCGAAGCAGGCTAAGGGAGCGGTCAGACGAGGGTTTCTCGATTCGCTCCAGCAAAGAGAGGGATCGCGAGAGTTTATTGTGTAGAATAGTTCAAAATTGCAAAATTATTGCAAGTTTCTTAAGTGATTAATCCATAAGCGCCGAAAACAAACGGATTGCCAGTGAATGCTGCAATTGCAATGCCGCAAGTGCATAAACATGCTTGCGCAGCGCTGCGCAATTTAATATCCCGAAGGGGAATAAAATCGTAATTTCCTTTCTTACGTGAGGTCCCGATGAGTTTCCGCATTCAACCCGCCGCCCCAGCGCGCCCGAACCGCTGCCAGTTGTTCGGGCCGGGGTCCAATACCAAGTTGTTTGCGAAGATGGCGGCATCGGCTGCGGATGTTATCAACCTTGATCTCGAGGACTCGGTTGCGCCAACCGACAAGGACGCAGCGCGTGCCAATGTCATCGAGGCGCTGAACACCGTCGACTGGGGGAACAAATACCTTTCGGTGCGCATCAACGGGTTGGACACACCATACTGGTATCGTGACGTGGTCGATCTGATGGAACAGGCCAGCGATCGCCTCGACCAGATCATGATCCCCAAAGTCGGGTGTGCGGCGGATGTCTACGCGGTCGACGCGTTGGTTACCGCGATTGAACACGCCAAGGGCCGCTCCAAACCGATCAGCTTCGAGGTCATCATCGAGTCGGCCGCCGGTCTTGCGCATGTCGAAGAGATCGCGGCCTCATCACCCAGACTGCAGGCCATGAGCCTGGGGGCGGCGGATTTTGCAGCATCGATGGGGATGCAGACCACCGGCATCGGAGGTACACAGGAAAACTACTACATGCTGCACGAAGGCGACAAGCATTGGTCCGACCCGTGGCACTGGGCACAAGCCGCGATTGTCGCGGCTTGCCGAACTCATGGCGTTCTACCGGTGGATGGTCCCTTCGGAGATTTCTCGGACGACGACGGGTATATCGCGCAGGCCAAGCGCTCGGCGACGTTGGGCATGGTTGGCAAGTGGGCGATCCATCCCAAACAGATCGCCTTGGCCAATCAGGTCTTTACACCGTCAGACGAAGCAGTGTCTGAGGCGCGCGACATCCTGGCCGCGATGGAGCAGGCCAAGGCAAATGGCGAAGGCGCGACGGTCTATAAGGGGCGGCTGGTTGATATCGCCTCGATCAAACAAGCCGAAGTGATTGTGGCGCAGGCGGAGTTGATTGCCTCGAACAACTAAGAACGGCACCTTTGCAGGTGCCTTACTTCAGCGCCCAAACACGTCATTTGGCGTCCAGGTAATCCGCTCGCCTTGTTTGCCCCATTTCATCATCAGGCAAGATGCCACGTATTTCTGAAAATACTTTATGTGCAGTGGATACCATCCTGCCTTAGGAACTTCGACTTCGGTTCTCTGGTTCGCATCGCATGGCTGACGGTTATTGAGGTATCCTATTTGTTGACCGCCGACCCAGGCATCGATGCCATCATTGGACCAGGTTTCAAGCTCATAGATGCCGGGTGAGTCAAAGTGGATGTACCCGGTGATTTCGGCAGCAACGTTGTAAGCCTTGTCAAAGGTCAAAACCGGATCACCGTCGTTCGTTTCCCGGTAATCCAGCCCCCTTAGCGGAGGCCCGGGCTTCGCTTTTTTCAGCAGGTGTTCTGCTTTGGCCAGATTCTGGATCTTACGCGGAGGATTGCCTTCCCATGCGTATTTTACGTTCAGACCCGATTTCGGGTTGGGCTGAGGGTCAGCGGGCTGCAGTTTTAATGGTTCCGACATTACGCCCCCGGCTGTCATCGCCAGGACCGCGGCCAGCGCTCCGGTCCGGAATAGGTTCATGGTCTTCTCCCTGAGTGTAGTCTCGCTGAGGTTTCTCCCCATTTTTGGTTGAGACGTTTATTGGACACTAGGACGTGAGAATTGCACCTGCAAGTGAGTTAAACTTCACAATTGTGCAGGTAAACCTTCGCTGATATCTCATGTTGATCCATCAGAGTTTTTGTAAGTGGTGTTACACGCGGCCCCTCGTCAAACGGGTTTCGAGAGGAGGTTTCTTTTCCCGGTGCCAGAATCGTATGGGCTTAACGAGTAGTGCCACAACCCGCTGGATCCGTCCCAATTCATGTTCGCGCACTCATGCCGAGTTGCATCCCGGTTCCCCACAGGTCATATAGCAGAGAATTTCCGCGTTGAGAGGCGTCATGACCCAGTATCTGGATTTCGAAAAACCCCTGGCCGAAATCGAAGGCAAAGCCGAAGAGCTGCGTGCGCTGGCGCGTGCCAATGAAGAGATGGACGTGGCCGAAGAAGCCTCGGCGCTGGATGCCAAGGCTGCGAAACTGCTGGAAGAGCTGTATGCCGATCTGACGCCCTGGCGGAAATGTCAGGTGGCACGGCATCCTGAACGACCCCATTGTCAGGACTATGTTGCCGAGCTGTTCACCGAATTCACGCCCTTGGCCGGAGATCGGAATTTCGCGGACGATCTGGCAGTGATTGGCGGCCTTGCGCGGTTCGATGATCAGCCGGTGATGGTGATCGGACATGAAAAGGGCAGCGACACCAAATCGCGGATCGAGCGCAATTTCGGCATGGCGCGCCCCGAAGGCTATCGCAAAGCCGTGCGCCTGATGGAAATGGCAGGGCGGTTTGGTCTGCCGGTGATTACTTTGATCGACACCGCAGGGGCTTATCCCGGAAAGGGCGCCGAAGAACGCGGCCAATCCGAAGCCATCGCCCGCTCGACCGAGATGTGTTTGAAAATCGGTGTGCCTCTGGTTTCCGTGATCATTGGCGAAGGCGGTTCTGGTGGTGCCGTGGCGTTTGCAACGGCGAACCGTGTGGCAATGCTGGAGCATTCGGTCTATTCGGTGATCTCACCTGAAGGTTGTGCTTCGATCCTGTGGAAAGACTCCGAGAAGATGCGCGAAGCGGCCGAGGCACTGCGTCTGACGGCGCAAGACCTCTATAAACTGGGCATCTGCGACCGGATCATCACCGAACCCAAAGGCGGTGCCCACCGTGACCGCTTAACAACCTTTGAATCGGTCCGGGCTGCGATCACGGCGATGCTGAAAGATCTGGACGGCAAGGATGCGGCAACGCTGATCCGCGACCGCCGCCAGAAATTCCTTGATATCGGCTCAAAAGGGCTGGCGGCCTGAGCCGTCAACCGCCGAGCCTGCGCAGTAAGTCCACCGAGGGCTCTCCTGTCGCAGGCAGGCCGTTTGCGCGCTGATACGCGCTGATCGCGGATGTGGTATTCTTGCCGATCACCCCGTCCGCGCCTTGCGTATCGTAGCCTGCGGATGTCAGGCGTCGCTGCAACTCTTTGCGGTCCTGCAACGTCAGGCCATTTTCATCCGGCCCAAACGACGCCTGAAACGGCGCGCCGCCTGCGATCCGGTCTGACAGATGTCCAACGCCAATGGCATAGCTGTCCGAGTTGTTATAGCGTTTGATGACCTGAAAATTCCGGAATACGGCAATGCGGGGTCCCGGGTTCTGCGGTTGCAATACGGAGACTGGCGTGCCGCTGACGGTCCCAACCTCGCCTCCCCAGGGCCGACCCCGCTCCCATCCGGATCGCGCAAGATAAGCCGCTGTTGAGGCCAATGCGTCCGCCGGATCATCCGACCAGATATCGCGCCGTCCGTCACCAGTGAAATCCACCGCAAATGCCTGATACGATGTGGGAATAAACTGCGTATGCCCCATCGCTCCGGCCCAACTGCCGGTCATGTTGGCAGGCGTGGTGTCGCCCTCCTGAATGATCTTCAGCGCAGCCACCAGCTGTTTTTCAAAGAAGGCACCGCGCCGCCCGTCATAGGCCAGCGTAGACGTGGCTGAGATGACCGGTACGTCACCGCGCCGCGCACCATAGCGGCTTTCCAGCCCCCAGACGGCAACGATCACCTCTTTCTCGACACCATATTTTGCCTCGATCTGGGACAGGGTGCTGTTGTGACGCTGCAGCATCTGTTGCCCGGTGCTGATCCGTTCGTCCGAAGCGGCGATGGCCAGATAATCCTCAAGCGAGCGTTTGAACTCCACCTGATTGCGGTCGCGCTCAATCACATCGGGCAGATAGCCAGCCCCTTGAAAGGCGCGGTTGATCGTTGTCTGTGAAATGCCTTGCGCGGCGGCGCGGCCTTTGAATCCTGCGACCCACGCATCCCATCCCGCGTTCGGAACGGTCCGCATTCGGGACGCGGGCGCGTTGCTTGGGGCGCCACCGCCCGAACAGGCCGCAAGCAGGCCTGAACCAAGTAAAACTGAGAATGTCCTGCGGGTGATCATGACTGAAATCTGCTCTTGTTGTGATTGACCTCACAATAGCGCAGACAGGGGCTTCGCACCAGAAATACGCGCCCTTCAAAAGCCTGAAGGTCCGGTAATCCACACCCCTGAGCGGTATGCCGCCTAACTGACCAGCAGCCGCAACCCCTGGGTCACGTCCGAGCGGACTGCCAGACGCAAGCCAGGCTCATCCCCGGCCTTGAGCGCGGCAATGATCAGACGGTGATAATGCGGTGGGTCTGTACGCCGCAACCGACCATAGAGGGCTCGCATTGTCGGCCCCATCTGCAACCAGACGGTTTCGGCGATCGCCAACATGGCCGGGGCCTGCGCCCGCAAATAGAGTGTGCGGTGAAACTCCAGATTGGCGCGAATATAGCCCACCGCGTCCCGTTTCGTGACCATTTCAGCAACGGTCATATTGATGCTCTGCAATCGATCGATCAGTGCGATATGCGCGCGGGGCAGGGCGCGGCTGGCCAGTTCGACCTCCAAAAGCGCGCGCAGCGCGGCAAGTTCTTCTATCCGGTCGTTGGTCAGTTCCGGGGTCGAGACCCGCCCCGAGGTGGACAGGAACAATGCACCCTCGGCCGCCAACCGGCGTACAGCTTCGCGTGCAGGGGTCATTGAGACGCCAAACTCCTTGCCAATCCCTCGCAACGTCAACGCCTGACCTGGTGCAATTTCGCCATGCATAATACGGGATCGCAAAGCCCGGTAAACTTGATCATGGGTGGGCGCCTGGGATTCGGCCGTGCGTGGATTCATCATCCGGTTATGTGATCACAAATTTCAATGCAGTCAATCTGTGGCTTCAAACCGATACCGATGCAGCGCAGCACCGTTGTCCCGCAACCAGCGACGCGGTGCCTTGTAAGGTCCATAGATATTTTCGACCTGCGCCCAGAAAGCGGGTGAGTGGTTCATCTCGGCCAAATGTGCCACCTCATGCGCCGCAACATAGTGCAGTACATCGGTCGGTGCCATGATCAGGCGCCACGAGAACATCAACCCGCCTGCAGAGGTGCAAGACCCCCAGCGTGAACGCGTGTCGCGCAGTGTCAGGGTGCTGTAGGGCAAGCCCAGCATCGCCGCATAATCATCGCTGGCCCCGGTCAGCCGGTCCCGTGCCAGTTCCTTGAGAAAGCGGGCCAGTCGGCGCCCTTCGGCCCCCGCGGGCACGCCAATCTCATCCCTGCGCATCAGGACCCGTCGCCCTGGGGCGTGGACGATTCGGCGCATCTGACCTTCAACCGGAATGGTCTGGCCGATCTGCACGACAGATGGGTCTGGCTGGTCATCCAGATGTTGCCGAATCCACTCTTCTTTCTGATGTGCGAATTTCAACGCCTCGGATTCGGCAATGCCTTGAGGGTAGGTGAGCGTAACGCGCCCATCTAACTGGGAAATCCGCAAACTGATCCGCCGCGCGCGCGCCGATTTGCGCAATGTCAGCGGCACCGGAGGCCGTCCCGGCAATGCGTGTCGCCCCATGGGCCGATCTCCTTCGCGCAAAGGCTTTGACAGTGCCTGCCGCATGTGGCAGGTGACCTGAATCATTGTTGAGATTCACCTGATATCAAGGGGATTTGATATGCCCAAGGAAGAATGGGGCGTAAAGCGTGTCTGCCCGACCACCGGCAAACGCTTTTACGACCTGAACAAGGACCCGATCGTCAGCCCCTACACGGGTGAGATCGTGGAACTGGAAACCGGCAAAAGCCGGATGATCGCTGCTGATGCGGAAGACGCGGCCTCGGTCAAAGCGCGTGAGGCGTCCTCGGACGAGGATATCGTGCTGGACGATGACGACAATGTCGATGTCGAACTGGACGATGATCTGCTGGACGACGATGACGATGACGGCGACAACGTCTCGCTGGACGACATCAAGGATATGTCGTCGGAAGACGAAAACTGACCGGACCAGAGGCGGCCCGCGCCGCCTCGTTTCCTGCCCGGGTCGGCGGCAAACTTTTTCACCGTTTCCGCTTTTTGGGCTTGAACTCACCTGCGGCGTCTCATAAACGTCCGTCCACCGCTGCGGCGGTACCTGCATGGGGCCTTAGCTCAGTTGGGAGAGCGCTTGCATGGCATGCAAGAGGTCAGGGGTTCGACTCCCCTAGGCTCCACCAAAACCTAACAATACAACTAGATAGCAAGCATTAGAGCGGTGTGACACACAGGTGTGACACAAAATGAAGCTGCATGCGTATCTCTCACTGTCCAGACATGGCATCTATTACTTCCGTTGGCCACTGCCCGACACAAGACCAAAACCCCACACTAGACCAAGCGCCACACGTAGGACCCTTCGGGTGTCTTTGCGTACAAGGTGCCCTAAAGAGGCTGGTACTCTGGCACGGCGTCTTGCAGTGTGCGGCGACACAATAACAAAGCACATAGAACATTCGGGCATGAACTACGGCGAACTACGCACAAAGGTGCATGAGTACTTCACGGAAGTACTAAAGAAGGCAAAGGCACGTAGGGATGAACTCGGTCCCTATACCGAACTAGAGAAAGAACGCATCGCTGACACCATTCGTCTTCATGAGGCGGATAACGAAGACTATTGGGACATGCTTGGCAGAGACTATGCCCGCTCAGAACTAGATAAGTTATGCAACGGCACCGGGGTCAGGCAACCGAAGACACAAGAGGACGCCTTTTTGATCTTAGGTGAAATCAAGAAAGCTCAATTGGCACTAACCAAGGCCCTACTGGAACACGACAAGACCTTTGAGAAATACGATTTCTTAGCCCCAGAGGTAACTACTGAGGCACGCGATAAAGCGCCGCCACCTCAGCACAACGACCCCACGCTTTCTGAAGCTGTAGAAGCCTATTTCACCGAGCAAGCAAAGATCGCGAACTGGACACCCGGAACAGTTCAGAAACGCAAGGCTGGATTGGCGATTGCAGTTGAGTGGTTTGGTGCAGATTGCGGTATGAACCAAATCGGCAAACAGCAAGCGGCAGAACTCAAGAACGCTATTCTGTCATTGCCAGCCAACAGGTCGAAAGCTGCTGCGACGCAAGGGCTGACACTGCGTGAGGCCATAGACGTCAAAGACATTCCTAGGATCAGCAATGCCACGGTGAACAGCTACCTAAGTACTTACAAAAACTTTTGGGCGTGGGCAGAGGCACATGGCTACACTACAGAGGCATTGTTTCAAGGGCTAACTATTGGGAAAAAAGGCGGGCAAGCCAAAGAAAGAAAAGCTTACACGCAAGATGCGTTAAGCAAAGCCTACAAGGCGCTAACTGAACCGGAAAGCAAGTTTTACAGAAAAGAGAGCCACCGATGGGCAACACTTATCGCAATGTTCAGCGGTGCGCGGCTGAACGAGGTGTGCCAACTAGAGTTGAGCGATATTAGGCAAGAAGATGGCATATGGCTGTTTGACATCACCGAGGACGGCGAGGACAAAAAAGGGCTGAAGAGTGATGCTGCGCACCGCAGCGTCCCTATACATTCGAAGCTAATCGAGCTCGGCCTATTGGAGTACGTTAACAAGCGTCGATCAGCAGAGCACAACAGGCTATTCCCAGACTATACTTACAGCCCCAAACATGGCTACGGAGACAAGCTCAGTAAGTGGTTTAACCGAACATTCACAACTAGTCTCGGCATCAAGTCAGACGCTCATGTATTTCACGGTCTTCGTCACACATTTGCGACTAGGCTAGGACAAGCTGACGTCCCAACTGAAAGGATACAGTTTATTGTAGGGCATGAACGCCAAGGGGTTACTCAACAGGTTTATATGAAGGAAGGGTACACACCAAAGCAGACCAAGGAAGCCGTTGAACGCTTCTCAGTTGATGCGTTAGGTACTTGATCCGTTGGACATATGGCTATTGCCTTCCGAAGTACTCCGGCCATGTCTGACGAATTCTGTGGTGCTCACCTAATGTCTTAGCGATCTTTTCTATCTCGATTACAAGTATTCTGTGTTGGTGCGCAGACAGCAAGCTTTGCGTCCTATTCGCGTATCTAATTCGACTAGGTTGATCAGGAAGATGATACGCGATGTCGCTCAACTCAATAGTGCCAAGAGGCCTAGGCAACCGAAGCCTCTCTTGCAGAGCAACTATGGCTAGTTCTGTGTTCTGAGATTTCATGGTTGTACTCAGGTAAGCCATTCGAATAGAGGGCGAATTACTTAACGCCTCCGAATACAGCTTCACCGCAGCGCCGCTGAATGATCGGTTGCAAAGCACCTTAGCAAGCGCGATTTTTTCTTTAACAAGGCTATTTTCAGAAAGCCTTTTAAGGACCGCCACAGTTAAATCTTGGCGAGGCTCGTTGTTCAAAATCGTTGCCGCCAACTTATCTGGAAGCTCCTGAAAACTCTCTACTATTGCGGTAGCTAACTTCGCAAATCCACTTTTGCCTCTTGAAGCTGCCTCATCTAGCACAGACGACACAAATCCTAAGCTACAACTTGCCAAATCAAAAACGTCGATAAAGTTGTTGGCCTTTATTGTTTCTGGCAAAAAGCGATCCACATCGTCAAAACATGCCTCATAGAACTGAAACCTTGCTCTTGTGAGAGCGCCTAACAATTCCTTTTGCTCGGAAACCATAAGGCGTGCTGGCCAACTCTTTGCGAGTTCTCTTACGAAGCGACGAACATAATTTACCTCGAAGCTAGGTGAGATCGGCGCGTTCAAGGTATCCTGAAGCGGCTGCAACAGCCTGTCATAAAGCGGGTCAGTGTCCTTAAGATGACTTAGGCTATTTAGGTAATCTTCAATCGTCTCTAAGCGCAGCAATCCTAACAACCGTAACTCGCCGTGGTCAGCGCCATCCTCGGCATAGGTGTCATTCGTGGCTAGATAGGAGCGTTGTTCTGTTGTGAGAATTGCCTCACTGTAGTTCGCTCGAAGACCGACCAAAAACGATATGTCTTGTAAACGTAGATCGGCACCGCTTAAGTCTGCCTGAAAGTACATCTTCCTCGGATCGATACCCGCAATCTTAGCCAGCTCCAAGAGGTTGTCCGTTTCAGCCGTGAGGATTTTCTCGGCAGTTTTGAATACGTTGCTCATAAGAATAACGGAATGGTATACTCAGCGAGGGTCATTTCTGAAAACTTGTCTTGAATATTGCCAACTCTAAGACCCTGACGCTGCATCTCACTCTTCAAATAGCTTTCAGCCGCGCGCTCTCTCGTCTTTTGATTGGCCCTATTTTGCTGAATGTTGTCTTCCTCCAGCTGCTTAAATTTGATGTCGTAAATGTGGACATCTTCCCTTTTACAGCGAATAGCAACCACGGCGACCGGTGCAATGTTTTGCTCCCTCTCAAACTCGATTTGTTCCTTTGGCCTTCGATCTATCACGGTGTATCGTGGGTCCTTATCCGCTTCCCACAATGAACCCTCCAAAACGTTGTGCAGGGGTGATGAGACGATCCAACTCCTGTGGCCGTCTTCTGACAGGCTTTGCAGGCTTTCCAAAGGTGCGACCTGTCTTACACTTTCAACGTCCTGCGAAGTCTGCTTCTTCCGACCGAACAGGCCACGCATTGCCCCAGTGGTCTTACCTCCCAGTTCGAAGTTCATCTCTGCTTGCGTCGTGTCCGAACGGTGCTCTTTGTCTGACACGGTAATTGGCGATGCTGGTGCGCTTCTGGCTACAGTTCTTGGATCAACATCAAACCCGTTACCGCGTTCCGGCAGTTCGACAACGATCTCGCACTGACGAAGCAGTACTCTAAAGTGAATATTAGAACTCTCGACGCCTCCAAGTCGTTCTCGGCGAAAGGAAGCATTTAGGTGCAAAGAGTAACGGTTTGGATTGCCTTCTTCTTGATCAAACCATCCATCTACAACAGCCAGTTGTCTGATGCTCTTTAGTCGGTTGTTGCTTTGGTTTTCCACTCAGAAGCCTGTAGTTGCGATATGGGCTACCCCTACAATATGTGGTTGTCGTTCTTTTGAAGCAATACCATAGGCTGATCTAGTGCACCGAATATCTACGGCGCTCTCTGCCACCTCTCAAAAAAACTGTGACAATTTGCGAGGGGGTATCTAATGAACACTTGGCGGCGAGTTCCCCCATGGGGTGGGCTGTTCAGTTAGTTTTGCCATTAACCTGTTGGTCTATATCGACCATCTGCACTTCCATTGCGACTTTGCAAACGAGCTATACAGCAAGGCCAAGAACCAGTTCCGTCTCAATGAACCCTGCCCCAGCGACACAACTGGCACATGCGCAAATTGTGTCTCACAGATATTGACTTTACCTTTTGAGACAGTATGTATCTCAATGTCTATGACTTTGAGAGACGGAACGGATCATGCTTGTTGGCTATGCTAGGACTTCCACTTTAGATCAGACGGCTGGGCTTGATGCTCAACTACGGGAGCTGGAAAAGGTCGGGTGCGAGAAGGTATTCACCGAACAGGTATCCTCAGTGGATGTGAGGGCGCGTGAGAAGCTCACAGAGGCGCTCAACTTCATCAGGGAGGGTGATCACCTAGTAGTCACCAAACTGGACCGTCTGGCACGCTCTATGGCTCACCTGATGGATATTCGCAGCCAGCTTGACGCCGTTGGCGCACACCTAACGATATTGGGGTTAAATCTCGACACCTCTACGGCCCAAGGCAAGCTGATGTTGAACCTGCTTGGAAGCGTGGCCGAGTTTGAACGTGAGATTATGCTGGAGCGACAGCGCGAAGGAATTGCTAAGGCCAAAGCTGCCGGAAAGTACAAAGGACGCAAACCAACTGCATTGGCAAAGTCGGACGAGGTGCTTGCTCTGGCAGGAAAAGGCATAGGCGCTACCAAGATTGCTCAAGACCTCGGGATCAGCCGCGCATCGGTCTACCGGATACTCAATGCGGGCCAAAGCTGACCGAAGCTACCGCAGTTGTTGGCAGACTGTATGGGTGCCTATCAAAACCTCAAAAGATATACGCTTGTGCCGGGTCATCTATCTTCTTTGCAATTCGGTAATTTGATCGGGTTCGGACCCGAGAATGCTAAACCCTCCGTCTAATGAGGGAAGAACCGGATGCGATCATGCTTTGCTTAACCCTTCCTCTAATGAGGTAAGAAACGGATGCGTAGCATTTACCGAATGTTCGATCCGTTTGCCCCAGTTGGATTATTGCAAGACTGCGAACAGATTAGGCTTTCTGAATGCCTCATCTGTCTGCCTCTGCAAGGTTAATGTTCAGTATTGATCCGATGATAGTAGGAATGTCCGAATAGTATATTTATTGTATATACATCTATAGATAATATCCATAGTATATACACTGTACTATACCTACATAGTCGAGTAATTGTGTATATGCATATAATATACTAATGGCTCCACTTAGAACGCACACTGTATGTATGTGCACTAGGTATTCATCAGTAGAAGATACCTAATAGTATATATCATGTGTATATACATAATTTATCACACTAAAAGTAATACTATGCACCGATATGCTTAGTGCGCTGGATGGTTAGCCAGTATCAGCATGAAGATTAGTATCCTTGGTATATACTACCAACCAGCACAACATATCTGTCTGTTTTATATTACTTTTTATCATTGCATCCGGTTGAATATTTCGGTGAAAGACGTGCCAGCATAGGTAGTCTACCAACCAAGTCGAAGCGACTGCAACGGGTACAGGACAGCACTGCTGACACCAACTTGTTCTATATGCTGGTGAACGCCTTCCTGACCGATGAGCGACCGTGGCCGATCCAATGACTAGAGTACCACACAGGCTAAGGGATTGGCCAAATCCAGCCGTTACATTCCCTAAATTATGTAAGCAACTGCGACATAGAAGGCAGACATGTCAGTGTCACGCATGTAGGCTTTCCTTATTGTTACCCAATTTAGCAGCAGGAGACTTACGAAGATGGTGCACAGATTGATAAAGCTCGGCGCGCGCGCTGGGGTCGCCTTGGTTGCATCCGTTTCAATGGCTTGGGCCTGCACAGGGATCATGCTGACAGGAACGGACGGGAGCATCGTTCGCGCAAGAACAGCGGAATGGGGCCCATTCGATCTTGAGACCAAGATCAACGTCATACCAAGGGGCTTCGCTTACAGCGCAGGGGAGATGCCCGATGGACAAGAAGGGGCCGCTTGGACAGGACGCTTTGGGATGGTTGGCATTAGTATGCTGGACCACGGAGCACCTGCTGATGGTATCAATGAGGCTGGATTGACCGCCGGACTATTCTATTTGCCGGGGTTTACAGAATACCAAGAGTATCTGCCCGATCTTGCTGACAACACTATACCCGGCGACCTTCTAGCTGCTTACGTCCTGTCTATGTTCGAGACAGTTGAGGAGGCACAGGCCGGTCTTGAGGGCATACGTGTTGTAGGAGTTGTTGACGAGACGCTCGGCTTCCCGTTTCCGTTCCACATGTTGGTCGCAGACCGCTTTGGTGGCCGGATCGTCGTAGAGTACATTGACGGTGAACTGACCGTCTTTGAGGCTCCGCTTGGTGTCATCACCAACTCGCCCAATTACGACTGGCACATGACCAACCTCAACAACTATGTAAATCTGACGGCTATCGGCCTTCCCGAAGTCGAAGCCAGCGGCGTCACCTTTGCACCGCTGGGCGCAGGAAGCGGAATGATTGGTCTACCCGGTGATTTCACACCTCCTTCGCGGTTTGTCCGCGCGGTCGCATTCTCTCAAACGGCACGTGAGACAGAAGGCGGATATGACACTGTGCGCGAGGCGTTCCGGATACTCGATAACTTCAACATACCAGCCGACGCAGCAGAGGGTGCTCAGGACGATGTACAGTCTGAGGACCTGCTATACAGCGCGACACAGGTAACGACTGCAAGCAACTCGCTAGAACTGACGTACTACTATCACACGATGTATGACCGCACTGTGCACATGGTCGATCTCAAACAAATCGACTTCGAAGCGATGGGTGACGAGATGATAGTATTCCCAACAAGTGGCAATCGCGAACCGACAATCGTCGATATGACACCGACCAACTAGTCACATGCGCACTTGGGCCACGGAAGCAACAGAGTAGGAACGTGGCCCGAGACATCAACCCAAACGTACTGGTTGCCTATGTTCGGGTGTGACACTAAGGTGAGACACAGTACAAACCACCACACCACAATAGTGTTTACTATCAGTGCGTTAGGCGTTCGGCGGCGTTTCCCCTAGGCTCCACCATCTCACTTTTTGGGGTTGAAATTTCCGCTAACACCTTGAATGGAAAGGTGGTTTTAGCGGTTCGATAACCATCATTCCGGCTATAGAGAAGGGGCTCTGCCAAGGTCAAACAGTAGCACTGTTTGCTGCATTGCAAATCCGCCTTTCCTGCAAAGATTCCACGAGTTTGTCAGAAGCTGGAGGGTCGGATCAATAAATTCCGACCGGTGTCTTTTAGAAGGAGGCGCGGAATCGAACTGTCTGCCAGTTTCAGGCGTTGATGTTCCAGTTCTTCGATAAGGGTCTCATATGCGCTGATGACCGTCGGACTAAATGTTTGCACGATACGTCCAAGCGGCGATTTCACTTCGGCATCCAAAAACTCGAGCTGTTTGTTCAGCGTTTCCTTGGTGCTCTTGGCCTCTAGGGCACGCGTCTCCCACAGATCGGTGAACATCGCCCGTGCCATCGCCAAAAGCTGCTTGGTGGGCTGTAGAGAGCACAGAATTGGACGCAGCGAAACTGCAGCGTTCAGCCCTGGATGCCGAACCCAGAGCGATCAGACCTCATGTGTCGAGGCAGTTCTTGGTAACTTGAAAATGAGCCAACTGAGATGACAACCGAAAGCTATATTCGCCGAATTTGAAAAAAGTTGCGTTTCAAGCTGGACGATACAAAAGTGAAAGATGGCTGGGGTGGTAGGATTCGAACCTACGATACACGGTACCAAAAACCGCTGCCTTACCACTTGGCTACACCCCAACGGTGAGCGGCTATCTACGACTGTTGGTTTCAGGGTTCAAGAGCTTTTCGACAAAAAAACTTTGCCAGCCGGAAAATAGTTTTTTGAAGGATCCCGGCACGTGGTGACCTTATGAATGCCGCCGGATCAGGCTGTTTTGACAGGCAAACGCAGTGCGCGGATTGCGGTTGACTTGAAGTCTTACTCGCGGAGTTCAGACGGGTCGACACCCCATAGGTTGGCCTTCAAGGTCCATCCGCGATGGCCGCCTGCTGAGATGCGGCACCAGTCCAGCGTGCAGGTGCCCAGTCTTGCGACCACGCCTGTTTCGAATTGCGCATTGACCTGAGACGCCGGATCGGGATTTGCATAGACAGGCAACATGTCGGATTCGACCAAAACCGTGCGTACTCCGGACAACAGCGCATAGTGAACCCAGCCGCCGGCGCCATCGTGATCCTGCACCCTTCTCCAGTTGCCGTATTCTGCCGTGATCTGCAATGGCATTCCCCGGCGCTTGAAGACCCAGTCGATTCGATGGGTCAGAGACGGACCGCGCCGTACGTTGCCTTCTGCTGCTTTCATCGAGACATAACGGGGCAGCGGCAGGTTGGTGACTTGGCCGCGTTTTTCCTGTGCGCTGGCCGTAACCGCACTGATCGCCACCAAAAATACAATCACCAGCGCCACAATCGGGCGTTTTACGAAAAAAATCGAACTCACTGCCTGCCTGCTCTTACGTTCAGTGTTCGTATGTCAAAAAAAGGTCGAGTCTGCGCTCGGCGGGTTCTTGTGCCCGGTGTGATCCTGCGCCACGATGCCATGGCGCGTGACTGATTGCAAAGCAGTAGGAGAGCTGAGGTGCCGAAAGAACGTCTGAGTGTTGTCGTTACGCGACGGTTGCCCGAGGCGGTGGAAACGCGGTTGAGCGAACTGTTCGACGTGCGTTTGCGCGACAGTGATATGCCAATGTCCCGAGAGGAATTGACGGCAGCTGTGAAAGACGCCGATGTGCTGGTTCCGACCATCACCGACACAATTGATGGCGGCCTTCTTGGGCAGGCCGGAGAGCGGCTGCGCCTGATTGCCAATTACGGCGCCGGGGTGGACAATATCGACGTTGCCACGGCCCGGCAGCGCGGCATCCTGGTGTCAAATACGCCCGGTGTTCTGACCGATGACACAGCCGATATGACCATGGCACTGATCCTGGCCGTAACCCGCCGCATCCCCGAGGGGCTGAGCCAGATGCAAAAGGGCGATTGGGCCGGGTGGGCTCCGACCGCTTTGTTGGGCGGGCGCGTAGGCGGTCGACGTCTGGGGATTCTTGGCATGGGGCGTATAGGTCAGGCTGTTGCCTGTCGCGCCAGCGCCTTTGGCATGCAGGTGCATTACCACAATCGCCGTCGCTTGCGTCCGGAGGTCGAACAGGAGCTTGAGGCAACCTATTGGGAAAGCCTCGATCAGATGGTGGCGCGGATGGATGTGATATCGGTCCATTGCCCCTCGACGCCTTCGACCTTTCATCTGATGAACGCGCGGCGGTTGAAGCTGATGAAGCCTTCGGCGGTGATTGTGAATACATCTCGCGGCGAGGTGATCGATGAAAACGCCCTGACCCGTATGATCCGCGGAGGAGAGATCGCGGGCGCGGGTCTGGATGTCTATGAGCACGGTACGGACGTGAATCCGCGTCTCAGGCAGTTGCCGAATGTTGTGCTGCTGCCGCATATGGGATCGGCCACGTTGGAGGGCCGGATCGAGATGGGCGAAAAGGTGATCATCAATATCAAGACATTTGAAGATGGTCACAGGCCGCCGGATCAGGTTGTGCCCGCGATGCTGTGATCCGCAGCCCGCTGCGGTAAAGGAGGAAGACAAATGGTGAAAGCAACGGCTTTGCCCCGGAACGAGGCCGGGATCGATACTGTTTTGGGTATTCTTAAGCAACGTTTTGGTGACCGTCTGCAAACCGGCGCGGCGATCCGCGAACAGCATGGTCACACGACGACCTGGATCGAGAATCAAAGCCCTGACGCTGTTGTGTTCCCCAAAAGCACCGCAGAGGTCGCCGATATCGTAAAGACCTGCGCCGCGCACAAGGTTCCGGTTATCCCGTTTGGCACCGGAACCTCGCTTGAGGGCCATGTAAATGCTCCTGCAGGCGGGATTTCCGTCGATTTGGCGCAGATGGATCAGGTTCTGGCCGTGCATGCGGATGATCTGGATTGCGTTGTGCAGCCAGGTGTGACCCGCACACGGTTGAACGCCCATCTGCGTGATCAAGGGTTGTTCTTTCCAATCGATCCGGGTGCCGATGCTTCGCTGGGCGGGATGGCGGCAACGCGGGCTTCGGGAACGAATGCGGTGCGATATGGCACGATGAAGGATAACATCCTCAGCCTCGAAGCGGTGATGCCTGACGGCCAGATCATTCGCACAGGGCACCGCGCCAAGAAGTCATCGGCGGGGTATGACCTGACGCGTCTGCTGGTCGGGTCCGAGGGGACGCTGGGGATCATCACCGAGATTACCCTGCGCCTTCAGGGCATCCCCGAGGCGATCACGTCGGCCCGGTGTTCATTCCCGACCGTCGACGCGGCCTGTCGCGCTGTGATGACAACGATCCAGTACGGTATTCCCGTGGCCCGGATTGAGCTGCTGGACGAAATGTCAGTCAAAGCGGCAAACGCCTATTCCGGTCTGAGCTTGCCTGAGACACCTTTGTTGCTGCTGGAATTCCACGGCTCTGACAGCGGTGCTGCGGAACAGGCCGAGACGTTTGGCCAGATCGCGGAAGAATTCGGAGGTGGCGATTTTGCGGCGACCTCGACCACTGAAGAGCGGAACAAGCTTTGGCAGGCGCGGCACGATATGTATTGGGCCAGTCTGCAACTGCGACCGGGCGCGCGCGGGATATCAACGGATGTCTGCGTCCCGATCTCGCGGTTGGCGGAATGCGTCACTGCAACTCAGGAAAAGGCCGAAGCGATGGGTCTGATGGCGCCGATGGTCGGGCATGTGGGGGATGGCAACTTTCACACTCTGCTGTTGATAGACATGGAAGACGCCGAAGAAGTGGCCAATGCCGATGATTTTGTCGGGTGGTTGAACGAGCTGGCGATTTCGATGGAGGGAACCTGTACCGGCGAGCACGGGATCGGACAGGGCAAACGCCCCTATCTGGTGAAGGAACTCGGACAGGCCACTCATTACATGGCTGCGATCAAATCGGTCATCGATCCGGATAACATCATGAATCCGGGTAAGATATTATAGCGGATTGGATGTTGGAATACCCACCAGTCTCCTTGTTGCGGTCACTCCCGCGCCCCAATCCGCAATCAGTATCAGCGCCAAAGCAGATTGAGACTCTTTGGGGCAAGAGATGGACGCCGTACGTTTTGTTGGATTTCTGCTGATCGCAATAAGTGTCGTGATCGGTCTTGACTACTATCAGCAAGACAAAAAGCACGAAGGTCTCTTGTCGCTGAGCGGCTATCTCGACACGGTCAACGATCGCTTCAACGTGTATCAGACAGAACGCGTGGCCAAACAGGCGGAAAGTGTTCGTAAGGACCGCTGGAAAGCGTGGACGAAGTCGTTTTTGCCCACGGCAACTGAAAGCTGGGTAAGACATGAGCTATCGGACGAACAGACTGCGCCTGTGACAACGGTCCTGACCCAGTTTGCGCCCACGCCTTTGATCAGCTCAATTTCCACCCCGCAGGAACTTGCGGCCCTGCGCAGTTCGGGGCGCGAGGGTTTGGTTCGTAAGCTGGCGGAAACAGGTGCCGTCTATTCCAATGAAGGCCAGACCTTTTGGCTCGACATCTCGCTGAAGCCAAAATCCGCGCGGAACTCGCTTGCGAACTTGGCGTTGGGGCGGCAGGCGGCTTTTCTGAATGCGATGTCTGTCAAGCAAGGCTTCGCGGTGATCGACGGTGTCGGTTTCGTTGAGGTTCTGGAAAACGCAGCAATACAGAATTCGAACAAGGAATATCGCAGCATAGAAGGTCGTATCGGATTTGACGAAGAGGTCGTAATCCGACTGCAGACCCGGGCTGATGACGCCGCGATCCGGGATATACTCGAGCGAATCGACTACGCGGGCCTGAATGAGTTGCTGGCCTATCCGTCACCTGTTGTTGGGGCGGGTATTTTCGTACCCGACGATCAGCAGCCGGAAATGGCAAGCAAGATGGATGATCTTTACGGTCAGATGCAGCGGATGCAGGACAAGGTATCGGCTGAAAAAATTCAGAACATGGATATGACGGCATTGATGGTCAACACACTGACGGCCTCGGGGTTCAATAGTGACGGGCTGATGGACGTAACCGGTGGCAAGGTATTTGAAAACCAGCAGGTTATGCAGATCGGGTACGGGCGGGCGCAAGAGCTGTTGCTGACATCCGATCAACGTCAGGCCAGCGCTGAACCGAAATCCAAGGGGCGTGGACTTTTGGGGCGCTTGATGGCCAAGCTGCCTGCCGTTGGTTCCGGAACGGTTGAGACCGCGCAAAAGGCTCCGGTACAAGAAGCCCCGGCACCGCGCGAGGTGCGGGTTCACAAAGGGGGCGGGATCAAGCCCTGCGCACAGGTAGGCAGCATCAAGCGCTGTTCCGTGGGCGGGAATTAGGGCTGCGGCCTGCGAAACCATGATCCGCAGTAACCTGCGGGTCGTTTTTTTCTTATCACAGGTCGGATGAATGTCGCGCCGGGCGTCTCAAATACGCCATATGGTGTCAACTGAATTCAAGCGGAGACACCCGGCTATGAAAACCCAAGTCAAAGCACTGGTCGTTGGCGGTGGCGCCGTCGGCACCTCGATTGCCTATCACCTGGCCAAGGCAGGCTGGGACGATGTGATGCTGATCGAACGCGATGAGCTGACCTCCGGGTCCACCTGGCACGCAGCTGGTCTGCTGCCGCTGTTCAACATGTCCTATGCGACGACCCATATCCACAAGTACTCGGTTGATTTCTACAAGCAGCTTGAGGCTGAGACTGGCCTGAACGCAGGCTTCGCCGTCGTCGGCAATCTGCGCATGGCGCAGACGCAAGAGCGTATGGACGAATACATGCTCTATGCCTCGACCGCCGAGACCTGCGATGTGGCCTACGAATGGCTGACGCCTGAGCAGATCAAGGAACGCTGGCCGCTGATCGAAACCGGCGACCTGAAGGGCGCGATCTATCACACCGAAGATGGCTATATTAACCCTGCCGACGTGACCCAAGCGATGGCCAAGGGTGCCCGTCAACGCGGCGTCGACATCGTTCGAAAGATGCAGGCCGATGCTTTCCACTGGAACGGCACGCATTGGGAAGTCACCTGCACCAAGATGATCGAGCAGGGCGGCAACCTTGTTCCTTCTGACGAGCAGGTGGTAATCACCGCGGAACACGTCGTGACCGCATCGGGCAACCACGCACAGCGCACCGCCAAGATGCTGGGCATCAAGATGCCCGCGATCCCGGTTGAGCACACGTTCATCGTCATGGACAAAGACCCCGAGTTGGTCAAATGGCGTGAAGCCGGTAACCCCGAGCATCCGGTTGTGCGTGACGCCGACAATGAATCCTATGCGCGCGAAGAACGCGGTGGCTGGATTTTGGGCATCTATGAACACGGTGCGCCTGCACGTTTCGAACATGGCGTTCCGGACAGCTTCCGCGCTGACCTGTTCCCGCTGGATATCGATCGGATCGCAGATCAGTACATGGCAATGGCCGAGCGTGTGCCGTCCTGCGCCGAATCCGGCCTGAAGGACGATTTCAACGGCCCGATCTGCTATACCCCCGACGGCAACCCGCTGGTTGGTCCCGCTCCGGGCCTGCGCAACATGTGGCTGGCCGAGGGCTTCAGCTTCGGGATCACCGCTGCAGGCGGCACCGGCTACTATCTGGCACAGATGATGGTCGATGGCGAAGCCGAGATCGACATGGCCTCGCTGGACCCCAAGCGGTATTCGTCCAACTGGATGACCACCGAGTTTGCAGCGCGCAAGAACGAAGAGTGCTATGAGCACGTCTACATCCTGCACCACCCCGACGAAGAGCGCGCGGCCTGCCGCCCGCTGCGCACTGTTCCGGCCTATGACCGCCAGAAAGCGCGCGGCGCTCAGTTCGGCTGGGTGAACGGTTGGGAACGTCCCAACTACTATGGCCCGGTTGATGCACCCGAAAACTTCGACCATGACGCCCGCTCGTTCCGCCGTGGCGGCTGGTGGCAATATGCCGTCGAAGAAGCCAAAGCGATCCGCGAAGGCGTTGGCCTGATCGACGCGTCGGCCTTTACCAAGCATGTCGTCAAAGGCCCCGGTGCGACCCAGTTTCTGGATTGGTTCACCTGCAACAAGCTGCCCAAGATCGGTCGTATCAACCTGACCTACGCGCTGACTTCGCACGGTACCACCCGCACCGAATACACCATCGTCCGCAACGGCGAGAACAACTACTACATCGTCTCCGCCGGTGCCTGGACCGAGTACGACGCCGACTATCTGCGTAAGGCGGCCGAGGACAAGATGGAGGAGTTCGGTTACATCGAGATCCAGGACGTGACCACTCAGTGGGGCGTCTTTGCCATCGCCGGACCCAAGTCGCGCGACGTTCTGAAAGAGGTCATCAAAGACGCCGATCCGGACACCGCGCTGTCCAACAAGCGCTTCCCGTGGCTGTCGACCCGTCAGATCGAATTGGGTATGTGCCCCGTGAATGCGATCCGCGTGGCCTATACCGGTGAGCTGGGTTGGGAACTGCACCACCCGATCGAGATGCAGAACTACCTTTTCGATCTGCTTGAAAAAGCTGGTGAGAAGCACGGTATGAAGCTGGTCGGTGCGCGCGCCCAGAACTGGCTGCGTCAGGAGAAATCCTATCGCGCCTTCGGCACTGAACTGGGTCGCGATGCGACCCCGCTTGAGGCCGACCTGCCTCGTTTTGTCGACCTGTCGAAAGACTTCTACGGCAAGGCCAAGCTGGAAGAGACCGGCGTGCGCTTTAAGTGCTGCACCCTGCTGATCGACGGACCGGACGATGCCGACCCGTGGGGCCGCGAGGCGCTGTACACGCCCGAAGGTCAGCGCGTGGGTCGTCTGACCTCGGGCGGCTACTCAGTGGCGTTCGAAAAATCCATCGGCATGGGTTATGTGACGCCCGAACTTGCAGTTGAAGGCACCAAGCTGAAGGTCAAGATTCAGGACAAGCTGTGGGATGCGGTCGTGACCTGCGACAGCCCCTACGACCCAAAGAACGAAACCATCCGCAAGGACGGCTGACAAGGAAAAAGACTGAGGCGGCGCATGTGAATGCGTCGCCTGCGGCGACACATGCCTCCGGCGGAGGTATTTACGAACAGAAGAAGCGGGGGCTGGTGGCAAGATCCAGCCCCCCTGCTTTTGGCAAGGGGGGCCTTCTCCTGTTACGGCCATCGGCGCCTCCGCCTGTACCGCAAAGGTGTTCTTGGCACGGAGAAGTTAAGAAACCATTTCTTCTTCTGTTCAAAAATACCTCCGCCGGAGGCAAGCCTGCGCGAGCAGGCTTTTGCGACCTTAAGCTGATCCGGCAGAGAGCTCGTCGAAACACTCCATGGCCTTGGCCGCGTACATCATGGATGGGCCTCCGCCCATCTGGACGGCAACAGCCAGCACATCTGCAACCTCGTCCCGGGTCGCACCGGCTTTGACCAGCGCTTCGGCGTGAAGCGTAATACAAGGCTCGCACCGAATTGCGATTGCCATGCCCAAAGCGATGAACTCTTTGGTTTTGTAATCCAACGTCCCATCTTGCTTGACGGTTTTGCCCAATGTGCCAAAAGCACGGGCAGTATCCGGGATGGCGGAATTCAGATTTCGTAATCCTTTACGTGTGCTTGACAGTTTGTCTTGCCAGTTCATGTTTGTGACCTCTAACACATATTGCAGTTAGAATATGATGGAGGACGTGGGCTGAAGCCTTGATCTTGATCAGATCGGCGGCTTCTGGGCGACGAAGGCCAGATTGTTGGCGGGCATTTTTGTCAATTCGACCAGATCCAGCTGACACTGCCTCAGCAATTTCAGGATGTCTTGATCGTCCTTGTAACCGATCTCGGGGTCCTGTTGTACCAAGGCGTCATGGAACCGCAGATCGCCATCGCTGGTCAGACGGCCGGACCGTTTGAATGGGCCGTACAAGACGAGGCGGCCCGAAGCATTCAGCGTCAGAGCGGCTTGGCGCACCAGTGTCTGCACGTCTTGCCAAGGGATCAGATGCAGGAGATTGATCAGAACAACCAGGTCTTGTCCGGCGAATGAGTCATGCCACCCTGGGGACGTGGCATTCAGGTTTGCAGCGCATTCCACATTTTTCAAGTTGCGTGTGTATGCATCAATACTCGAGCGTCGTTCGGGATCGATTTCGCTGGGTTGCCAGTGAAAATCGGGCAAGCGTCGTGCGAATTCCGCGACATGCTGGCCTGTTCCGCTGGCAAGCTCCAAAGCGCGACCGGTGGCGGGGGCGATCCGTTCCAGCAAAGCGCTCAGGGCATCGGAATTCCGGCTGGCCGCAGGTGCAATCAGTTTATGGCCATCACCGTGCACAGCACCGCCAGCCGTTTTCGGGAGCTTGTGAGAGGTCATGTGCGAAACCGCTCGGCACTGAGAGAGACCGTTGCGGCGGCGTCCAATTGAGGGGATGCACCGGTTACAAGATCGGACAGCAACTGCCCTGCAGCGGGTGCCGTCTGGAATCCGTACCCGCCTTGCCCGGCGGCCCAGATGAACGACGGATCTAATGGGTCCGGTCCCAGAACCAGTGTTCCGTCCTGAACAAAGCTGCGTAACCCCGCCCAGTTGGTTTCGACCCTTGTGACGGGCTCGGTGACCATGGCTTCGTACCTGGCTATCCCTTCTGCCAGCACAAAATCATCCGCAAAAGCGTCATGGGGCGGAACCGGATCCGCGTCGGCCGGAGAGACCAGCAGTTTTCCGGCATCGGGTTTGGCATACCAGCTTTCGCCAGCACCCAGCATCACGGGCCATTTGCGCAGGTCGTGCCCTCCGGGTGCGGGAATGCGGGCGATGGAACGGCGGCATGGTGTAATTCCAATCGGCTCAATGCCTGAAAGCCGCGCGACCTCGTCGGCCCAGGCTCCGGCCGCATTTACAACTTGGCGGGCCTCGAACGTTTGGCTGGCGCTGATGGTCCAATGGTCCGTTTTGCCAATCGTGTGAACGCGCTGATTGCACAGAATTTGACCTGAATTGGCACGAATGGTTCGGGCGAAATTCTGTAAAACGCGATCTGTGTCGATATCGAATGCGTTTTCGCTGAGGGCTGCTAAACACACAGTGTTGGGGTTCAGGATTGGAATCTGACGCTGGGCGTCGGATATGGATATCTGCTGTAAACCCATATCCGCGACGTCGCGGTGAAACAGGTCGCTTTGGTCCTTGTCTGCCAACAACATCAATCCACGAGAGGACAGGTAATCTCCCTCTTCGAAAAATGCAGCACTCGCTGCGTTCAGGGCCATCACAGAAGGCGGGCCATAGCCTTTTTCAAACAGCGCAGCGGATCGGCCTGACGTGTGATAGCCTAAGGCCGTTTCGGCCTCTAATACCGTGACTGAGCCATGACTGGACAAGTATGCGCCAGCACTCAGTCCGGCGATACCACCTCCTATCACAAGAAAATCAATCATCAAAAAGACCTCGGAAGGGAGAGTTGCTTGGGGTATCTGAATTTCGGCGGGTGTCGCACATAGCCAGACCATCGCACGCCCCAGAGGCGTCGGAAAGACGCATGATGGTATCAAAGGAACTTGATTGGCCGCCTTCAGCCTGCTTTTAGTGCAACATCAGAGGATTTGGAGACAGATGTGGACGCCGTAGATATTCACCCCATGGCCACCGGCCATATTCCGTCATATGTGACCCAGGCGGATGGCAGCGATTTTCTTCTTACATTCATGATAATCTTTACCGTTGGCGTGATTGTATTACTTGGCGTGGCATATTTTACGTTGCATTCGATCCCCGAGAAAATGGCGCATGAAACCAACCACCCGCAGTTTCAACTGGTTGGAATTCTGGCCCTGCTCGCGCTGTTCACCCATAATGGAATTTTCTGGATTGCCGCCGTTCTGGTTGCCGGTTTCCAGTTCCCTGATTTTGCGGCCCCGTTGCGGTCGATCGCGGATGCGATCCGATCGCTTGCTCCGGGGGATCGCGCGGACCCGGCTGGCAGGGCCGAATCCGCGGTCGCAGAGTTGAATGAACCAAAAGCGCAGGGGCACTGAAACATGCTGGAAACACTGATGTGCGCCCTTGTAACGGTGCTGCCGGATTATCTGTTCCGCCGATTTGTGCAGGGCAAAAGGATCGGTCACGAGATTACCCTGTTCACAATGTGGTACGAGTTGCGGTGGGGCCTTACGACCTGCGCGATCCTGGCGCTGACCGTGATCACGACCCTGTTCTATTTCCACCCCTCCAGTTCCGCCGCAGCATCGTTCTTCCGCACGGTGACGATTCTGCCGCAATTGGGTGGGCGGGTGTCCGAAGTATATGTGACCAACAATCAGCTGGTGACAGCCGGACAGCCGATTTTCCGGATCGAGGATTTCACCCAGAGGGCTCAGGTCGAAGCCGCGCATGCGCAAATTGCGCAGGTTCAGGCCTCGCTGAAAGTGGCGCAAACGGATCTGGCTGAATCCGAGGCCGGGATTGCCGGAGCCAAGGCCGCATTGGATCAGGCGTTGGAGGACCTCGACCGCAACACCACCCTGCGGGATGAGGGATCAAGCGCGGTGCGGCTGGCCGAGATTGACCGGCTGGAAAATCTTGTGGCTGAACGCGAGGCACAACTGGTTGCCGCCCAATCGAACCGGGCCGCTGTCGTTCAGCAGATCGAAGAGTTGATCCCGGCCCAATTGGCCAGCGCCAATGCGCAGCTCGACTCGGCTCTGACCGAGTTGGACAAAACCGTCATCAGCGCCGGAGTCACCGGACGCGTCGAACAGTTCGGCCTTCAGGTCGGTGATTACGTCAGCCCTGTGCTGCGCCCTGCGGGTATTCTGGTGCCGTCCAATTCGGGGCATGACCGGTTTCAGGCGGCATTCAATCAGCTGTCGGCGCAAGTCATCAAACCCGGCATGATCGGAGAGCTGGGTTGTATGACAAAACCTTTCACCGTCATACCGGTAGTGGTCGTGCAGGTTCAGGATGTCATCCCATCCGGGCAAATCCGCCCCTCGGACGAGCTGCGAGATGTGCAGACCAACACCAACCCGGGTTCGATCCTGGTGTACCTGGAACCACTTTATAAAGGCATGGCAGATAACATTCCGCCGGGCAGCAACTGTCTTGCGAATGTCTATACAGACAACCACGAAAAGCTGGAACATGAAGAGCATGGGTTCTGGCAAGGCGCATTGCTTCACGTCATCGATACCATCGGTGTGGTCCATGCCGCAGGATTGCGCCTGCGTCTGATCTTGATGCCCGTGAACGAGCTGGTGCTGAGCGGGGGGCATTGACTGGGCCCCGCCGACGCCAAAACCAATGAGGACCAATGCGGTTTTCAACTGAATTCAGCTCCAGAACGGAGGCAATAAGTGATCTGTTCAGATCGGTATTCGCCGCATCGGAAGGTGTTGACGAGGGCGCGTTGATCGGGGCGTTGGCTTTGAGGTTAATGATTGAGACGCCCGCGTCGGATCTGTTTGTGTTCACTGCTGACGAAGGCTCGGACATTTTGGGGTGTATCGTCTTTTCGCGATTGCGATATCAGGACGACCACAGAACCGTTTTTGTCCTCGGACCAGTTGCCGTCTCGACCGATCATCAGGGCCAGGGTATCGGCCAACGCCTTATTGCGCAGGGTTTGGCCTGGCTTGCACAAGAGGGGGTCGATCTGGTCTTAACCTACGGCGACCCCGGCTACTATGCGCAGGTCGGGTTCCGACAGATTACCGAGGCATTCGCACAAGCCCCATTCAAGCTGCAATACCCTGAAGGGTGGCTGGCTCAGTCGCTGTCGTCCGAGCCGATGCTGTCAGTCGCCGGAGCCTGTTCATGCGTCGAGGCCTTCGCCGACCCGCAGTTCTGGTGAAGCCTACACTCGCTGATCCGTGACGGCCAGGTGACGACCGCGCAAAAGAAAAAAGGCCCGCAGGTAGCGCAGGCCTTTTCTATGATTGAAGATAGCAGGTGTTATTGCGGAATTTCGCCTTCCAGCCCTTCGACATAGAAGTTCATACCTGCCAGCGTGCCGTCATCAGCTGTCTCGCCTTCGGCCAGCCAATCGCTGCCGTCCTGCTTTTTCAGCGGACCGGTGAACGGATGGTATTCACCCGCGGCCATGGCGGCTTTCATGGCAAGTGCTTCTTCCTTAATGTCAGCCGGGACGCGGTCGGAAATCTCACCAATTTCAACCATACCTTCGCGGATGCCGTCCCAGGTGTTCACAGTCTCCCAGGAACCGTCGATCACGGCCTGAGTACGTGCGATGTAATAGGGGGCCCAGTTGTCGATGATCGAGCTGACGCGCGGGAAGGGGGCGTATTCGCTCATGTCAGACGCCTGACCGAAGGTGACAACATTGCCCGCCTCTTGCGCAGCCGCCTGTGGCGCGGTCGAGTCGGTGTGCTGCAGGATCACATCCGCACCCTGTTCGATCAGAACGGTGGCCGCGTCAGCCTCTTTCGCCGGGTCGAACCAAGTGTAGGCCCAGATGATCTTGAACTCGACATCCGGGTTCACCTTCTTGGCGTGGATATAGGCCGAGTTGATGCCACGGATCACTTCGGGGATCGGGTAGGAGCCGATATAGCCGATGATGTTCGATTCCGTCATCTTGCCCGCGATATGGCCCTGAACTGCACGGCCTTCGTAGAAGCGCGCGGAGTAGACCGAGACGTTTGGTGCCGTCTTATACCCGGTCGCGTGTTCGAACTTCACGTTCGGGAATTTTTTGGCCACGTTGATCGTCGGATCCATATAGCCGAACGAGGTGGTAAAGATCAGATCGGCCCCTTCCAGCGCCATCTGCGTCATCACACGCTCGGAATCCGGACCTTCGGGAACGGATTCAACGAACACCGTCTCGACCTTGTCACCAAAGTGTTCTTCGATTGCCTGACGACCCTTGTCGTGTTCATAGGTCCAGCCGCCGTCGCCGACGGGCCCAACATAGACAAAGCCAACCTTGGTCTTGTCTTCGGCCATGGCGCCTGTTGCCAGCCCCAGCGCCATGGCGGCGCTTGTCAATAGAGTGGTGAATTTCATGTGTTACTCCCCAAGTTAGTACAGTTGGCCCCTAGTGCGAGGCGTGGAAGGTCCGGCCCAATGCGGCAGGTGCGCTGCTCTTGTCGGCCGAAAGGATCACAAGCACAAGGATCGTGATAATGTAGGGCGACATTGCCAGATACTCGACCGGAATGGCAACGCCCGCTGCCTGCAAATTGAGCTGCAGAACGGTGATGCCGCCGAACAAATAGGCACCCAGCAAGGCGCGCCATGGTTTCCAGCTGGCGAACACCACCAGCGCCAGCGCGATCCAGCCGACACCGGCGGTCATGCCTTCGGTCCATTGTGGGACGCGGATCAGGCTGATGTAAGCACCGCCCATACCGGCACAGGCTCCGCCAAACAGGATCGCCATGATGCGGATCTTGA
This sequence comes from Ruegeria sp. K11, assembly GCF_056531905.1. Lineage (NCBI taxonomy): Bacteria > Pseudomonadati > Pseudomonadota > Alphaproteobacteria > Rhodobacterales > Roseobacteraceae > Ruegeria > Ruegeria sp. K11. Next base: position 87,401 of record NZ_JBQFMP010000010.1, read on the forward strand.
TGACCTTGTAGCCAAGCGCGTGTGCAGCATCGTGGTTTTCCCCCACCGCCCGCAGGATCAGGCCGACACGGGTGTATTTCAGCGTGGCCCAGACAGCCGCCGTCAGCGCGATTCCGACATAAAGGATCGGGTCATGTTGAAACAGGATGGGACCGATCACCGGAATATCACTGATCACCGGGATATGAATATCGCCCATGCTGGGCGGTTTGATCCCCACATAGCTTTGCCCCAGAAGGGCGCTGAAGCCGAGGCCAAACAAGGTGAGTGCAAGCCCGCTTGCCACCTGATTGGCCAGCGCCACCTGCGTCAGCAACACAAACAGCAGCGACAGCACCGCGCCGCCAATAGCCGACGCAATAAAGCCCAGCCAGGGCGAACCCGTCTCGACCGAGATCGCAAAGCCACTGATCGCGCCGACGATCATCATGCCCTCGACGCCAAGGTTCAGAACGCCTGCCTTTTCGACGACCAGCTCTCCGATCGCGGCCAAAAGCAGGGGGGTTGCGGCCACCATCAACGAGGCGACCAGAAGGACGGGGTTAATTTCACCAAGGTCCATATCACGCTACCTCGCTATGGGCCGCACGGATGCGGAAATTTGTCAGGAGATCAAAGGCCAGCAGGAAGAACAAAAGCATCCCCTGAAACACCTGAATCGCGGCGGCAGGCAGGCCCAGTTGAGATTGTGCGATTTCGCCGCCGATGTAAGTCAGTGCCATCAGAAACCCGGCCAACAGGATCCCTACTGGATGCAGGCGGCCAAGGAAGGCCACAATGATTGCGGTAAATCCGTAGCCCACGTTGAAATCGATACTGACCTGACCCGACGGCCCTGAGACCTCAAACATCCCCGCCAGACCGGCCAACGCACCTGACATACCCAGACAAAACAGGATCAAACGCGCCGGGTTCACGCCTGCGAATTTCGCCGCACGCGGGGCCTCGCCGGTCAACCGGATGTGAAAGCCCAGCATATGCCGGTTCAGCAGAACATAGGCAAATATAACTGCCACAAATGCCGTCACCACGCCCCAATGCATCCCTGATCCGGCGATCAGTTCGGCGTTATGCGCACTTTCATATGACTGCAGGTTACGGGACCCAGGGAAGCCGAACCCTTCAGGGTTCTTCAGCAGGCCCAATGATACCGAGGCGAGCATCTGCTCGGCCACATATACCAACATCAGTGACACGAGGATTTCATTGGTTCCGAACCGCACCTTCAGAAAGGCCGGGATCATCGCCCAAAGCCAACCACCAAAGGCTCCGGCAATCACCATGATCGGAAAGATGTACCACGCGTCCAGAGGGTAGAAGGCCAGCCCGGCACCGGCACCAAATATGGCGCCCATGATATACTGCCCTTCGGCACCGATGTTCCAGATGCCAGCGCGAAACCCCAGCGACAAGCCAATCGCGATCAGCACCAAAGGCGCGCCTTTGACCAACAGTTGCGGGCGGTAATAGAACGCAAACTCGCCGAACAATGGCTCCCAGAAGATGGTTCCGATGGCCTCCACCGGGTTCTTGCCGAGCAGAGCGAACAAAACGCCACCAAACACCATCGTGGCAATCACCGCCACCAAAGGGGTCGCATAAGACCAGGCCCTGGATGGCTGAGGCCGTTTCTCCAACACAATCATCTGCTCATCCCCTGCCCGTCTTCATCTTTTTCCAAACACTCTCGCCGAAGGCGACGCGACTGCTCAAACATGCGCCACCTCCATGCCATGCGCTCCGCCCATCATCAGGCCGATCTCGTCCACCGTCAGACCGGTGGTTTCGCGCGGCGCGCTCAACCGTCCTTCGTTCAAAGCCGCAAAGCTGTCCGAGATTTCCATCAATTCATCAAGGTCCTGCGAGATGCAGATGACGGCTGTCCCCTTGGCCGCGAGATCCAGAATGGCCTGCCGGATCGAGGCTGCAGCCGCCGCATCCACGCCCCATGTCGGCTGGTTGACCACCAGCACATCGGGGTTCTGCAACACTTCGCGACCGATCACAAATTTCTGCAGGTTCCCACCCGACAGCGAGCGCGCCGCGTTCTCAGGCCCCGGCGTCCGGACGTCAAACGCGCTGATGATCTTCTCAGCAAAACTCTTGGTTTCGGCCCATTTCAGAAACCCGTTGCTCTCCAACCCTTCCCGGACCGATCCGGTCAGCAGGGCATTTTCGGTCAGGCTCATATCCGGCGCGGCGGCATGCCCGAGCCGTTCTTCGGGCGCGGTCAACACACCCAGTTTGCGGCGTGCGGTAGGTCCGAGTTTGCCAATCGGCTGGCCGTTGAACTTGATCGCATCGGCAGCCGTCGTGATTTCACCCGACAACACGCCCAACAATTCGTCCTGCCCGTTCCCGGCGACGCCGCCAATGCCCAGAACCTCGCCCTTGCGAACGGTCATATGAACATTTTTCAGAGCCGTTCCGAACTCTGACGGTGACGGCACCGATAATCCACTGACATCCAGCGCGACCTCACCAAACGCGCGCCCCGACCGTTCTGGCGTCTGCAGAGTCGATCCGACCATCATCTCGGCCATGTCCCGCGCCGAGGTCTCTGCCGGAACGCATTCGCCCACATTCTTGCCCAACCGTAGGATCGTGGCGTGATCGCACAGCGTTCGGATTTCTTCCAACTTGTGAGAGATATAGAGGATCGAGGTTCCCTCGGAACGCAATTTGTTCAGCGTCTCAAACAGGATATCAACCTCCTGAGGCGTCAGCACGCTGGTCGGTTCGTCCATGATCAACAGCTTCGGGTCCTGCAGCAGGCAGCGAATGATCTCAACCCGCTGCCGCTCACCGGCGGACAGGTCACCCACCGTGCGATAGGGGTCCAGCGGCAGGCCGTAGGTCTCAGATACCTCCCGGATACGCGAGGCCAGATCACCCATCGGGGGCGGGTTTTCCATTCCCAACGCGATATTCTCGGCCACATTCAAGGCGTCAAACAGCGAGAAATGTTGAAATACCATCGCAATCCCATCGCCACGCGCAGCGCGCGGTTCTGGCGGCGCAAAAGGCTGGCCGCGCAGCAGCATCGTGCCACTGTCGGGCTTAACCAGCCCATAGATCATCTTCACCAGCGTGGATTTGCCCGCGCCGTTTTCGCCCAGCAAGGCGTGCACCTCGCCTTCGCCAATATCGAAAGACACCTGATCATTGGCCACGACGCCGGGATAGGCTTTGGTCAGCCCTTGAAGACTCAAAAGTGGAGTGGTCACGCGCTCAGGTCCTTCTTCAACTCGGTCTGTCGGGCCGGGCGCAAGAGCTGCGCGGCGACGCCGACGGCGATCATGTGCGGGTGTTTGCCCAGGCCCGGATCGCCGATCGGGCAGGTGATCCGGCTGATCCGTTCGGGCGAGTGCCCAAGGGCTGCCAGCCGCGACCGGAATCGCGCCCATTTCGTAGCCGAGCCGATCAGCCCGGCAAAGCGGAAATCGTGCGAAAGCAGCCGGTTGCACAGCTCCAGATCCAGATTGTGCGAATAAGTCAGCACAAGATGCTCGGCTTCGTCCGGTGCATGGCGGACCAATTCGGCCGGTTTGGCGGTTGGAACCACGGTCACTCCGACGGGGACGGTATCGGGAAAACGCTCAGGGCCCGTATCGACCCATGTGATCGCGAGATCAGGTAGCGGTGCCAGAACATCGACCAAGGCACGACCGACGTGGCCTGCGCCCCAAATCCATAGGTCGCGGGTCGGTTTGTGGACTGGCTCGATCATCCAGCCGTCGACCAGTTGCGGCTCGGGCGCGATGCCCTGACTGCGCGCCGACGCCAGCAGTCGTTTGACCGACAGGGGCATGTCTCCGCCGGACGGAGCACGCGCGATCACAGCGTCGTCCAGAACGTTGACGGTGTCCCAGTCATAGACCTCGCTCAGCAGCGATACAGCACCGCCGCAGCATTGGCCCATATCCGGACCAAGCGCGTGATGGGTCAGGCGGGCCGGGGTCGTTTGGGACATCGCGGCTTCGGCTGCTTGATACTCCAGCGTGCCGCCGCCGATGGTGCCGCTTTGACCATCCTGCCAGACCAGCATCGCGGCGCCCACTTCGCGCGGGGACGATCCCTTGATCCCTGCGATGACAATCCGGACTACGCGCCCATGGATTCTGACCGCCTCCCTCAAAGCTTCCACGTCAAATCCCATCAGATGCCTCCCTTCACCCTCTGGACGCCACGCCAGACCTCTTCCGCGGTGGCTGGTGCGTCCAGCGCAGGATAGGCATCACCGCAGGCCGCGACCGCATTCGACAGTGCCAGCCATGCCGAGATACCCAGCATGAAAGGCGGCTCGCCCACCGCTTTTGAGCGATAGATCGTATCCTCGCGGTTCTCGCCATCCCAGAGCGCTACGTTGAAGATATCAGGCCGGTCCGAGCAGGCCGGAATCTTGTATGTCGACGGTGCATGGGTCCGCAGGTTGCCGTTGCCGTCCCAAACCAGTTCCTCGGTCGTCAGCCAGCCCGCGCCTTGAACATAGCCGCCTTCGACCTGCCCGATATCCAGCGCAGGGTTCAGCGAAGCGCCCGCGTCATGGAGGATATCGGTACGCAGGATGCGGTTTTCGCCGGTTAGCGTGTCGATGGCCACTTCGGTGACGGACGCCCCATAGGCAAAGTAGAAAAACGGGCGACCACGTCCGGCGATCCGGTCCCATTCGATCTTGGGGGTCTTGTAGAACCCGGTTGCTGACAGGCTGATGCGGCCCTGATACGCCAGCGCCGCAGCTTCGGCGAAGGAATAACGTTCCTCACCAATTGAAACGTGGCCGTCCGCGAAGGTGACCACAGATGGATCGGCCTGATGCCGCTCGGCCAGATAGTCGGCCATCCGGTCGCGGATCGTGTCGCAGGCCGCTTTCACCGCCATACCGTTCAAGTCACTGCCCGAGGACGCCGCCGTGGCCGAGGTGTTCGGCACTTTGGCCGTATCGGTTGCGGTGATCTTCACCATCTCCAGCGGAATGCCAAAGCGCGACGCGGCGACCTGAGCGACCTTCTGGAACAGGCCCTGTCCCATTTCGGTGCCGCCATGGTTCAGGTGGACCGAGCCGTCTTGGTACACATGCACCAACGCGCCTGCCTGGTTCAGGTGGGTCAGCGTAAAGGAAATCCCGAATTTGACCGGAGAGAAAGCGATGCCCTTCTTGATCACGCTGTTCTCGGCATTCCATTTTGCAATCGCTGCTTTCCGCGCGGCATAGTCGCTGGATTCCAGTAGTGCTTCGGTCATGCCGTGCAGCTCAAAATCGCTGACCTCCATGCCGTAAGGCGTGGTGTTACCACCTGCGGGCAGAGGTCGAGGCGGGGCATCCCCGGTTTCCACCGCGCCCCGGCTGGTCAGGTCTTCACGCGGGTCAGGATGGCCCAGCGGTTTCTCGTGCAGCGTCTGATCAGCCACTTTATGCGCGGGCTCATAGTAGTTGCGTTGGCGCAGTTCGACGGGGTCCAGTCCCAGCTCATGCGCGGCGTGGTCCATCACGCGTTCGATCCCGACCATACCCTGAGGGCCTCCGAACCCACGATAGGCGGTGGCGGATTGGGTGTTGGTCTTCAGTCGGTGACTCTCGATCCGCGCGTTGGGTAGCAGATAGGCGTTGTCGGAATGCAGCATCGCGCGGTCGGCGACGGGCAGGGACAGGTCCTGCGCCCAGCCGCAGATCGCGTGGTGCAGGAAGGAAATACCCTGAATATGCCCGTTCTCATCGAACCCGGCCTTGTAGGAAATCCGGAACGCGTGGCGCTTGCCGGTGATGATCATGTCATCATCGCGGTCATAGCGCATCTTGCAGGCTTTGCCTGTCGCCCGCGCGGCGATGGCGCAGGCGACGGCCAGCGCGTTGCCCTGACTTTCCTTACCGCCAAAGCCGCCACCCATGCGGCGGGTTTCAACCCGAACCGCGTGCATGGGAAGGCCCAACGCGTCGGCCACTTTGTGCTGTATTTCGGTCGGGTGCTGGGTCGAGGAATGCACCAGCATATCGGCACCCTCATTCGGCACCGCCAGAGCGGCCTGAACTTCCAAATAGAAATGTTCCTGCCCACCAAGTTCGAACGTGCCTTCGATCACGTGGGGCGCGCTGGCGATGGCGGCATCGGCGTCTCCCTTGGCATAGATGCGCGGGCCGTCCTCGAACCGGCTATCTGCGGCCAACGCGTCTTCGACCGTCAGGATCGGAGCTTCTTCCGCATAGTCGATCTTGCCCAATCGTGCGGCTTTGCGGGCGGCCAGATGGCTGGTGGCGACAACCAGAAACACCGGCTGGCCGATATAGTTGACCGTGCCGTCCGACAGCAAGGGTTCGTCGTGAATGGACGGGGAAACGTCATTGGCAAAGGGCAGGTCGTCTGCGGTCATCACCATGACAACGCCGTCGGCGGATTTGACTGCTGAAAGGTCCATCGCGATGATTTTGCCTTTGGCAATCGGGCTGAGGCCGAATGCGAGATGCAGCGAGTCCTTAGGCGTCGGGATGTCATCCACATACCGCGCGGTGCCGGACACATGCAGCGGAGCGGCATCGTGGGGGAGGGGCTTGGATACGCTCATGCCGACACCTCCAACACGTTGGTGACTTCACCCTGATCCTCGAGGAAATAGCGTTCCAGCATCGCTTTGGCCGTTTCCAGACGATAGGTGGCCGAGGCGCGCATGTCCGTGAGTGGAGTGTAGTCGTCGGCAAAGGCGGGCAGCGCGGCGTCGATTGTCTCGCGCGTCCAGGGTTTGCCGATCAGTGCGGCCTCGACGTTAGTTGCCCGTTTCGGAATGCCCGCCATGCCGCCAAATGCGATGCGCGCCTGTGTGACGGTGCCGTCCGAGACGGTGATGTTGAAACAGCCACAGACGGCTGAGATATCCTGATCGAACCGTTTGCTAAGCTTGTAGACCTTCAGCCGGTCGGGCTGCCGGGCGAAACTGACGGCTTCGACGAATTCAGCGGGCGCGCGGTCCTGTTTGCCGTAGTCGATGAAGAACTTCTCCAACGGAATCTGTCGCCGTTCGTCGCCCTTGCGCAGATGCAGGGTCGCGCCCAACGCGATCAGCGCCGGTGGGTTGTCTCCGATCGGTGAGCCATTGGCGATATTGCCGCCCACGGTGGCCGCGTGGCGCACTTGAACGCTGGCATAGCGGCGGATCATCTCGGCATAGGACGGGTGATGGCCTGCCAGAGCTTCGCCCATGCGGTTCATGTCGACCATCGCTCCGAAACGGATTTCGTCATCGGTGATCGTGATGTCCTTGAGGTCATCGCAGCGGCTGAGGAAGATCACCGGGTCGAGGTCGCGCAGTTGCTTGGTGACCCAGAGGCCCACATCCGTCGCTCCGGCAATCAGAGTGGCGTCGGGGTGTTGCGTATAAAGCGCGGCCAGTTCGTCGGCGGTTTCGGGCAGGAAGGGGGGCTCTAACCCCCGGCCTGCGGCCTCTCCCCGAGGTATTTGTGAACAAGAGAAGGATTGGTCGTTGGTGGCCCATTCAGGGACGGGGTGGGGTTCGGCGGCTTTGGCCGCGCGGATGATCGGGGCGTAACCCGTGCAGCGGCACAGGTTGCCTGCAAGCTGGGTGTCGTGATCGGTTGCGCCATTGGCGTGGCCTGCAAGCATCGACATGACAAAGCCGGGGGTGCAGAAGCCGCATTGGGAGCCGTGCAGATCGACCATCGCCTGTTGCACCGGATGTGGTTCTTGATTGGGGCCGCTGGCTCCTTCGACCGTGCGGACCGCTTTGCCGTGCAGCTGAGGCAGGAAGAGGATGCAGGAATTCAGGGCTTTGGCCGTGCCGTCTTCGGTGATCATGACCGTGCAGGCCCCGCAGTCGCCTTCGTTGCAGCCTTCCTTGGTGCCGGTCAGGCCGCGATCCTCGCGCAGCCAGTCCAGCAGGGTTGCTGTCGGATCGACATCCGCCAGTTCCACTGTCTCTCCGTTCAGAAGAAACGTGATATCCATTCGAGAAACCCGTCGCGTTACCCTGTTGCGCCCGTCGGGCCCTCCTTCGATGCGACGTAGAAAGAGTGGCGGGCGAATTGCTTGCCGGTTGATGTTAGAAACAGCGCAGCCGATCTGGCAAGAAAAACTGCCTGCGGAATGCACCATTACACCGCGCAAGCGATGAAATGTCGCGCATGTCTGACATTCAGTCGTCTGAAACTAAAGTATTTTTTGTCTTTCGGGTCTGTCGCTTTCCGAAGCACCTTCTGGAAAAGCCGAATAATCAGAGCTGATTTTTTGAGCATCCCAAAGCGTCGGTTCACGCTTTTGCAGCGCCTCTGGCTGGGATAGCGTAGGGGTATGAGCAGTACCCCTCGATTCATTCACCTCCGCGTTCACACCGAATATTCTCTGCTGGAAGGCGCTGTGCGGCTGAAGAAGCTGCCGGGTCTGTGCGAGAAGGCCGAGATGCCTGCCGTTGCGGTGACGGACACCAATTCGATGTTCTCGGCGTTGGAGTTTTCCGTGACCGCCAGTGGTGCGGGTATTCAGCCGATCATGGGATGTCAGGTTGATTTGGCGTTTGTGCAGGCGCAGCCCGGTGAGAAGCCGAAAGCGCCCGCGCCGCTAGTACTGCTGGCGCAGTCCGAGGCCGGGTATGAGAACCTGATGAAGCTCAGCTCGTGCCTCTATGTGGACAAGGGCGGGCAGTTGCCGCAGGTCACTTTGGACGAGTTGGCGGAGCGGTCGGATGGTCTGATCTGTCTCACCGGCGGGCCGGATGGGCCGGTGGGGATGCTGTTGCAGCAGGGACAGCGGCCTGCGGCCGAGGCTCTGGTGGATCGGTTGGCGGGGATGTTCCCGGATCGTCTGTATATCGAGTTGCAGCGTCATCCCGGCGAAGATGGCCAGCCTGAGGTCGAACGCCTGACTGAGCGCGGCCATGTTGAGATGGCTTATGCCAAGAACCTGCCGATGGTCGCCACTAACGACGTTTATTTCCCGACTTCGGATATGTATGAAGCGCATGATGCGCTGATCTGTATTGCCGAGGGGGCTTATGTCGACCAACAAGAAGGCCGCCGCCGCCTGACCGCGCAGCACTATTTTAAGTCACAGCAGGAAATGGTCACTCTGTTCGCTGACTTGCCTGAGGCTGTGGAGAATACGATCGAAATCGCGCGCCGCTGCGCTTTCATGGCCTATCGCCGCGATCCGATCTTGCCGAAATTTGCCGATGATGAGGTTGCCGAACTGCGGCGCATCGCCAATGAAGGCCTGCAAAAGCGTCTTGCGGTTATCCCCCATGCAGTGACGCCCGAGGAATACCAGGAACGGCTGGATTTCGAACTTGGCATTATTGAGGGCATGGGGTTTCCCGGCTATTTCCTGATCGTTGCCGACTTTATCCAATGGGCCAAGGATCACGACATTCCGGTGGGGCCGGGGCGGGGCTCGGGTGCTGGCTCTCTGGTGGCCTATGCGCTGACGATCACCGACCTTGACCCGCTGCGCTATTCTCTGCTGTTCGAACGGTTTTTGAACCCTGAGCGGGTTTCGATGCCCGACTTCGATATCGACTTCTGCATGGACCGCCGGGAAGAGGTGATCCGCTACGTGCAGCAGAAGTACGGGCGCGACAAGGTGGGGCAGATCATCACCTTTGGTGCGTTGCTGTCGAAGGCCGCCGTGCGCGATATCGGGCGGGTGCTGCAAATGCCCTACGGGCAGGTGGATCGGCTGTCCAAGATGATCCCGGTTGAGGGGGTCAAACCCGTCTCCATCGAAAAGGCGTTGAAAGACGAACCCCGCCTGCGGGAAGAGGCGCGGAATGAAGAGGTTGTGGACCGTCTGCTGACTTACGGTCAGCAGGTCGAAGGGCTGCTGCGCAACGCCTCGACCCACGCCGCCGGGGTGGTGATCGGAGATCGCCCGCTGGATGCGCTGGTGCCGATCTATCAGGACCCGCGTTCAGACATGCCCGCCACCCAGTTCAACATGAAATGGGTGGAACAGGCCGGGTTGGTGAAGTTCGACTTTCTGGGTTTGAAAACCCTGACAGTGATCCAGAACGCGATGGATTTGATCTTCAAGTCCGGGCGGGATTTGCACATCGCACCCGATGGGACCGAGCTTTACGAGCCTGCCGAAGGGGCGGTGAACGAGATCAACGCCATCCCGTTGGATGATGAGGCAACGTACAAACTCTATTCGGCGGCCAAGACGGTTGCGGTGTTCCAGGTGGAATCCTCGGGCATGATGGATGCGCTCAAGCGGATGAAGCCGGACTGTATCGAAGATATCATCGCGCTTGTCGCTCTCTATCGTCCCGGCCCGATGGAGAACATTCCCAAGTTCTGCGAGGTGAAGAACAAGCTCAGCGAACGGGACAAACTTCACCCGTCCATCGACCATATTCTGGACGAGACGCAGGGCATCATCGTCTATCAGGAACAGGTGATGCAGATCGCGCAGGAAATGGCGGGTTACAGCCTTGGCGGCGCCGACCTGCTGCGCCGCGCGATGGGTAAGAAAATCCAAGAGGCGATGGACGCCGAACGGCCCAAGTTCCTCAAAGGTGCTGCCGAGAATGATGTGGATGAGGCCAAGGCGACCGAGGTCTGGAACCTGCTGGACAAGTTCGCCAACTACGGCTTCAACAAATCCCACGCGGCGGCCTATGCGGTGGTCAGTTACCAGACCGGCTGGCTGAAGGCGAACCACCCGGTCGAGTTCATGGCGGGCGTCATGAACTGCGATATCCACCTGACCGACAAGCTGGCGGTTTATTTCGAAGAGGTCCGCAAAGGGCTGGAGCTACCCTATGTGCCGCCCTGCGTGAACCGGTCTCTGGCGACGTTCGATGTGGTGAACGGTGAACTGGTCTATGCGCTGGGCGCGCTCAAAAACGTGGGCGTTGAGGCGATGAACCTTGTGGTCGAGGGACGTGGTGACAAACCATTCGTGAACCTTTTCGACTTTGCCCGCCGGGTCGATCTGAAAAAGGTCGGCAAACGCCCGCTTGAGATGTTGGCGCGGGCCGGGGCGTTTGATCAGTTGGACAGCAACCGCCGCCGCGTCTTTGAAAGCCTTGATCCGCTGGTGCAGTATTCGGCCGCGATCCATGAACAAAGAAACTCTAATCAGGTCTCGTTGTTTGGCGAAGCGGGCGATGATCTGCCCGAACCCCGCTTGTCCCTGTCACCGGACTGGCTGCCTGCCGAGCGGCTGAGCGAGGAATTCAAAGCCATTGGCTTTTATCTGTCCGGTCACCCGTTGGACGACTACATGCCGGCGTTGAAGCGCAAAAAGGTGATGACGTTGGATGAGGTCACGGAAAAGGCCCGGTCCGGTCCGCATTTGGCCCAGATGGCCGGTGTCGTCGCCGGGCGGCAGGAACGGAAATCAGCGCGCGGTAACCGCTTTGCCTTTGCCCAGTTATCGGACCCGACCGGTGCTTACGAAGTGACGCTGTTCTCGGACACGCTTGAGAAATGCCGAGAGTTTTTGGAAACGGGTGCTCAGGTGGTCATCAATGTCGAGGCCACGATGGAAGCCGATCAGCTTAAGCTGCTGGGTCGGTCGGTTGGTCCGGTGGATGCGGTTGTGGCGGATGCAGGTGCGTCCGGGCTGCGGGTGTTCGTTGACGAGGCCGAGGTGTTGCCGATCATTTCCAAGGTTCTGGAGGACGCCAAAGCAGCTGCCAAGGGCGCGTCACGCGGCCCGGTTCAGCTGTGCCTGCTGGACCCGTCCCTGCCCGGCGAGGTCGAGATGGACCTTGGCCAGTCCTTCCCCATCAATCCTCAGATCAAGGGTGCGATCAAGTCGTTGGATGGGGTGATGTCGGTCGAGGAATTTTGACCACGCACCCGAATGTTGCCACGACCCATGCGCCCGGTTAGGCTGATCCTTAGCCCGTTTGAGTGGGATAGACCTTGGGAGGCGATCCAAATGACAACGAAATGTTTTTCAATGCGAAAGCTGGTCTTTGCGGCAACTGCGGGGCTGGTACTGGTTTCCGCATCGGTGAGTTTGGCGGATGACAAAAAGAAAAAGAAGACCATCGAAGGCGCGCTCATAGGTGCTGGCGTCGGGGCTTTGATCGGCGACGGCAAAGGCGCGGCAATCGGTGGTGTGGCCGGGGCCGTTATCGGGCATAACTGGAAGTGAGTGTGATGAGAAATACTGCGTTCAAATTGGCGGCGTGTGCCGTTCTTCTTGGTGGCCCCTCGCTTGCACTTGCGGATGAGGCGGCAGATCAGATGGTGCAGGACGCACTACCTGTTATGCATTATACCTGCGCCTCGATCGCGGAAGAGGCAGACGGTGACGAAGAATTTGTTGTAACCGTCGTCAGGAAAATGGCGGCCCTGTCGCTGTATAACCGTCAGATCAATATCGAAGACCACGCGACCACTGACGAGGAAAAAGCCCAGCTGCGAGAAACCTTCATCGCCGCGCTGTCCGATGGCTGCGCTGCAGACAAGGATGCCCTTTTGGGCGGCGTGGTCGATAATGCGGTGAAATCGACGCTGGGGCTGTGATCCTTTAATAGTGAGGCGGGCGCTCGTCGCCGTAGACGATCCCGCCTGATCCTTCCTGCGCGCGTTCAGCCTCGCGCTGGAACAGCATCTCGACCCGGCGGGTCAGGCGGTCGATCTCGGATTGTTGCGCGGTGACGACGGCGTTCAGGTCTTCGACTGTGCGGGTCAGATGGGCGATCTGTTCTTCCAGATGCTGCATGGGGGAACTCCTTTGCCGGTGGTCATAACGACGCGATTGGCTCATGGCCAGAGAAACCCCGCCTTGCCCCGATGCGGGCCATGGGATAGACCGCGCGCGGAACACTAAGCCCCAAGGACGCCCCACATGGCCAAGCCCAAGAAACAGCCCCGCCCCAAGGCCGTCACGCCGAAAGGGTTCCGCGATTATTTCGGCCAGGAAGTCTCGCAGCGCACCGAGATGCTGCGGACGATTGCGGGGGTTTATCATCGTTACGGGTTTGATGCTTTGGAAAGCAGCGCGGTCGAAACGGTCGAGGCGCTGGGCAAGTTCCTTCCGGATGTGGACCGCCCGAACGAGGGCGTCTTTGCGTGGCAGGAGTTTGACGAGGGCGGTAACGGCGACTGGATGGCCCTACGCTATGACCTGACTGCGCCTCTGGCCCGCGTCTACGCGCAGCATCGCAACGACCTGCCAACGCCCTATCGCCGCTATGCGATGGGGCCGGTCTGGCGGAATGAGAAGCCGGGGCCGGGGCGGTATCGTCAGTTTTATCAATGTGATGCGGATACGGTCGGAACGGCCTCGATGGCAGCGGATGCCGAGATTTGTGCGATGCTGTCGGACACGCTGGAGACCGTGGGCATCCCGCGCGGCGATTATCTGGTGCGGGTGAATAATCGCAAGGTTCTGAATGGCGTCCTTGAGGCAATGGGGCTGGGCGAAGACGCCGCCGCCCGCGATAATGTCCTGCGCACCATCGACAAATTCGACAAGGTAGGTGAAACCGGTGTGCGCGAGTTGTTGACCAAGGGCCGCCTGGACGCGTCGGGCGCGTTTATCGATGGCGTGGGCCTCAGCGACGATCAGGCCGAGCCGGTGATTGCCTTTCTGACCTCCAAGGCCGCCGATACCGCCGGGACGCTGGCCAACCTGCGTGCAGCTGTTGGCGCCAGCAAAATCGGGACCGACGGGATCGCCGAATTGGAACAGATCGGAGCGCTGCTGGATGCGGGCGGCTATGGCTCGGACCGGGTTGAGATTGACCCCTCGGTCGTGCGTGGCCTCGGCTATTACACCGGGCCGGTCTATGAGGCCGAACTGACCTTTGAAATTTTCGATGAGAAAGGCCGCAAACGGCAGTTCGGCTCGGTCTCGGGTGGTGGTCGCTATGACGATCTGGTCAAGCGGTTTACCGGGCAGGAAGTGCCCGCGACCGGTATCTCAATCGGCGTGGACCGCCTGCTGGCCGCCCTGCGCGAGAAGGGCCGGATTACCGCGCAGGCGACGGGCCCCGTGGTCGTCACGGTGATGGACCGCGACCGGATGGCGGACTATCAGGCGATGGTGGCTGAGCTGCGCAATGCCGGTATCCGGGCCGAGGTTTATCTGGGCAACCCCAAGAACTTCGGCAACCAATTGAAATACGCGGACAAGCGGAACTCACCCATTGCGGTGATCGAAGGCGGTGACGAGAAGGCCAACGGGATTGTGCAGATCAAGGACCTGATCCTCGGCGCGAAGATTGCCGAAAGCGCCACGCTTAAGGAGTGGAAAGAACGCCCCAGCCAGTTCGAAGTGCCGCGTGGCGATCTGGTCGCCAAAGTGCGCGAGATTCTAGACAGTCAGGACTAGGCGATGCCCAACCGTTCCCAGATACAGGCCCGCGCCGCGATGATGCGCGTCCGGTTCGAGGCCGCCGGGGCGCAGGTGGTGGATACGCCTCTGCTACAACCGGCGGATACTTTGCTGGATCTCTATGGCGAAGATATCCGCGCCCGTGCCTATGTGACCTCGGACGCGCTGCGCGGCGAGCAGATGCTGCGCCCGGATTTTACTCTGCCGGTGGTGCAGATGCACATGCAGGATGGGGCCGAACCTGCGCGGTACACCTACTCCGGCGAGGTTTTCCGCCGTCAGGAACACGACCCGGATCGCTCGAACGAGTATATCCAGGTCGGGTACGAGGTCTTTGACCGCAGTGATCCCGCCGGGGCCGATGCCGAAGTATTCTCGTTGTTTGCCCTTCAACTGCGCGGGATACCGTTGCGCGCGGCGACGGGGGATATTGGCATCCTGACCGCCGCCGTTGCCGGGCTGAAAACCACTGACCGGCGCAAAGCCGCGCTAATGCGGCATCTGTGGCGTCCGCGCCGGTTTCGGGTGTTGCTGGATCGCTTTGCAGGCCGCAAGCCGGGTCCCGAGGGGCGCGACGCCCTGCTGGACGCAGCGGACCCTCTGGCAATTGACGTGCACATGATCGGCAAACGCCGCGCCTCTGAGATTGAGGCGCGCATCGCCGCGCTGCGAGAAGACCGGGATACCCCGCCTATTTCAGATACTGAACTGGTGGGGCTGGAAACGTTGCTGAACGTGCGCGAAACCATGCCGTTTGCTTTGGAACAACTGCGCGATGTCGCAGTGGACCTGCCCCAGATCACCCCCGCGCTGGATCGGCTGGAAGGCCGTATCTCCGCGCTGCAGGCGCGGGGCGTCGATGTCGAGCGGTTGGATTTCGAAGCCTCCTATGGCCGTACGTCGATGGAGTATTATGACGGTTTTGTCTTTGGCTTTTACGCCGAAGGCCGCGCGGACCTGCCGCCGATCGCCACCGGCGGGCGCTATGATGCGTTGACCCGGCAACTGGGTGGCGGCGCAGAAATCCCCGCAGTGGGCGGCGTGCTGCGTCCTGACCTGATGCTCGAGATCGAGGAGGGCGCGCAATGAGCCTGAAACTGGGCGTGCCCTCGAAGGGCCGGTTGATGGACAAGACGTTCTCGTGGTTCGAAAAGCGCGGTATCACCCTCTCGCGCAGCGGATCGGACCGGGAATATGCGGGCAAGGTCGAAGGGATCGACGGTGTGTCGCTGATCCTGTTATCTGCCGGGGAAATTCCGCGCGAAC
Organism: Ruegeria sp. K11; assembly: GCF_056531905.1. NCBI lineage: Bacteria > Pseudomonadati > Pseudomonadota > Alphaproteobacteria > Rhodobacterales > Roseobacteraceae > Ruegeria > Ruegeria sp. K11. Next base: position 102,964 of record NZ_JBQFMP010000010.1, read on the forward strand.
TGGCGGCAGGGCGGATTCATCTGGGCGTCACCGGCATCGATCTGGTGCATGAGAAACTGCCACGGTGGGAACAGCAGTTGGAAGAAGTATCACAGCTGGGGTTTGGCAAGGCCGATCTGATCATCGCAACACCGGCCTGCTGGGTCGATGTGGATACGCTGGATGATCTGGATGCGGCGGCCGCGGCTTTTCGTAAGTCGCACGGCCACCGCCTGCGCATCGCGACCAAGTACCACCGGCTGGTGCGCGAGTTCCTGACGGATGCAGGCGTGGCCGACTACACTCTGGTCGACAGTCAGGGCGCGACCGAGGGGACGGTGGTGAACGAAACCGCCGAGGCCATCGCCGATATCACCTCGACCGGCGAGACGTTGCGGGCGAACCACCTGAAAATCCTGACGGATGGGCAGATTTTGCAGTCACAGGCGACTTTGTGGCGCAGTCGGGTGGCGAAATACGACATGGGTGAAAAAGCAGTTTTGAACGACCTGCTGGACCGGCTGGGTTAAAGCACGCCGATATCGGCCAATGCGCGGTTCAGATCGTCAGGCAACGCATCGTCCTGCTCGCGCCCTTTCGGTAGATCGGCGGGTGCGTCTTCGGGTTTCAGATAGCGCCAGCCCTGAAACGGGCGCTTGAGGGCGTTCTGCGTGCGATGCACCTCGGGGTCCAGCACAATGGCGCAGCGGCGGATGCCGTCCTCGCCGCGTACTTCGTCCAGTCGCAGGATGCGCTGACGGCATTGCACGACGCCCTTGATCACCCAATAGATTGATCCGCCATTCAGAATCTCGGCCTCGCGCTTGGGCCACATGCGGGTGACGTGACGCGGGCATCCATCCTCATAGAGCGGCCTGCGACCGTCCTGCCACGCCATCAGCGTGTCAACGCTTTCCGATCCGACGGACAGTTTGATGAGATTTACGTACTTATCCACAGCTTTCCCACAGAGTCGTCCCATGGCGGGTCCCTATATTGTAGCCTTCTGCGGCTTGTCATCAAGGTGTTGTGGTTTAGATGTGATCCGGTCTAGTATTCATATCTCTTTCAGCACAGGGAATCACCAATGAGCCGCTTTGCCGCCCCCATCGCCGAGCAGATCTGGGACATGAAATACCGCTTTAAACAGGCGGATGGCACACCCATCGATCAGACGGTCGAGGACAGTTGGCGGCGCATCGCCCGCGATCTGGCGCGGGTGGAACAGGACCCGGCGCATTGGGAAGAAAAATTCTACAGCGCGCTGGAGGATTTCAAATACCTGCCCGCCGGGCGCATCACCGCGGGCGCCGGTACCGCGCGGCAGGTGACGCTGTTCAACTGTTTCGTCATGGGCACCGTGCCCGACAGCATGGGCGGCATTTTCGACATGCTGAAAGAGGCCGCACTGACCATGCAGCAGGGTGGCGGGATCGGCTATGATTTCTCGACCATCCGTCCACGCGGTGCCGATGTAAAAGGGGTCGCGGCGGATGCATCCGGACCGCTGAGCTTTATGGATGTCTGGGACGCCATGTGTCGCACGATCATGTCCGCAGGCTCACGACGCGGGGCGATGATGGCGACCATGCGCTGCGATCACCCCGATATCGAACAGTTCATCACCGCAAAATCCGACCCGGCGCGGCTGCGCATGTTCAACATGTCGGTGCTGGTGACAGATCCGTTCATGGAGGCGGTCAAGGCCGATGGCCCGTGGGAGTTGGTGTTCGACGGCAAGATTTATCACACGGTTCAGGCCCGTGATCTTTGGAACAAGATCATGCAGGCCACCTATGACTATGCCGAGCCCGGCGTGATCTTCATCGACAGGATCAACAAGGCCAACAACCTGAGCTATGTGGAAACCATCGCGGCCACCAACCCGTGTGGTGAGCAGCCTCTGCCGCCCTACGGGGCGTGCCTGCTGGGGTCGATCAATCTGGCGCGACTGGTCGCGGACCCGTTCGAAGATGCGGCGCATCTGGACGAGGCGGCCTTGCAAGAGCTGGTCGCCACTGCCGTGCGCATGATGGACAACGTGGTGGACGCGTCGAAATTCCCGCTGGCGGAACAAGAGGCCGAAGCGCAGGACAAGCGCCGTATTGGGCTGGGCGTGACAGGTCTGGCCGATGCTCTGCTGATGCTGGGTCTGCGCTATGGGTCCGACGAGGCGGCGCGTCAGACCGAGCGCTGGTTGCACAGTATCGCCCGCGCCGCGTATCTGGCGTCGGTCGATTTGGCACGCGAGAAGGGCGCGTTTCCCCTGTTTGACGCTGACAAGTATCTGGCCAGCGGCACCATGCAGCAGATGGACGAGGATGTACGCGATGCGATCCGTGAACATGGCATCCGCAACGCGCTGCTGACCTCGATAGCGCCGACAGGCACGATTTCCTTGTATGCGGGCAACGTGTCGTCGGGGATCGAGCCGGTCTTTGCCTATGCCTACACGCGCAAAGTGCTGCAGAAGGACGGCTCTCGCACCGAGGAAGAAGTTGTGGACTATGCCGTGCAGATGTGGCGCGACAAGTTTGGTGACTCCGAGTTGCCGGAGTATTTCGTCAACGCGCAGACGCTGACCCCGTCCGACCACGTCAAGATGCAGGCTGCGGCGCAGAAATGGATCGACAGCTCGATTTCCAAGACGATCAACTGCCCTGAGGATATCAGCTTTGACGCCTTCAAGGACGTCTACATGCAGGCCTGGGATCAGGGCTGCAAAGGCTGCACCACCTATCGCCCGAATGACGTGACCGGCTCGGTCCTGACTGTATCCGAGAGCGCAGATACCGCCCCCGGCGAAAGCGCTGCTGCCCCGCATGAGGTGGATGGAGGCGAGGTGGTCTATATGTCCGAGCCTCTGGATCGTCCACAGGCGTTGGAGGGGTCGACCTACAAGCTGAAATGGCCAGACAGTGAACATGCGATTTACCTGACGATCAACGATATCGTCATCGGCGGGCGGCGGCGTCCGTTCGAGGTGTTCATCAACTCGAAGAACATGGAGCATTATGCCTGGACGCTCGCTTTGACCCGCATGATCTCGGCGGTGTTCCGGCGCGGCGGGGATGTGTCTTTCGTGGTCGAAGAGCTGAAAGCCGTCTTTGATCCGCGCGGTGGGGCCTGGGTCAAGGGCAAGTATATCCCGTCCATACTCGCCGCAATTGGTGGGGTGATCGAACAGCACATGGTCAATATCGGTTTTCTTGAGGGCGAAGGCATGGGGCTGAAATCCGACCCACAAGCACAAGTGGTGAACATGGACGCGCCACGCGGGAAGGCGTGCCCGTCCTGCGGTCAGTTCGACATGGTCATGATCGAAGGATGCATGACCTGCCGCAGTTGCGGGCATTCCAAATGCGGATGAACCGCGAGGATCATGCATAGCAGCGCAGGCGCAGCCACGGCATCATGAAAACCATCACCCTGCATATCGGTAACCCGAAAACCGGCAGTACGTCGATTCAGGACACTCTGGCTGCGAACCGGCGGATGCTGGAGCGCAGTGGCGTATTGTATCCTCTGGACACGCCGTCGACCAGCGCGCTGATGCAGCTGGTGCGGCTCAAGAAGAACCACCGCTGGCTGGTGCCTCTGATCGAACCGGATCGCGACAAGTGGCCCCGATCCACGCGTTTCAAGAACAAAGCGGCAGAGGCGGCAAAAACCGTTGCAGCCGCGCAAAGCGGTCTGGATCGCATCATCGCAAAGATACAGCGGTCCAAAGCTGAACACATTATAATTTCATCAGAATCCTTCAGCTTTCTGGATCGGGAAGCGATCGGACGGTTGAAGGCCCTGTTTGCACCCATCGATGCGGAATTTCGGGTGTTGTGTTACTATCGCAACCCCGTCGCAGGCTATCTGGCTCGCATTCAGCAACAGATGAAAGCATCCGGAAGTTCCCGCAGCTTCGGGGACCCGGCCCGTTCGATTTCTCGGGTTTATGACAACTATTCAGCTGTCTTCGGCGAGGCGGTATTTATTCGGCTGTTCGACCGTGCTCAGCTTGCGCGGGGGGATGTGGTTGCGGACATGCTGCATTTTGCCGGCCTGAATGAGGCCGCCGCGAAAGCCGTCAAGCAGGTAAATGCGAACGTTTCCGGCCCGGCAGAGCTGACGGCCGCGCAATATTGGATCAGAAGCCGCGCCTTTCGTGATCTGGACGGCGTTTTCAAAGGTGCGAACAGACAATTGAACGTGGCGCTTGCGCAGGCTTCAGCCAAGCTGGACTTACCGCGCGCCACGTTGCGACCAGAGGCATCGGCGGCTGTGCTATATCACAATCGGGACGACCTGCGCTGGGTGCGGGACGAGCAAGGTCTGGAGTTTCAGGACATCGATTATGGCGCTTTGGATGTGCCACCATCTCTGGATTTGGAACAGGCCGACCTTGAGCAGCTTTTGAATGTCGACCCCAAGTTAAGGGACCTATTGGTCGCCGAAACCATTCGTGAATTGTGTGAAACGGCAGGTGTCCGAAAATCCCTGAAGCGTCAAGTTCGCAAAGGCCTGAAAGCCATTCGCGGCTAAGACAGCTATTATCGTCATTGTCGTCAGTCCAGCCGGTTTCTCAATCCGGGCGGAAAGATCGTTCAGATTGAGCGACGCACCCGCTAGGTTTTTTGAAACAACAGTTTCGTGATAGAAAAACTGCGGGAGGCGGGGTTTTTACGATGACTTCATTGCTGAGCACGAAAAACATCCGGCAAAAAGACAGGTTTGCATTCTGGCGCGAGGCGGTTTGCGATGCCTATGTGATGCTTGATTGCCAATGCGACCAACCCGACGATTTCAATGGCGAAATCTCATTGAATCGCATGTCGCGCCTATCGACGTCATTCGTGACCGGTAGCCAGCAACTGGTGCGACGCCGCCAGAAAGATGTATCCCGCGCTACAGAAGAGAGCTTTCTTATCAGCTTGCAAACCGCCAGGCAGGGCACGATCAGCCAATGCGGGCGGGTGGCTCATTTAACGCCAGGTGATTTCACTCTGTACAGCAGTACGGATCGGTATAGCATCGATTTGCAGGACGGGTTTCAGCAACTGGTTGTCCAGATTCCCCGCAACGATCTGCTTGGCCATTTGCCCAACGCGGATCAGTTCACAGGCATCACCGTGCCCGGCAACAGTGCGGTCGGGCGCGCGACCGGCGCGAGTGTCGTTCAACTGGTGCAAACCATAGACGACGCCACCGAACCCGTACGAAATGCGATGCAGGCCGCCATCCTCGATTTGTTCGTGGCCGGGCTGGCCTCGGTCGGAGATGCCTCTTTTGAGCTGTCAAAACCCGAGCAGCAAATTCTGCTGCGTGCGGATTCTGCGATTCAGGCCAATCTGGGTGACCCTGACTTTGACCGGAATGCCTTGGCGGCGCGCATGGGTATGTCCGTGCGTCGGCTGACGGAAATCTATGGCAATGATAACAGGTCGATCTCGTCCACCATTCGCAAAATGCGGCTGGCGCGCATAGCCGACGACCTGCGAGATCCGCGATACGCGCGTATGTCCATCAGCGAAATTGCCCTGCGGTGGGGCTTTGGGCATCACCAAAGCCTGACACGGAACTTCCGATCTCAGTACGGGACCACGCCCCGCGACTACCGGAAGCGGCGGGCCTGATCCGAACCTGGCCTGCGCCGTTCTGGGCCGGGTCCTGTAACCGGACCATCAGGCGGTATCGGTGTGTTGCGACAGATTGATGGAAAGAGGAAGAAAAAGATGCACCTAAAGCCAACTTTGGACCTATTGGCCGGAGATAAATTCAACGCATTGCAGGCGGGATTGCTGCACGGTCGGATCAGTCGCCGCAGGTTCGTTCAGTTGGCCCTTGCGACAGGAGCCAGTGCGCTGGCGGTCAAGGCTGCGGCGCAAACTCTGGGCGATGCAGCCATTACCCAGCGCTACAACGCGCAGGCATTGGCCGCGCAGTATGACTATATCGTCATTGGATCAGGGTCGGGTGGGGCTGTTGTCGCCGGTCGATTGGCCGCCGAGACGGATGCGACGGTTCTGGTGCTCGAGGCCGGGGGAACTGATCAGATTGACGCGGTGCTCAATCCTTTGCTGTGGCCCACCAACATCCGGTCCGAGCGGGATTGGGGCTATTCGGCGGATGCCAATGAGGCCGTCAACGGGCGGTCTCTGATCCTGCCGATGGGCAAGGTCGTGGGTGGGGGGTCGTCGATCAACGTGATGATCTGGGCGCGCGGCCACAAGAATGACTTTGATTTCTGGGCATCCGAGACCGGGGATGACGCGTGGAGCTATGACTCGGTGCTTGAGATATACAAACGGATCGAAGACTGGCACGGCGCGCCTGACCCAGACCGGCGCGGAAGCGGTGGACGCCTTTATGTGGATCAGGTTCGCGGCTTCAACCCGTCGGCGCAGTCCTTTGTCGACGCCTGTGAAACTGTCGGCATCCCCGCTTATGACGACATGAACGGCGCCATGATGGAAGGCGACGGCGGTGCGGCACTGGCCAATGTACGCATCCGCGATGGCCAGCGTTTGAACCTGCCCGCATCCTACCTGTGGGAGACACTGTCGCAGCCCAACATCACGCTGCTGACCGGGGCCACGGTACACAATCTGACGATGGACGGCAGCAAGGTAACCGGCGTCACGTTTGAGAAGGATGGGGAATTGCAAACGGTTGCTGCCGGATCCAGGGTCATTTTGTCGGCAGGCGCGATCAACTCACCACGTATATTGATGCAGTCCGGAATCGGCCGGGCACAGGATCTTGAACCGCTGGGGATCGACGTCAGGCATAACCTTCAGGGCGTTGGCCAGAACTTTCAGGATCACATTCTGGCTGCAGGGTGTATCTGGGAATACAACACCCCTCTGCCGCCCGCCAACAGCGCAGCCGAGGCCACGTTCTTCTGGAAGTCCGACGCTGCGCTGGATACGCCTGATCTGCAACCTTTCCATATCGAAGTGCCTTATGCCTCGGAAGTCACCGGGGCGCAGACGGAGGTTCCGCCAGGGTCGTGGACGATCGCGCCGGGTTTGGTGCGCCCGCAAAGCCGGGGCAGCGTGCGATTGACCAGCGCGGATGTGAACGCTCCACTGTCGATTGATGGCGGGTTCCTGCGGGAAGAGGCCGACCTGACTGCACTGACCACATGTATTGAACTGTGCCGCGAGATCGGGAACGCCGCGCCGATGGCCGAATATGCCAAGCGCGAGGTTATGCCGGGCGCGCTGGACGGGGCCAGCCTGAAAGATTTTGCGCGGAACGCGGCAGGCACCTATTTCCACCAAAGCTGCACCTGCAAAATGGGGCAGGATGACATGTCGGTCGTCGATGGCAACCTGTCCGTGCACGGGCTTGAGGGGCTGTCTATCGCGGATGCATCCGTTATGCCGCGCGTCTCGACCGGTAACACGATGGCTCCGACCGTTATTATCGGCGAACGGATGGCAGATATTTTGATCGGATAAGGTCTGAGTGCCGCGTCACCGATCCCGATCTTGGGGGCGTGGCATCCTGCCGTTCAATCCGGGGCTGCCATTTGTGATCATCCGACGCTAGGGTCAGGACATGTCCAGATCGCGCCTGACCGGAAAGCACGATTATTTCCCGCCCTTCGGCGGGTTGAAATCCTTTTACGAAGTTGCCTTGACCGGAAGTGCGGTGCAGGCGGCGGAACGGTTGAATGTCTCGGCGTCCTCAATCAGTCATCAGGTCAAATCGCTCGAGGCTGAACTGGGCGTGCGGTTGATCGAAAACCGAAAAGGCCGCCTGTACCTGACCACAGATGGCCGGCAGTTTTTTGACCGCATCAAAGGGCCCATGTCCGAAATTCTCAGCGCAACCGAAGCGATCCGGTCCATGCCCGGCCGCAAGCGCGTGTCGCTGACACTGACGCCATCTTTTGCCGCGGGCTGGTTGCTGCCGCGTCTGGTCGATCTGGAGCGCACCCACCCGGATCTAGAGGTTAATCTTGTGACCACGACACGTGTGGTCGATCTGGAGCGGGAAAATGTCGACCTTGCGATCCGGCGCGGGATGGGGGATTGGCCGGGAACGGTGTCATCCCAGTTGTTGTCCGAGACCATCGTGCCCGTGATGTCGCCCGCCCTTGCCGCGCAAATCCGGGGGATGCCTATTTCACAGGCACTGGAAACGCAGCGGGTTCTTGTCAACACAACGGTGAACGATGAATGGAACCGCTGGTGTGACGCGCGCGGCCTAAAGGCCCCAGCGGCAGAACAACGCTACAGTCTGGAGACCTATGAGCTGACAATTCAGGCGGCTCAGGACGGGCTGGGAATTGCCCTTGGGCGGCGTCCGCTGGTGGATACACTGTTGTCGGTCGGCGCATTGGTGGCTCCGTTTGACGTACCTGACGCGGACAATATCGCGTATTACGTGGTCCGGCCAGACGGGCCGATCCGGTCCGACCTGAAGCGCTTTTATGAGTGGTTGAGGGGCCACGCGAGCTGAATTTTTTTCAACTCTTCCTGAGAATTTTGCACTACCCCAACTCCCTGCTGCGGCCTAGCTTTCAAAGACAGGCAACAGGAGAGTGGTGATGACACAACACAGCGGCTTTCAGCGCAGCGGACCCCTGTCAGGTGTACGGGTCATTGACCTGACCGCAGTCGTTTCCGGTCCGATGAGCACCATGATTCTGGCCGATCAAGGCGCAGATGTGATCAAGATTGAACGCGCTGACGGCGATTTCACACGCCATGTGGCCACCCGGCGCGGTGGGCACTCGGCGTCATATCTCAACAACAACCGCAACAAACGCTCGGTTGTGGCGAACCTGAAAGACCCTGACGACATCGCGATGATCAAGAAACTGGTCGAAGGGGCCGATGTGTTCATCCAGAACTTTCGCCCCGGCGTCGCGGACCGTCTGGGCCTGAGCTATGAAGTGCTGAGCGCGCTGAACCCTCGTTTGGTTTACATGTCCATCTCGGGTTTTGGGTTTGACGGGCCGCTGTCCGGCAAACCGGTTTATGACCCGTTAATTCAGGCGCTCTCGGCGCTGACAACCGTGCAGGCGGGATCAGATGAAGAACGCCCAAGGCTGGTGCGCACCATCCTGCCCGACAAGCTGACGGCGGTTCAGGCCAGTCAGGCCGTGACGGCCGCGCTATTTGCACGTGAACGCACGGGCAAGGGGCAAAAGGTGACATTGTCGATGCTGGATACCGTGGCCGCATTCCTGTGGGCGTCGGACATGAACGGGCACACCTTTGTGGGCGATGAGATGGAGAAGGAAGAAAGCCAGTCCTTTCACGATCTGATCTATCAAGTGAAGGGCGGATATCTCAGCATCTCGATCATGCAGAACAAACATTGGGAGGCCTTGGCGCATGCCACGGGGCGTCCGGATATCCTGGATGATCCGCGTTTCAAAACCACCGAATTGCGCGACATCAACCGCGATGCGCGGCTGGACCTGACGCAGACAATTGTGCGCGAGATGGACCGCGACGCGCTGCTGGCCGCTTTGGAGGAAGCGGGTGTACCCTGTGCTCCGGTTCTGACGCGGCGGGAGATGCGGCAGCATCCCCAGATGCAGGCCAATGGTATTTTTGTAGAATACGACCACCCCAAGGCAGGCCGCCTGCGCCAGACCCGACCTGCGGCCGTGTTCCACGGAACGCCTGCAACCGATTTGCGCCCGGCCCCGGAATTGGGCGAGCATACCGATGAAGTTCGGGCCGAACTGGGTGCTGGCAAACTGGCGGATGCCTCATGATCGATTTTTATTACTCGCCTACGCCCAATGGCTGGAAAGTGGCCGTCATGCTGGCCGAAACCGGGTTGGAACACCGGACCATCCTGATGAACCTGCGGGCAGGGGATCAGCTTACCCCTGATTTCCGCGCCATCAGCCCCAATGCAAAGATGCCCGCCATTCTGGACCATGATGCCGAAGACGGTCCGCAAACCGTTTTTGAAAGCGGCGCAATCTTGTTGTATCTGGCCGAACGTTCCGGCCAGTTTGGCCCTCAAACCACCCGGGAGCGGATTGCCTTTAACGAATGGCTGTTCTGGCAGGCTGCCAATCAAGGACCGATGGGTGGGCAGCTGAGTCATTTCGTCAATTATGCCCCCGAAAATCAGCCTTATGCCCACAAACGCTACAAGGGTGAATTCGAACGCGCGCTGGCGGTGATGGAGACCTGGCTGGACGGGCGCGATTATATGCTTGGCCGCTACACCATCGTCGATATGATGTGTTTTCCCTGGGCATTTATCGCCAAACCGCTGGGTGTTTCGCTGGATAACTTCCCAAATGTGGCCGCCTGGCGGCTACGGATCAAGACACGTCCGGCGGTGGTGACTGCGATCAACCTGCACAAGGACGCGCAATTCAGCGACAAGGCCACCGCTGAACAAAACGCAACGCTGTTCAACCAGTCCGCTGCCCATCTGATGCCGACCCGAGAGCCATCTGCGTAAACAAAATCAAGCGAAACCTACCAACAAGGAGAACCCAATGCCCAAGATCCAAGGAAGCTGCCTGTGTGGCCAGGTCACCTATAGTTCCAGCGCCGAAGAACCCGCGATGATGGTGGTCTGCCATTGCCCCGATTGTCAGAAGCAAAGTGGTTCGGCCTATTCCACAAATGTGCTGGTGCCGACATCTTCGATCACATTCACGGGCGACAGCCTTAGTCAGTATGTGGTCAACGGCGCCTCGGGCCAGCCGGTCACGCGGAATTTCTGCAAGAATTGTGGCTCGCCACTGGCGACCGAATTGCCAGCTTTCGACAATCTGGCTGCTGTGAAAGCCGGAACGCTGCAGGACAGCAGCTGGGTCAAACCCACGATCCAGATCTGGTGCAACTCGGCTCAGCCCTGGGGACCCGTGACCGACGACATGGCCAAAGCCCCTGCCAATCCGGGCTGAGCCCGATAATTTGACAGTTTGATCCGCGCCTGATGTGGTCGGGCGCGGAGACAATTTGCCCAATTCGCAGGAGCGCCCCAATGAAAGTTGCCGCTGTCCAGGCCGCACCGGTTTTTCTTGATCCTCAGGCCAGCACGGACAAGCTGATCGGGTTGCTGCGCGAGGCTGCGGCCAACGGCGCGAATCTTGTGGTCTTCCCCGAGGTATTTCTGTCGGGCTATCCTGTCTGGCTGCGGGCGCAGGGCGTTGCGCATAATGATGAGCTGCTGAAAGTCGGCCATTTGGCTTATCTGAAGTCGGCGATCACCACGGACGGCCCCGAAATCGCCGCCATCTGCGCTGAGGCCGACACGTTGGGTGTCGCCGTGATGACCGGTATTGTCGAACGCTCGGGCTCGGGCGGTTCGGTCTATGCCACGCTGGTTACGATCCATCCCGATCAGGGTGTCGTGAACGTACATCGGAAATTGAAACCCACCTTTCATGAACGTCTGTTGTGGGCCGACGGAGACGGGCACGGCCTGTCGGTTCAGGATTGGCAAGGTGTGAAAGTCGGTGGGCTGAACTGCTACGAGAATTGGCAGCCATTGGCGCGCCAGGCGCTGTATCAGCAGGGCGAACAGCTGCATATCGCGACATGGCCTGGAGATCTGGATGTCACGGATCACATAACCCAGTTCATCGCGATGGAGGGGCGGGTTTATGTGGTTTCTGTTTCGGGCCTGTTGCGCAGTAGTGATATCCCCGACAGCTTTCCCTTACGCGATTATGTCACCGAGGGGCGAGACGTCATCAACAATGGCGGCAGCATGATTGCCGCTCCGGGCGGTGCGCTTGTCGCGGGTCCGGTGTTGAACGAGGAGGTCACACTTTATGCTGATGTCGATCTGGATCTTGTCGTATCTGCGCACCTCAAACTTGACCCGGCGGGCCACTATAGCCGCCGCGACATCCTGAGCCTGAATCACAACTCAAAGCGGCTGGACTAAACGCAGGTTCGTAGCGCGCTGACCGGTTCAGATGAGGACGGCACAGCATGCGGCAAGATAGACTTGTCACATCGGCTGCCTTTTGCCGGTCTTTTCATTCCAAACCAAAATCCCGGTGCAAATCATTTTCTGTTGCACAACCGGGGTCGGTAGGACGCCGAATGATACTTGTTTGGCACGACACTCGCAAAGAGGTTAATGCGTTTATTTGACCTAGCTGGAAGATGGTGCTGCTGGAGAGAATTGAACTCCTATATCTTGTTGCTTCAGCGTATATCAGATTTTTCAGAATCTTGCTTAAGTCATTATAAAACTTGCTTCAATGTATTCCAACATGCCCCATCGTATACTATATGTTGAAGGGGGATTAGAAAGGGGACAAAGTTGGCCCGTACATTGAACAAGTTGACTGCCGCTGCTGCCAAGGCGCATCCGCCGGGTAAGTACTCAGATGGTCGCGGCTTGTGGCTGTACAAGCGCCATGACGGCGGCGCGCAATGGGTACTACGTGTTCACGTTCACGGCAGACGGCGGGAAATGGGGCTGGGCCGTTTTCCAGATGTTTCGTTAAAAGATGCGCGTGAACTGGCCGAAGGGTGGAGAGCAGCTGTTAGAAAAGGCCTCGACCCGATCAAAGAACGAGAGCGTCAGCGCCGCGAGGACGCGCTCAATATGCATTTGCTCAAAGACATTGCTTTGGATGCCTTTGAAAGCCGCAAGGCAGAACTGAAGGGCGACGGCGAGGCAGGGCGTTGGTTTTCTCCTTTGGAAAACCATGTGCTTCCCAAATTGGGTAAGGTACCCGTTTCGCAAATCGATCAGCGGGACATTCGGGATGCTCTAGCGCCGATATGGCATGACAAAGCGCATACTGCGAAGAAGGCGATTAGCAGGCTCGGTATTTGTATGCGGCATGCGGCTGCGCTCGGTCTGGACGTTGACTTACAAGCGACGGAGAAGGCTAGGGCGCTCTTGGGTAAGCAGCGACACAAGACAGAGAACATTCCGGCTGTGCCTTGGCAGGAAGTACCAGAATTCTATCAAAGCCTTAACAATGGCACTGTCACTGAGTTGGCGCTACGTCTTCTTATTATTACGGCTGTACGGTCATTCCCGTTGAGAAATCTGCGCATCGAACAAATCAAAGGCGACGTCTGGACGATTCCAGCGGCGAATATGAAGGGCCGAAGGGATGCTACCGCTGATTTTCGGGTGCCGTTATCTGATGAATCTCTTGTTGTCATAGAACAGGCTAAGCCTTTCGAACGTGATGGGTTTCTCTTTCCCAGCATTCGAAAGGGAGTGATTTCCGATGCAACGATGGGAAGGTACATGAAGCGGCGTGGAATGGTCGAACGCCCGCACGGCTTCCGGTCTTCCTTTCGGGACTGGGTGGCGGAGATGCAGAGCGTGCCTTTTGAGGTGGCCGAGACGTGTCTGGGTCACGTTGTCGGTGGTTCCGTTGAACGTGCCTACAAACGGACGGATTTTCTGGAACATCGGCGTGAAGTTATGAACCGATGGGCGGAATATGTGCTGCCCGCACCTACAGAGGTGGGCCAGCAGCAATGACGCGTTCGTTTCAAATCAATTTACCAGATGGCAGCATTAGACCGACTACTGTCCAAAGCTTGGATATGTTGGCGTTCTTTGCGGACGACAAGAAAAGCGCGCTGCAAGCATTGCAAATTCTGACAATGGAGTTTCATAGCTACAACGTTGATCCTGAAAATTGGGTATTTGGTGAAGTCGCCAAAATACTAATTGATGCTTTAAATAAACGTTCTGCCCAGGTTTTTGTCTGTGGGCTGGTAACTCTGATAATGACTCATCTAAACGAAGACGGCAGTCCAGCAAGCATTAACCAGGCCAGCCAAATCGCTTCCCAAATTGCCTATGATACCGGCGACATAAGCTTCAAATTGCTAAAGTCAGACGGATGGAATGTTAAAACAAAGCCTGTGGTTGGCGACGTCCCAACAATTCAACGATACTTTCGTAAGTATAGAGCTGCTGCGCACATATGTGCTGCGAAAGCTATTATTGGTGCTGACATGAATCATCAATCGCACCCGATGGTGCAGCCGCTACCTAAAACGCTTAGGTTAGCTTCAACTGTGATGTATTATCAAAACATTATTCGTTCCTGGCCCTCCTCAGCTAGCTGGAACCTTTGGGATGTTTGGCATGATGGGGATCAGTTTGATGAGGCTTACCCACCGGCCTTACCTGATGAAGAATTTATTCGCCAAATTCGGGCAATGAAGTAGGTCCAATACTCAGTTTTGTCCAAAGATGGGAGTCACGCGTTCCCATAGGGAGCTTCATGTTCCCAAATTCATTTCTCGACGCCTAAAGGCAATTCTCTTTGCACCAAGCAACAAAACGGTGCACAGCAATGAAACTGCTTTCCTTCCAAGACCTGCAAGCCAAGTTGGGCGGTCGTAGCCGCTCTAGCGTTTACCGCGACGTCGAACTGGGCCGCATTCCTGAGCCCATCAAGTTCGGTTCTCGTCTTTACTGGAACGAGGCCGATATCGATGCCGCAATCGAGAAGCAGGTTGCCGCCTAAAAGAAACCCCCACCCGAGGCACGGGCGGAGGCGAATTCTATTAGGTGGTACTGAGAGAATAGCCGAAGGCCCGATGTCTTTCAACAAAAGAAGGACAATAGATGGTTACTTTCGAGCAAAACCAAACAAATAAAACCGAACTCCCACCTTCAAACGCACTGCGCGTGTATCGCTGGGCAGACCTTCCCAACCTGACGGCCCCGGCGTTGTATCGGGTCACTGATCCGGGTCAGGAATCGCGTGAAGTCTACGCTTCCAAGCACAAGCGACAAGTCCTTGAGGGGCTGATGCGGTCGCCTCTCTACGCGGCCAGCTACTGTCGTCTTTCGGATCAGGTGCTACCGCTGCGGCGCGATGACGGCGTAAACATCGAATGCAAGATGTACCGGGGGGATGCAGACACCGGACGCCAGAAATTCGGCATCTACTTCCTCGTCAGTAAAGTGGAGCTGATCCATGCGAACGAGGTGGCGGCATGAGAACCTGCAACCTTCAGATAACGACCCTTCGCCGCAAGCACGGCCTCTCCGAAACCGCTGCGCGCCTGATTGCAGCCCTGCACTATGGGGAGGTCAAATCATGAGCATCACCATTCAAAAGAACACCCAGGAAGAAATCCGGCTCAGCCGCCAGAACTACAAAGGGCGCGACGTTGTGAACGTTCGCGTCTGGTATCTGGCCAAGGACGGCGAAAAGCACCCGACGAAAAAAGGGGTGGCGTTCAGCGCCGCCCTTCTGCCGGAAATTCAGAACGCACTCACCGAGCTTTCGCAGCAGAAAGGGGGTGCGTCATGAACGGATCAGACCTGACTTACAAGCTGGGTGGTGTGTGGCGCAATGGGCGGGGCTCTGCGCCTTGCCCGGTTTGCCAGCCCGAGCGCCGCCGCGACCAAACCGCCCTCTCAATCTCGGAGGCTGGTGGCCGTCTTCTGTTGCACTGCTTCAAGTCGAACTGTGATTTTCGGGATATTGCCGATGCAGCGAATGTGCCAGCCAGTTCGGCGCGGATCGACCCGATAGCACAGCTTGAGGCCGAACAGAAACGCAAGGAATACGAGGCCAACAAGCTGAAACAGGCGCGAGGTATCTGGGAAACCTGCCGCCCCATCGAGCGCACCAAGGCTGAGGCATATCTGCGCGGGCGCGGTATCACCTGCGACCTGCCCCCGTCTCTGCGTTTTGCGCCGGATATCTTTCATAGCCCGACAACCTCATGGTGCATGGCTATGGTAGCCCAGACCACGACCGGCGGCATTCATCGGACGTTCTTTGACAAGCGGGGCAATCGGCTTGAGAAAAACGCCAAGATGATGCTGGGACCGTGTTCCGGCGGCGCTGTGGTGCTGTCACAGGTGGTAGGGCCATTGGTGGTGGCCGAGGGCATCGAGACCGGCCTATCGCTGTTGTCGGGTCTGCTGGATTGTCCTGCGACGGTCTGGGCCACTCTCAGCACATCGGGAATGAAAGCTGTGCGCCTGCCTGACAAGCCATCGGATTTGATTATCGCAACAGATGGAGACCCAGCCGGACGGGAAGCAGGCGACAAGCTTGCGTCTCGGGCACATGCCCTTGGCTGGGATGTATCATTGATGCCCGCAGCAGACGGGTGCGATTGGAATGACGCCCTGAAAGAGGGAGCAGTGACATGACTACGGCAGCAGAACAGGCCATCGTGCCATTCACCCCGGACCCTGACGATGTGGCAATCCTGGAATTGGCCGCAATGCCAGTCATCGAATATGAGCGGTGCCGCGAAACCAAAGCCGACGAATTGGGCGTTCGTGTATCAGTGCTGGATAAACTGGTTTCTGAGAAACGACCCAAGGAAGAACCAAAGTCAGTTTCAATCGTTGATGAAGTCGATCCTTGGGACACCCCGGTATCTGGTGAAGAACTTATCAAAGAGGTGCTGAGCACAATCCACCGCTTTTGTGTGCTGCCCGATTACTCCGATATCGTCATGGCGTTCTGGGTGCTTCACGCGCATGCACATGACGCCGCCGATATCTCGCCGATCCTAGCTTTCACAAGCCCGGAAAAGCGGTGTGGTAAAAGCACCGCCCTGAATGTGGTGTCGGTGATGGTTCCCAAGCCCATACACACTGTCAACACAAGCGCCGCTGTGGTGTTTCGCGTGATGGATGCCTATCAGCCCACAGTTCTGATCGATGAGGCCGATACATTCCTGTCGGACAAGGACGAGTTGCGGGGCATTCTTAACGGTGGACACAACCGACTAACGGCCAAGGTGTTGCGGACTGTTGGGGATGACCATGAGCCCCGCGCGTTCTGCGCATGGGCACCCAAGTGCATCGCCATGATTGGCAACCTGCCTGACACATTGGAGGATCGGGCACTTGTCGTCAGGCTTCGCAGGAAGCAGCCGGGGGAAGTGGTTGAACGCTTCCGCGGCGACCGTATTCAGCAATTCGTTCCGCTCTGCCGGAAGGCAAAACGCTGGGCTCAGGACAATGCTGATATGTTGCGCGGGTTGGACCCTGATGTTCCCGATGCTCTACACGACCGGGCGCAGGACAATGCGCGGGCAATGATTGCGATTGCCGACCGGATTGGCGGGGAATGGCCCGAGTTTTTGCGGACGGCGTTGGTGGCAATGGCAGCGCGCAGTGATGACGATCCGAAGAGCGCCGGGGTGCTGCTGCTGCGCGATATCTCCGAGATTGTAGAAAGATGGCACGGCGGTCATATCACCAGCACTGACCTTGTAGAAGAGCTTTGCAAGCTGGAAGAAAGCCCTTGGGCAGAATGGCGTCGTGGGAACCCTATTACCGCACGCGGCGTTGCGAAGCTATTGAAGGCATACGGCATCACTCCGGGCCGGACGAAAACCTACAGGTACTACGAAATCACCGACTTTCGAGACGCATTTGATAGGTATCTTCATGACACCCCCTCACAAGCGTCACCAAGTGTCACCAATAGACAAACTGTTGAAACTGAAACAAAAAACGGTGACGGATTGGGTGACACTTACGACCGGGTGACACTTGCAAGTGTCACCACCTCACAAGTGTCACCCCAAGTGTCACCAGAAAATACAGCAAATACAGAAAGTTATCCTTCGGTGACGCTTGGAGACACTTATTCAGGGGGTACTGGGAGAAAGGGTGCCTCTGACGTGGTGGAGGGCGAGCTATGAGCGCAGCGATTGAGTTGGTTGAAAGCCTTCGGCAGCAGGGTGTCCGATTTGAACTCGCTGGCGACAAGGTGAAGTTTCGGGGCAATCGCGAACTGCTGACACCAGAGCGGATCGAAGCCCTTAAACAAAGCAGGGGTGAGGTGGTTGAATTCCTGCGCGGATCACCGCCAGACGCACCGGAGCACCCAAATCCGGGACCGGTACCAGACAAGGTGGGCGTTGGCGGCAGGCCCTGCACATGGACGGGCAAGGTCGTCAGTCTGGATGATTGGCGAAACCTGTCCGAGTGGGAAAAGCACGGCCCGAACGGCAGGGTGTGGAATGGGAAAACTCAGCAGTGGGAACAGGCAACATGAGCAGTGGTGACAGCCGTAAATACGGTGCAAATACGGATGAGCGAAACCCGGATGGTACCTTTTCAGCGGGTAACCCCGGCAAACCCAAAGGAACCCGTCACCGGGTAACAAGGGCGGTTGAAGAACTGCTTGAGGGCCAATCAGAAGCAATCACTCAGAAAGCAGTCGAGATGGCACTTGAGGGTGACAGTACAGCTCTTCGTCTTTGTCTGGAACGCATTGCGCCCTCCCGGAAAGATGCACCGGTTAGTTTTGACCTTCCCTCCATCAAGTCGGCTGAAGACGCTTCAGAGGCGGCACAGGCGGTGTTGCAGGCTGTTTCTCAGGGTGAAGTGACACCACTTGAGGGGGCAACGGTCATGGGGCTGGTCGAGCAATACAGACGGGTACTGGAAACGACGGAACTGGAACGCCGGATCACGGCATTGGAGGCAGCAAAATGAATATCAGAAAACGGCTGATGGCTTTGGAAAGCAGCACATTGGAAAGCGCTTTCTTAAAGTCGGACGCATCGGCTCAATTGATGAAACGATTGCAGACTGCCGCAGAACGCCTGCGCGAAACTCCTTTGAGCCAATTGACCTCCAACGCGTCTCCAATGGAAATCGCGGCACTTGTACTGGACCGGCGGGTTGACGACGAAGTGGCCCGTCAATGCTTCCACCTCTCTAAGCAACCAGCCCCGAGCGCAAAACTGTTCCAATGCTTCATGGACGCAGCCGGGTGCAGCCAAGCAAACCTGACGGAGGAAAGTTGATATGAGCATCAAGCAGAGAATTCAAAAACTGGAACTCACAAACGGGCCAGATACGGTCATCTACATCACTGATCCGTTCACGGTAGATGATGACGAGCCCACTATTCGCAGCGCGCATGTCAATGGCAAAGAGTTCAAACGCGCACCTGGCGAGGAACAGTACGCTTTCAAGAAACGTGCAAACCCTACGGGGCGGCGGAACGTTTTTCTTGAATCTGACGCGCATCAACTTTGAGGGAGACAGACAACATGAGCGTGAAAAGCAGGATATCCAAACTGGAGGCTAGGAAAGGCGTCACGAAGAAAACGGCGATAGTCCATTTGCCGGTTGAATTGAAAGACGAAGACGAAATCCGCGAAGTAGTTAACCGACTTACAGCCGACTTAGCTGAGCCCTTTGATGAGTGGATAATTCATGACAACGACGCAACAGAGCCGACGATTGGCGTTGTGGACCTGGATGAGTTGTTGGCTGACATAGCCGCCAACGGCAAACGAATTGGAGTGGACGCATGAGCATCAAAAGAAACTGACGAAGCGAAAGCGGACAAATCAGTTATTAAAACTACATTACAAGACGTTGAGCGAATAGTCTTGATTCTGGCTGCCGCCTTTGCGCTTTGGCCCCTCTGGGAAAGTGGCTATAATCCTTTCGCCGAACTTCATGGCCACCCAACTGGCTAACTCCCGAACCTAGATATCCCGCCACTTGGGCAAGTTACCAATTCTTGCGCGTACTTTTGTGTATACCGGAAATAGGATCGCGAAGAATGCAGTCATGGCGTACACACCGCCCCAACCAGCGCTATGAAGCCCGGCAATCGGCCCGCGTCGCATAGACGAACCAAATTCGCTGTAGAGAATGCCGCCGAATATCAAGAAGATGACACCTCCGCCGAGAATCGACAACGAAAGAGCGCTCCAATAGGGCATTGGCTTTGGCGTGAAACCGAGTTTGAACAAAAACTGAAGAACCGCCGGGTAGGCTTCTGCTCTGGATATGCCAGCACGGTCAGTCGCGTCCAACGCTCGTTTCAGTTTCTCTCTTTTGCAGGTTGAGGGTTCTGGCGCAGGCCGCTGCGGTGGGGTTGCGCTTTTATTCTCAATGCGTTTGAGCCGTTCTTGGAAGTCCAAATTTGGCATTCAAATGGTTCCTTCGCGAAAGCTAGGTTTCTAGTTCAATTGTTCTCTGCTTACGGAGATTTAGTCGCGTATAGGACACAGTTGGAGTCGGGATTAAGTTCATTGCAGTGTGCGAGTGCGGCACTTTTTGCGGCCTCAAGAGATGCCTGCCCCCCTATTCTTCCGCCGCCACCTCCCGTTTCGGTGACGTAGAGTGCGCCGTAAGGGTCAACTTGGTTGACGAAATCACGGTATGCACGCGGCATTGGTCCATTGAGTTCAATCTCACTAAATCGCTGTACTTTTACACTTTCGGTGACTTGCGCGCCCTCGCAACCAGACAATGCAATGGTCATTAAGCAACATAAGCCAACAGTGACAGTCTTCATAGTTTTGGTCCCGTATCAAAAAACACCTCCCAGGTAACACGGAACACCCCCGATTAAATCAGATGATTTTTGCAAGTTGCCGGGTGGTGCGTTTTAGCCTCAAATCCGGCAAGTGTTCCCCTCCTGTTCTTGCGTGCTATGGGGTAATATGATACCTTGTTGATGGGCGAGAATAGGACCGCAGGCGAACCAAGTGAGCGTAGAAATCCGGGAAATGATGGCCGCGATACGAAAGGCCGAACAGGAAATTCAAGAGGTCTATCGTTGGTTGAACGGCGACCGGAAGTCCTTGCAGCGCATCTTCCGAAAAACCGTCTTGGCCATCGTATTTGACCAGCCTTCCGAACCTCTTTCGGTCACCGGCAATGGCATGCCGAAGTTGGTCGATTATCAGGCTTTTCATCATTGGTCTCACTCTGCGTGTCCGCCGTCCGACGATGACCAAAATTTGGTTAATGGACCGTTAACTCGATACATCCAAATTGATGGGTCCTGTATAGGGCCGACTGGTCCGCATGGCGAAACACCGCCGTTTCCCGAAACACGTGCCAGACTTGTACAACGATTGGCTTAGCAGGCTTCAACAACATCTTCTGGACGGAAAATGGTTTACCAGAAATCGCAAACAGATAGGTGCCTCTATTGCGCCCGCTGCGGTCATTCATCACCATAGCATTATGCAGCGCGTGATGATTATTGGACAACCTGGGGCGGGGAAATCGACCCTTGCAAGGTATTTAGGGGCTCTGACCCACTTGCCGGTTGTCCACATCGACCACATCCATTGGAAATCTGGCTGGATAGAAAGAGACCGGGCGGAAAAGTCGGCAATGACGCTGGAAGTCATAAAAGACAGGCAGTGGATATTTGAAGGAGGTCACAGTGTTACATGGCCTGAGCGTTTGGATCGCGCGGACACCCTAATCTGGCTTGATATTTCCCTGAGCTTGCGGGCGTGGCGCGTTTTGCGGCGCACTTTACTAAACTATGGTCGAACCCGCCCGGATCTTCCCGATGGATGCCCGGAACAGTTCAGCCTGGAGTTCTGGTCTTGGATCTGGCGAACGCGCCACACGGGACGCCAGAGGATGCAGGAACTCTATGAAAGTGCACCAGTTGAAAAGGCCACTTATCACCTCACTTCTACACGAGAGGTCAATGCATTCCTGTCAAACCTCAGCGAAGCGTTGGCGATTGGCAATTTGGGTATTCCACATCGCTGAGGGTGCTTTGCCAAAAATCCAATTCTACAACAGTTACCGAAAGTAGATGACTTGTTCCGTTTTTTTTTTTGAAGTCCAATATCCGGTGAAATGCTTAGCTAACGGTTAGTATATGGAACCCAGGTGCTCCTGTTGGTAGGGCGTCACATCTGACGGACTCAGGGCACGCTGTCGATTGCATGGAGTCTTTCAACCGACGCAAAGACTGTGGAAGGCCTTAAGCATATCTAGGAAGGGTGCAAATTTGCACCCTTCTGCATCGACCGCAACGGACATGCTGAATGTGTCGTAGCGCTGCAAGTTTGAGTGGTTGCTCTAGCTGGGGTTCCGAACCAATAGCCGTCCACCCACGCGCTTTGACTGTATTCGCCCTGTTCGAACCCATCGGCTGACAGTGCCCTCAGACCTGCTGACCAGCTCGGCGCATTCTTGAACAGTTATCCAGTCATGCCGGACGGGGTTCAGTAGCTGCTGAATAACTCTCTCAATGCGGTTCAGTTGGCGCTCAAAGTTCTCGAACCGCGCGGCGTCGATTGCGATATATACCACATCACGTTCCTGCAAGCTGTCACCCTCCCAGATGATCCCATGTAGCAGAAGTAACAGATGTAGCAGGGGTGAGGCTCAAATCTGTTTTTTAAGTGCATAGAGCTTACGGTTTTCGGGTCGCTGAAGTTGGGTCACTCGAATATCTTAGGTTGATGCGCGTCACAATACCGCTCACTCTGGCACCTATAATTTGAGTCTTGAGCTCGACTCGTTGACGTAATCAGAGATTGAAGTGTTTTGGCTCGGGCGTTTGCGGCAGACAAGACGGGCACTGGGCAGCTTGGAGAGCTCCTGTTGATGGGCAAGAAGATTAAATTTGTGCGATGCTTGATGCCAGTATTCTTAGCTTTTTGGGCTGCAGGAATTAGCTCATCCATCTTGGCCGGTCGTTGCAGAAATGCGGATATTGATATTTACAGTAGGATGACCGCGTGCAATTGGGCATCTAAGATGACGCTCTCGAAATATGTCGAAGCAGACCACAGTGAGTATGCCGCGATAGAACTGGAACGAGTAATAGTTCTCGCCGAAGCCGGGCACTTAGAATCAAGCGCGTCAGCAATGCACGACCTACTTGTTTGGGCATCTATTGACTGGGCTCGTCAAGGAAACATCAGAAACACAAGAGATGATAGGGTCGCTGCAGCAATATTTTCGCGGGTCCAAAAGCTGGATCGAAACTCAGGCGGCTTTCTCATTTTTGCACAGGCACTAGGCTTTCAAGAGGATCCGATTTAGGTAACGTCTTGCCGTCCTAGCTTGGACTTACAAACACCTCAGTAGGTGATCCAAGGCTTCATTTCTGCGCACTACGCGCGCGTATGTCTCTTAGTCGGTTGCCGGGTGCTATCGAGGCCAAATCGGCAATTATTTCCGATTTGTACCCATAGGTGCCCGTGATATTCGTGATCCCGCCAAGTCGCCCCGCCTGTCCGAACTGTCGCCGTAGGGTGTGCGTTCTGACGGATCGCCAGATAGGAAGGTGGGGCGCAATCCAATCCAGTGAAAAGAGATTTGGAAGCAACATGTTACTGATGGGCCAACTGTTCCCACCAGTCTTGCAGATGGCGTGGTGCTGGGCCACAGCAAGACATGGAGAGTTAGCCACACAGTTCGTCACATATTCTTACGCCACCTTGCTCAGTCTATGCATTTCGCTTACTTTTGTTGGGGAGGAATTTAATGGCTTACAATCCGCGCAAAGCATCACAGATAGTAGCTTTTTTCGCACTCAAGACGGGCAACAATGTCATCAATGTCTTGAAGGCAGTAAAGCTGGTTTATCTTGCAGACCGCGAGAACATTGCGCGTCATGGCTGTCCAATTCTGGACGAACGTCGGGTAAGCATGAAGAACGGACCCGTAAACTCAACAACATACGACTACATCAAGGGCGAAATTCATCCCGACTACGATGCTGGATGGTCAGAGTTTGTTTCAGACAGAGCAAATCACGACGTCGGGCTTAATAAAGCCGGATTGACCACAGATGATTTAGACGAGCTCAGTGACGCAGAATTGGACACACTTGATGCTGTGTGGGAACGGTTCGGTGACTTCGACCAGTGGCAGTTGGAAAAATTTACGCATATGCATGGTAATATTCCTGAGTGGGAAGACCCCAAAGTAACGGGCATCAACTCCAAAACTATCACCCTTGAGTCCATGTTAACGGCATTAGGGGTTCCTTCACATTCCGAGCACGCATCTGAGTTGGAAAGCGTAAGTAATGCAACTGCGTTCTTGAAGGGCCTCTAATTTGGTTTGCAGGGCAGGAACGCTGCTGGTGCCATCAGGTACGTTCCACAACCCCAACCAGCGCCATCTTCACATCGTTTGCACTGACCCTGACGACCTTGGACGAGTAGTTTTGGTATCGGTTACGACTTGGACAAACGACCTGTGTGACGGAACGTGCATTCTTCTAGCGCATGAACATCCTTGGCTTTGGAAGCCCAAGTCTTGGGTTTGCTACCGTAAAGCTGACTTCCATAGCGTGGAGACGCTGCAGCGTGGCCTAGAGCAAGGCAAGATAGAAACACATGAACCTTGCAACGGCCAAGTATTCTTAAGGGTCGTCAAAGGGCTTTGCACCTCTCCCCACACACCGCGAAAGATAAAGCGATACGTAGGATGTTAGCCCTCATGTAGCAGGGAGTCAGGGCTGACATCCGTTTTTTGCGCCGGGGAATCCGCATCAAAGGAAAAGGGCGCACCCACCACAAGCGCGCCCCATTCTCAGGGAGGATATTGTAATTCTCGCGCTCTCAAATACACCAGCGCCCACTCATTAACTGTACCTAATATGGCTGGATTCGGTGGGGCGTTCAGTAATCCGGGTTACACAGGTTAGTTTTTGTGATTTCCGAAGCCGGCATTCAATTACCACTGGTTTAATTGCGGTCCGCCCCAAACCTTGTCGGCATCACTGGTATCATCATCCTCATCCACATACGGCAATCTGTCTGCATAGTCATCCAGGTCGCGAATGTCATAGAGCCTGTTTGCTCCACACACTTTCACTGGGATGCCTAAAGTTCGAAGTTTCGACGCAGAAACGCCGAGGTAATGCGCGGCAGCTTTCGCCTGCATAAGGCGAGGTGGAAAGAAGAATGCCATTCCGGTCGTCCTTGCCGCGTTCAGTTAAGATGCGCCACCGTTTTCAAGCACGAAATCAACATGAATGTGGTTGCCGTCGATGTCTCGAAAATTGACCTGCACAATGGGTGTCCCCGGCACGGGATCAATCGTGTGGGCAACACCCGAATCTTCCAGTTTCTTAACAAAAGCGTCGAAGTCCTCAGCCTGAAAGGCAAAGTGTTCCAGCGAAGGGTTGCCGCCAATGGCAGGTCGCTCCTGCACTTCGACCAAATGCACCACTGCAGTGTCATTCAAATAGAGCCAAGCGCCCGGGAAACCGAAATCTGGTCGCTTGCCCGGATGCAAACCTAGAACTTCACCGTACCAGTTAACCATTTCCTCCAGGTTGGTGGTGCGAATGTTCACGTGGTCAAAAGCCAATAATGCCATGATGGGTTCCTAGAAGTTTGCTGTGTCAAAACAAGCCGTGACTATCGTGCCCCGCTTGAGGTGGCGGGATATCTTCACTGGTTACCCGCGCCCGGAAAGAAGGCGGCTAGTGGTTGAGGCTCTTGTTTGAGCCGTGCGCCGGGTTCGCCGCCATTCATGAATTCAATTCCGGCCTGACTGAGCGCGTTAAACAGCGCAGCCTTAGTTGAAAGGTCAGCTTTTACCATTGCTTCCGGCTTCGATTCCAACCTCTTGACCGTTGATCCTCCGACGCCTGATTTCTCGGCCAAATCTCCCTGTGACCACCCCAATAGCATCCGGGCCGCTTTTGTGTGTTGGGGTGTAATATCTGCAAAATGCATAATACTTTATTTATCTCCATGATACTTTTAGTATTGCAATGAGGTAAGCCTTACTGTATACCATAAGTATCACCTACGATACTTTTAGACAAGGTAAGGGTTTCCGCCATGTATGACCGCCAGAACATCATGAACCGCGCTTGGGCCATCGTGGCGGGACGCAAGTTTCATCGCATCATCTGGCGCAATGCACTGTGGCAGGCATGGGACGAGGCAAAGGAAGCTGTACGCCGTGCGAACATGTCTGAGGCGGATCACATTCGTGAAGCCATGAACATGCTGCAAAACAAGGACACATGGACCGAGGCCGATTACCGCAAGCATGACGAACTGGTTCTGGCCCTGCGTGTTGCGCGGGACCACGAAGCCAAGGCAGACGACTATGCCGAAAAGCGCGACCTGATTGCCAGCGCTAAGGGTCGGTTCGTGTCTGTCACCTTCACCAAGCAAGACGGGACAGAGCGCACCATGCGCGTTCAGCCCGCCACGCTGCGCCACAACGTCAAAGGCGATGCGGCGTCAGAAGCAGCCCGCAAGGCCATTGAGACCCGCGCACGTCGCCACCCGCACCTGTTGCCGGTCTGGGATGCAGAAGCCAAAGCCCCGCGTTCCGTCAATCTCGCAACCGTGTCCCGGATCGCCGCTGACGGCCACATTCACCACTTCACGCAATAGGAGGGCCGCATATGGCGTCTCAAACCCAAATGACCAAAGGCCAGATGGAAACCGAATCCCTGATTATCGAAAGCCTCCTGGATTCCATCAACGCGATGTTCGCCGCATCCGACTGCACCGAAGACCAAATCGTGCTGGTTGAAATGGCCTCAGCCCGCGCCAAGCGCCTGAACCAGGCCCTTTGCCAGTTCTCACCAAAATGAGGGGTAAGCATATGCCAAAGACCCGCTACGAAATCGAAACAGATGCGGTAACGCTGAAAGGTCTGACCAATGCCCTTGAGGGCCTGTCATGGGAAGGCCCTGACCCTGAAACATGGGGTTCCGTTGCCGCCCTGATCCGCACCATCAACAAGCAGGCAGGCGAGCTATCCGATGCCCTTGCCCGTCAGCCTGAACATTCCTGAAAGGAACGAGTATGATTGACCGTCGTACCCTTATGCAGACCGTACCCGCCGCAATGGTCGCGCCCGCCGCCCTCGCAGACAAGCATGAACCACTGGACTACAACGCCGCCACTGCGCGCATGAACTTCTTTGCAAGCGTCATTGGCAGGGATGCGCCGTCGCGGCTACTGAGCGATGGCGGAGCGCCTTCACCCGAGTTGCTGACCTTCTGCCGCGAAACCGGCATGTCGCTTGATTGGGTATTTCTGGGTGACCTGACACCGATGGTTCTGGCGTCCTATCGCGACAATCAGAACGACACAAAAGCCGAAACACCCATTCAAAGCCTGTACCCTGAATGGGAAGAACTCGGGAACCGCTACGGCAACGCAATTGATGAGAACAACGCTTATGCTGAGCGCTTGAGCACCGAAGGCAACCCGGAGGCACACCGTTTGTCAAGCGACCACTATGAAAGGTGTGTCGAGCCTCTGTGCGATGAATTCCAGGCCCTCGAAGACAAGATGATGGAAATCCCGGCTCAAGACCTCAAGGACATGGCAATCAAGGCCCGGATATCGGCCCGCGTTGACGGGCTGGTGGACAACTGGGCCAACCAAATCATCCGGGCAGATGCGGATCGCCTGCTAGGGTGCGTGAACGTTTAGGAGGAAAACCTATGGATATGCCCACTAATCTAACGGATATGAAGTCACTGCACGGCGAGTTAAAGCAGGCCTCCACAGAGTTATGGGAACTACGCAAGCTCGGCAAAATGACCAACGCAGGCCATGAGACAATGCACGGACTGCTGTTTGACGAGCGGCAAAAGCTCTACAACGCCGCCAGCCGCAAGGTTGCCACCACAGCCGAAGAATTGGCTGCACAACTGGATATCTTCATTCTTGAGGCCGACAATGATCCTGTCCGTATCGACATCGATGACGGCTATCATGGCCAGATGATGCGTTCTATTCGCGCCGGTGTTTCGAGCCTGCCAGCAAATCGGGATGCCCCAGCGCCCGAAGTTGTCGGCGTCGGTTGAGCCAGCCCACAACCAAAACCCGCAGGAAGCCGCCCCTTGAACCGGGCGGTTTTTCTTTGAGCAAGGTCCGCTCTGAGCCCAAAGTGGCAGATACTGCAACGCAAATGAATGACCGCTCTTTAAGATGGTCGTTTGTCCTCTTTTGTTGAAGTAACTGCGAATTCCGTAACTCTGGGCTCGTCCCGCTGGCAACGGATGGTGCCGTTTTGTTCTTGCGAATCAAGAAAGTTGAACCGAATCGACGAGCTCACTACCTTCTTGCTTATTGATGTTTTGAGTCCTCGTTTTCTAAGGTTCGATTGACATGATTGGATTTACTGTCCGAGTGTTGCTATTTGCTGTGGCGTCCCTAGCCTTTTTTTCTTCGCAAGTGTCGGCTGAACAGGCTGACCAGTCTGCTGGAAATTTTGAGTTTTCGGGAAAGGTGTCCCAACATGGATACCAAGACTATTCAGTTAGGATATGGAATGATGGTGAAGTCATGCATATCGACTATCCTGATTTGAATTGCGGTGGCACGGTCCTTCTTCACCAACAGACTGAGAGCGCGATTGAACTCAACGAAACTCTTGATCGTGGCACAGGCGCATGCGGGTATGGTGGTTTCATTAAGCTAACGCTGTCCGAAGGCAATCAGTGGGTGTATCAGTGGTCCAGTCGCAGAGGCGCTGACCCGATTGTTGAGGGGCCCGTGACATTGTCCCTCAATGCAGCGACATCAAAGCCCAGTCTGCAGGCGGAGGTAGAAGCCGGTCAGACACCGGATGAAACGACGACACCGCCCAAAGTAGAGACACACTCCGACACCGTGCCGAAGGCGGAACCTGAAATGCTTGGTTCTCATGATTTTCAAATCTCTGGGCGTATCGGTCGAGGGGGGTCGCCAGATCACTTGGTCGTTATAACAGTTGTTCAAAATGAAGCGTTCGTAGAGTATCCAGATATTGGCTGCGTGAGCACTCTAATTATTCCTGATAATGTCGAGAACGTTTTGCCTTACCTAATGGAATGGGGTGGTGTCGGATTCACAGAACTCGCCACCGACCCAGTGTGCCCGACCGGCGGCGCTATGAGCATTACAAACTGGGACAGCGAAAAAACTAAATGGTCTATTGAACGTTCAATAGGCACCTCAGGGCACGGGATGATGATGAGCAGCGAGCCTACCAAACTAGTAACTGAGAATGTTACCAAGCCTGAGAGCCTAGAAGTGGTCGAAGCACTGCCGCCGGGCACAGTCGCAGCAGATTTGAATTTGGGTCTTTTTCTTGGGAAAGGTCCAGACAAACAGGGCATCGGCCCCACCTCAAGCGTCATAGCTGTAGAGCCTAATAGCCCAGCGGCGCAAGCCGGCGTCGTGAAAGGCGATTTATTATTAATCGTTGATGATGGAGCTGGAGCGCCTGCCTCGCACATAAATATGATGAACAGCGCTATCGAACGAGCCGGGCGTGTTGAAGTTCATGTGCAAAAAAAATCAGGTGACCGCGTCGTACTAACAATACATGCCTTGTCAACGGCAGCTTCAGACGCCGAACTTGCCGTCGGCAACAAGATGGCAAGACACATTTTCGCGGGCGAGTTTGAAGATGCATATGGCTTTGACAGATTTGACCAGCGTGTCAGAATGGCAATTGAGATGCGCGCCTTGGTCCTGCTCTACGCACACGAACGAGTATATGTCGAAGAGTGCGCGGGAAGTATCTCTGAACCAACATCTGCTTTCGAAGCTCGCTTTGATTTAGTCACAACCAAAAACGGCGTCGAAGTGGACCGATTTTTTGGCAAATCCGAAACAGTGCGTTACCGGACACGTTTCAGAGGCCCAGTCTTGGAAGCGTATGACAACCTTACGACCCCGGTCATAATGATTTCTTATATGGGCCCAGATTATATTGGCGCCGCTAGTGCGTTGGAAGTAGACGCCAGGCAGATCGTGACGGCCACCGGATGTGAAACTGCAGTGTCAGAGCAGTTCTCCAACAATCTCGCGGCATTTGTCGAACAGGGCACCTCTCTCCCATAGCAGTCCAACAACAGAACTGTTCAAACGCGTTTTCACGATTTCGCTCGGGTAGCTCTGGCACAATGCTGCGCGCTGTGACGTATCTGGTAGCTGCCATAGACGCTTTACGCGGCGAATGCCGGGAATGTCCGCTAGGCCGACCTTGATGCCGTCCGAACCGACCTGATGACCTACTGAAACCGTCAGATGACCGGTCTGAGCCCATACCTACCGACAAAACGGGACCGTCTTGAGCGTCGCTAGCGCGCCATTAGAGAATCGCACTATCTCTAAAGCGCGCAGTTTTCCGCAAACTGGAAACTCACAAGCATCTGAAATGTCTACTCGCTCAATCTCCGTACGCTTGTCATAAGTCGCTATTGTCATATGCGGTCGAAACGGATGTGTAGAGCTTAGTTCCAAACGGTGTTCCCCGTCATAGAGTTGATTGTGTAGAGCATTCACCGTGCAACTTCCGTCTCCGCAGAGCAGGAAGATTTTGTATTTTTGTTCAAAGGGATCAAACTCGATTGTGTGGTCGCAGAACGCGACAGGGAACTCGTGGGTTTGGGTGGAAACCACCTCTGCCAACTCAGTGATAATCTGTAAATGCTCGTCCTTCGCTCCAAAGACCAAGGTAATGTGTGGTGGAACAAGTTCGGCTCTTTCAGGCTCATGTTTCGCCCGGAAGTCGCGGATTTGGCCAGCGCAAGACGGTTCGAACTCTGGGTAAGTTAAGACGTATATCATTGTGGGATAGTGAAGCGTTGGTTCCAAAAACTCAACGGAAGCAAAGTCCGCTTTGCTTATTTTGAAGGCGTTCCAGAGAACTACGAGCCCGAGGGAAGCCGTACGACAACTGCTTTCGAGCCCAACCCGTGAGCTCAATTTTTTAGGTGCGCACGTTCGTTGCATAGACTTTGCCACATGCGCAAAATCGACAACACGGCAGTACTACTTAATGGGGTTCGTTTGGCGCTTCGTTCAAAAAGCGTTAAATTGATCGCCACCAACACTGTATTTTTAAAGCAGTTTGTCGATTTTTGAAGCCAATTTTGATTGGAGAAATTCGTGACCACAGCACCCGATGAAACCAACCCACCCGACATCTCGAAGTCAACGCCACCAAAGCAGAAGAAAGTTTGGCAAAGGGTCTCAAGCGTCTTTGATGTGAATGTCCATGCATCGGCGGAAACCGTTATGAGCCCCGGCCACTTGTACTTTGCCGTTATTGTCGGGTGGTTCGTTGAATTTGGATACACCGCGTCGTCTCAAGAAACTTGGCCAGCGGCTCTTAGCGCATTTTTTGTTGTTTGGTTTGCCTCCGCTTGCGGCTTCTTTTCGGGTGCAGCTTTGGGGTTCTTGTTTGGTTTGCCAAAAGCTATGCGTGAAAGAGAGCAGCAGGCATCGCAAGACTCCGGCGACACTGAAAGCCAATTCAGCCGCCGCCTGTATGACAATACCAACCTTGAAGAAATTTCCGATTGGCTCACAAAAATCATCGTCGGTCTGGGCATCGCGCAGTTTAGTGAAATCATTGCCTTTATCAGTGGTGTTGGAGATGTAGTGGCTGTCGGCATGGGGGGGGATGAAGGCACTCTAGCTGGCAACAAAGTCCTCGCTGTTTCGGCGATTATCTATGGAACGATTTGCGGACTTATCTTCTATTATTACTGGTCGCGCGTTGGCCTGTTCAAAATTCTTCAGGCTCGAGACCGAATAGATACAGAAGAAGCTGAAACTTAGAGCCGAGGCGTTCTGAGGTTCTTGGATTAAAAGAAAACACAGCCGGTCCATAAATGGGTCGGCTGTTTCACTGAAAGCAGTGATGCCCGGGTCGAAGTTAGCAGAGGTAAACATCACTGTTTTCAATCCGGGGACGAAAGGATCTAACCGTTGCAAGCGCAGCCGACGCCCTTGTGGCAGTTGTAGTTCCGATTAATACAGCTGTCGCCACAAGCCTTTCCCTTGCGGCAGATTTTGCAGCAGGCGACATTGTAGATTTGCGATTTATCCTTACCCATCAGTTTCCGAAATGAGCCGGTTTCGATGATTGCCATTGAAGTTGGTGCTGGGGTTTGTTCCATCTGTGCCCAAGCGGTTCCAAGCGAAAGAACCAACGCAATCACACTAGCTGAAATGAGCGTTTTCACAATCGGTCTCCGTTAACAATGTGTTAACCTTTGCACGCCGACGCAGAACTTGGAAAAGGCATTTTCAAGGTATCTTTTTGACACTTTTAAATCCGCACCGTGGTGCGGATATCATCATTCGGACTTTCTGCCGGTTTTTGCCGGTGGTCGGTAGAGGGATAGACGCAACCCGGGGGATGCACAATTCGTTCAGCCGATTTCTAACGGTGGGGTTGGGGCGCTTTCCTCAATGCGCAAAATGGGTGATTCCTCGGTAAGCACGGCGAATCTGAATAACCGACTTCTATACCGGGCCGTTCTCAAGCTGCGTAAAACTGCGCCGGGCAGGGAGTAGGCCAAAGTCATCCGATTACGAAATAGAGGTCCTAGCGGCGTAGTTTCGGGGGGATCAAAACGGGGATGGAAAATAAGTGAGAAGCTCTAACTATCGGTTTTATATTAATTTTTTGTGAAGTCATGGTGCTGCTGGAGAGAATTGAACTCTCGACCTCTCCCTTACCAAGGGAGTGCTCTACCTCTGAGCTACAGCAGCGCTGTGGGCGGGTGATTAGACTCAAACGAAACGCGGCGCAAGGGTGTCTGGACGGTTTTTTGTGTCTCCTGTAGAGAAAGGCAATGGCAGAGAAAAATTCACCTAAAAAACACGGCAAATCCGGGGAAACGCGCGAAGACCGCTTGAAAGCAGCGCTGAAAGCGAACCTGGGGCGGCGCAAGGCGCAGGCCAAGGCGCGGGCGGGTTCGGATGACAAGGCCGGCAAGGACGAGGGATAAGAGCAGATGGATTCGATTCTGGTGACGGGCAACGGCCCGCTGAACGGGCAGATTCCGATCGCGGGGGCCAAGAATGCGTGCCTGACGCTGATGCCCGCGACGCTTCTCAGCGAAGAACCGCTGACGCTGACCAATGCGCCGCGTCTGAGCGACATCAAGACCATGACAGCGCTGCTGCAATCGCTGGGGGCCGAGGTCTCGGCGTTGCAGGACGGGCAGGTGATCGCCATGTCCAGCCATGATCTGACCAGCCATGTCGCCGACTATGATATCGTGCGCAAGATGCGCGCCTCGAACCTCGTGCTTGGCCCGTTGTTGGCGCGGTTCGGGCAGGCGGTGGTGTCGCTGCCCGGTGGCTGCGCGATTGGCGCGCGTCCGATGGACCTGCATGTCGAAGGGCTGGAGGCGCTGGGCGCCGAGATCGAGTTGAAAGATGGGTATCTGCACGCGAAAGCCCCCGGGGGGCTGAAAGGCGCGGTGCATGAGATGCGCTTTGCCTCGGTGGGGGCGACCGAGAATATCGTTATGGCTGCCACGCTGGCCAAGGGCACGACCGTCTTAAAGAATGCGGCGCGCGAGCCCGAGATTGTCGATCTGGTCGAGTGTCTGCGCAAGATGGGCGCGCAGATTTCGGGCGAAGGGAGTTCGACCATTGAAATTCAGGGCGTCGACCGGCTGCATGGCGCGACCCATCAGGTCGTAACCGACCGGATCGAACTGGGCACCTATATGTTGGCCCCTGCGATTTGCGGCGGCGAGGTCGAGCTGCTGGGTGGCCGGATGCGTCTGGTCGAAAGCTTCGCGGCCAAGTTGGATGCAGCGGGGATCAATGTCACCGAAACCGAGAAGGGCCTGAAAGTGGCGCGCAAGAATGGGCGGGTGGCTTCGGTTGATGTCGTGACCGAACCCTTCCCCGGTTTCCCGACCGATCTGCAGGCGCAGATGATGGCGCTGATGTGCACTGCCGAAGGTGTGTCCGTTCTTGAAGAGCGTATTTTCGAGAATCGCTTTATGCATGCGCCTGAACTGGTCCGAATGGGCGCTGAGATCGAGGTGCATGGCGGCACCGCTACCGTGACGGGTGTGGATCGCCTGAAGGGCGCGCCGGTGATGGCGACGGACCTGCGGGCCTCGGTTTCGCTGATCCTTGCCGGATTGGCGGCGGAAGGGGAAACAACGGTCAGCCGGGTCTATCATTTGGACCGCGGATATGAGCAAGTAGTGCGCAAGCTGGAAGGTGTGGGCGCAAAAATTGAACGGATCAAAGGTCAATGACTGACGCAAGTTTTCACGAAGGGCGCGAGGCCCCGTTGAATCTGGGGGCCGAGGATGTCGATGATTTGCAGGTGATCTCGACCCTGACGCAAGACGCGGTGTTTCCGATCACCGAGATGACGTGGCGGCCATCGCAACGCCGGTTTGGCTTGTTGCTTAACCGGTTCCGTTGGGAAGATCAGAACGCCGCCACCCGTCGTGATCGACCGTTTGAACGGGTGCAATCGGTTCTGGTGTTTGACTCGGTTCTATCCGTGTCCAGTCAGGGCATCGACCGAAGTGACAAGGACATGGTGATGTCGCTGCTGTCGGTAGACTTTGAAGCGGTGGAAGATGGCGCGGGACGGATCACGCTGACATTGGCCGGAGACGGCGCGATCCGCCTGTCGGTCGAAGCGTTGGACGTGACGCTCAAGGATGTGACCCGACCCTATCAGGCGCCCTCGGGCCAGGCCCCGCACCATCCGGAATAAACGCGGCATAGCCCAAGCGTTCTCCGGGCCTTCAAAGGGCTTGGTGCTGCGCCGTGCAACGGTTTTTGACGTTTTTCAGATCAGTCGGATGCTGATCCGTTCGATTACCTATCTGTGCGCTGCGGATCACCATAAGGACAGCGTGCTGCTGGCGTTGTGGACAGCCGACAAAGACCCGCAGGCCATCCGAAACTGGATACAATCCGGGGCCGAGTTGTGGCTGGCTGAGGTCGAAGGGCATGTCGCCGGTGTCGGCGGACTACGCCACCGGACCGAGATTTCGTTGTTGTATGTTGATCCGGCATATGCGCGGCGCGGTGTCGGACTGGCGTTGTTGATCCGGCTTGAGGACGAGCTGTCCCGTCAAGGCTGTACGCTGGCGCATCTGGATGCCACGGCCACCGCCCGTGAGTTTTATCGCCGGTTTGGCTGGCAAGAATGGGATGATCCGGGTGACTGGCACGGTATGCCGCAATATCCGATGCGCAAATTGCTGCACCGGGCGGACAAGGGTTGAGGCCACCCGATCCCGGCGATATGTCCCGATGAACTGCCTCGGAGTGCCCAATATGCCTGTTTTCCTGGATACGACCTCATCCGATTTTGAAACTGCCTTTCAGGCTTTGTTGTCCGCCAAGCGTGAAGACAGTCCAGACGTTGATGCGGTCGTCGCTGAGATCATTCAGGATGTACGCGCCCGTGGAGACGCGGCGGTGATCGAACTGACTGCGAAATTCGACCGGCTTGAGCTGACGCCAGACACGCTTGCATTCTCGGCCGGGGAAATCGATGCGGCGGTTGCAGCAGTGTCGGCGCAAGACCGCGCCGCGCTGGAACTGGCGGCGGACCGCATCCGGGCTTATCACGAAAAGCAACTGCCTGCAGATCAGCAATGGACGGATGAGACCGGGGCGACGCTTGGGTGGCGCTGGTCAGCCGTGTCGGCGGCGGGGTTGTATGTGCCGGGGGGCTTGGCGTCTTATCCCTCGTCGGTGTTGATGAATGCCATTCCGGCCAAAGTGGCGGGGGTCGAGCGACTGGCCATAGCAGTGCCAACGCCGGACGGACAGGTCAATCCGCTGGTCTTGTTGGCGGCGAGGCTTTCAGGGGTGGATACGATCTACCGTATCGGCGGGGCGCAGGCGATTGCCGCGTTGGCATATGGCACTGCTTCTATCGCGCCCGTGGACATGATCACCGGCCCGGGCAACGCCTTTGTGGCCGCCGCCAAACGCCGCGTCTTCGGCAAGGTGGGCATCGACATGATCGCAGGGCCGTCCGAGATTCTGGTGATCGCCGACAAGGACAACGATCCCGACTGGATCGCGCTGGACCTGCTGAGCCAGGCTGAACATGACGAAAGCGCGCAATCGATCCTGATCACCGATGATGCCGCGTTTGGTCAGGCCGTCGCTCAGGCCGTCGATAACCGGCTTGAGACCCTGCAACGCCGCGCGATTGCCGGGGCCAGCTGGCGTGATTTCGGCGCGGTGATCACGGTGCAAGATCTGAACGAGGCGGCTGTACTGTCCAACCGGATTGCGCCTGAACATCTGGAACTTTGCGTGACTGATCCGGTCGCGCTCAGCCAGAAGACCATTCATGCGGGGGCGATCTTCTTGGGACAACACACACCCGAGGCGATCGGTGACTATGTTGGCGGCCCCAACCATGTGCTGCCCACTGCGCGTTCTGCGCGCTTTTCGTCAGGCCTGAGCGTGCTGGATTTCTTAAAGCGCACCACACTTAGTCAAATGACTCCGGCGGCCTTAAGGGCCATCGGTCCAGCCGCAGCGCAGCTGGCCGCTTCCGAAAGCCTAGAAGCGCATGGGCTTTCGGTCACAGCGCGGCTGGATCGCCTGAATACTTAGAAACGCCGGTTTTTTCATACACCGTGTCAAAATCCAGACAGTGAATCGGGGCTCTGAATTGATCGCGGCTTTCCGGTTTGAATTCAGAAATATTCTGAAATAGCTGTGTTTCAGGACGTGGATGGAGAGAGATTTGGAACGGGTTGCTACGCTTTGGATTGGAAGCCGCCTTTCTTACCTTGAGCGTCTTTGCCTGAAGTCCTTTGCGGATTTGGATCAACGGCCGATTTTGTACCACTATGGTGACGTGCAGGATATCCCCGACTTTGTGGAAGTACGGGACGCCCGCGAAATTTTCGACACCGCGGAAATCTACAGAGATCCGATCAAGCGATCTGCTGCCGTTCACTCGGATCTGTTTCGGTTAAAGCTGCTCGAATTGACGGATTACATCTGGGTGGACGCAGATGCCTACGCGGTCAAACCCTTTGAAACCCGCGAGGGGTATCTGTTCCCTCATGCCCACAAGAGACAAAGGCGGATCAACAGTGGTGTTCTGGCCCTGCCCAGTGACAGCCCCGCCCTGAAAGGCATGCTCGACTTTGCCTTTCATAGTGATCTTGTCCCACCGTGGTGGCCCAAGGAGAAAAAAGAGAACTATCTGGCTCTTTTTGGCAGCTCAACATACTGGAGCTTGCCACTTTTTACATTTGGTCCGCCGATGCTTTTTCACTTTCTTAATGGTTCACCGGAACGCTCGATGCATGTCCACCGCCAGCAGCTTTATTCGATCCCGCTGAGGTTCAGGAACCTCTGGAATGATCCCGATATCTCAAAGCTGGATCACCTGGAATGGCAGGATAAAATGTCCATTCATTTCTTTGGGTCCTGGTTTCGACAGGTTCTTGCAGGGAAAAAGATCAACCCCGGTTCGTTGGTCGATGTTCTCTTGAAGAAACACGCGGTCGACCCGATTGCGCATCCGCTTTGACATTGGTGTTTGCAAATTCGCGTAACCTGCGTTGCTCCCGGTGCAGGCTCGCGCTAAACCGTGTCGGACCCGACAGGACAGCATGACATGACCCGCATATCGCATATCGAACTGGACGACAGAAACCTGCCGCCGCCAACCCCAGAGATCGAGCAGGAGCGTAAAGTCGCAATCTATGATCTGCTCGAGGATAACTCGTTCGAACTGCCCCAGCGCGATGATCGCGTTGTGCCGGATGGTCCCTACCATGTGCAGCTTTCAATTCGCGACAAGCGTCTGGTGTTCGATGTCGCTACTGAAGCCGCAGAAAAGGCAGCCGAGTTTCACCTGTCGCTCGGGCCCTTCCGTCAGGTGGTCAAGGACTATTTCCAAATCTGTGAAAGCTATTTCGATGCGGTGAAATCTCTGCCGCCCAGTCAAATCGAAACCATCGACATGGCCCGGCGTGGCATCCACAACGAAGGCAGCCGGGTTTTGCAGGAAAGGCTGGAAGGGAAAGCCGAGGTTGATACTGACACCGCCCGTCGCCTGTTCACGCTGATCTGCGTCCTGCATTTCGGGGGGTGACGGGTGAGCCCTCTGCCACAGTCTATTCTGTTCTGTTGCGACCACAATTCGGTGCGCTCGCCCATGGCTGAAGGCATTATGAAGAAATTCTACGGCACCGGCACCTATGTGCAATCCGCAGGTGTCCATAATGATCTTGAGATTGACGGCTTCTGCATCGCGGTCTGTCACGAGGTGGGGGTCGAGCTGTCTCGCCACAGGTCGCGGTCTTTCGATGAAATGCAGGAATGGGGCGACGACCTCAGTTCGTTTGATCTGATTGTCGCCCTGTCCCCCGCAAGCCAGCGTCGGGCGCTGGAACTGACGCGGATTTTCCACCTCGATGTCGATTATTGGCCAATAATGGACCCTACCGGGTTGGGCGAAACCCGCGAAGACAAGTTAACGCACTACCGACAGACCCGCGATCAGATCATCAAGCATCTGAAAGATCGCTGGGGTGAACCCACGGAGTGATCATGAACCAGACCGTCGAAACCTATTTCAAAGCCTTCAATGCCGGAGATGTGGATGGCATGCTGGCCTGCCTGTCCGAAGATGTGGCCCATCACGTAAACGAAGGTCAGATCCGCGTCGGCAAAGAGAAGTTCGCCGCCTTCTGTGCCCATATGAACCGCTGCTATCGCGAAAACCTGACCGAAATCGTGATCTTCGAGGCTGAAAACGGCACCCGGGCGGCTGCCGAGTTCATCGTCAACGGCACCTATCTGGAAACGGACGAAGGATTGCCCGACGCGCATGGCCAGACCTACCGGCTGCCTGCCGGATCGTTCTTTGACCTCCGTGACGGTCAGATCACCCGCGTAACGACCTATTACAATCTCGCCGACTGGACCAAACAGGTGTCCGGTGGCTGAGATCACTGCAGTTCGCCCCCTGACCGGCGATGCGCTTGAGGCCGCATTGGTCGATGTTGCGCGTCTGCGGATCGAAGTGTTTCGTGCGTGGCCCTATCTCTATGACGGAGATCTGGAATACGAGCGCAAATACCTGCAATCCTACCGCGACAGCGAAAGGGCCATTGTCGTCGGCGCGTTTGATGGGGATCGTCTGGTCGGTGCGTCAACCGGCGCGCCGCTGGAGGATCATGCCGATGATTTTGCCGCTGCGTTCGATGGCGCCGGCCTGAACCTGTCCGACATCTTCTATTGCGCGGAATCGGTTTTGCTGCCCGGCTATCGCGGACAGGGCGTGGGTCACAAGTTCTTTGACCTGCGCGAGACCCATGCCCGCATGTTGGGTTTGTCCAAATGCGCTTTCTGCAGTGTTCAGCGCCCTGATGATCACCCGATGCGCCCCACGAACTACCGTCCGCTCAATGCGTTCTGGAAAGCGCGGGGGTATGCGCCTTTGTCCGGTGTCGTGGCGCAGTTTTCATGGAAAGATATCGGCGAAGAGACCGAGACGCAGAAGCCATTGCAGTTCTGGATCAGGGACCTTTGACACTGCAGGGCAGATTGTTAGATCGAAATGTGCTACCCTTGTATTTTCTGTGGGGGAAGTGAAATGAAACGTTACGTGATTGAACGCGATCTGCCTGGCGTCGGCTCGATGTCCAAAGACGAATTGTGCGGCGCGTCGGCTAAATCAAATGAAGCATTGGAACAAATCCCCGGCGTGCAGTGGGAGCATTCCTACGTCGCGGGCGACAAGACTTTTTGCATCTATTTGGCCGAAAGCGAGCAGGCCATCCACAAGCATGCGGAACTCAGTGGGTTTCCGGCCAATGTCGTAACCGAAGTCACCACTATCATTGATCCGACGACGGCGGGGTGAAACGGTCTATACAGCTGGTGGCATTCCCGTTTAAGGTCCGGCCGATTTGACCATTTTGGACCAATGCCATGAAAGTCGCCACCGCCGCCTATGACCTCAGTTGGCTCGACAGTTGGGCGCAGTACGAAGATAAGCTGGCCCGGTGGGTTTCCGAGGCTGCGGGCCATGGGGCGGACCTGCTGGTTTTTCCGGAATATGGAGCGATGGAATTGTCCACGCTCGATGGTGCCGATGTTGCGGGTGATCTGGAACGTTCAATTCACGCTGTGTCTGATCGGATGCATGAAGCCTGCGCCCTGCATCAGCGTTTGGCGCAGGAACACAACACATACATCTTGGGCGCATCCGCTCCGGTGGTGGACGGCGCGGGACGCCCGATTAACAGGGCCATGCTTTACGCGCCGGACGGTCGCTACGACCACCAGGACAAGCAAATCATGACCCGGTTCGAACGGGAAGACTGGGACATCGCCCCGGGTGGCCCGCTTAAGCTGTTTGACACCGCGATTGGCAAAATCGGTGTGCTGATCTGCTATGACAGCGAATTTCCATTGTTGGGCCGGGCGCTGAGCGAGGCCGATCTGATCCTTGTTCCGTCCTGTACCGAGGCCCTCTCGGGGTACTGGCGCGTTCGCATCGGTGCGATGTCCCGAGCGCTGGAGTCTCAATGCCTGTCCGTCATGGCGTCTTTGGTTGGCAATAATGCCTGGTCCGAGGCCGTGGATCAGAACACCGGCACCGGCGGCATCTTTGGCCCGCCGGACAAAGGGTTTCCGGCAACGGGTGTTCTGGCCGAAGGCGAATTGAACCAGCCCGGTTGGACCTATGCGGATGTCGATCTGAAGGCGATCGCCAATGTCCGGGCCGATGGTCATGTGCTGAACCGCACGCACTGGGCCGAGCAGCCCCCCCGAGTCGAATCGGTCACAATCTCTGCACTTTAGTGATTCCGGCCTTGAAATAAGGCGGAAATAGGCTCATTTAAGCGCACATCCTCGCAGATTCTGCGAGTGCAACGTAACTATGGAGACAACATGGCCAAGGAAGATACGCTCGAATTTCCCGGTGTCGTGAAGGAACTCCTGCCTAATGCGACGTTTCGGGTCGAGCTGGAAAACGGCCATGAGATCATCGCACATACGGCAGGCAAGATGCGCAAAAACCGCATCCGTGTTCTGGCCGGCGACAAGGTGCAGGTCGAGATGACCCCCTATGATCTGACCAAGGGTCGGATCAACTACCGCTTCAAGTAACGCCCCACCCCATGGCGCTCATTCTCGGATCGGGCAGCCCTAGGCGGCTGGACCTGCTGGCGCAGCTTGGCGTTCGGCCCGATGCGATACAGCCCCATGAAATCGATGAAACGCCCATGAAGGGCGAACTGCCGGTTCCCTATTGCAGCCGTATCACCCGCGAAAAGGTGCGGGCGGTTCAAGCCGGGACAGAGGATATCACCCTGTGCGCCGACACCACGGTTGCTTTGGGTCGCAGGATTTTGGGCAAACCCGATGATGCCGGGCAGGCAGCTGAGTTCCTGCATTCACTATCCGGGCGACGCCACCGGGTTATTACATCGGTCGCTGTGCGCAGGGGCGAGAAAATCCTGCAGCGCGACGTGGTCTCGCAGGTCAAGGTCAAACGCTTGTCGGATATTGAGATCAATGCTTATCTGGCAACCGGCGATTGGCAGGGCAAAGCGGGTGCCTATGCCATTCAGGGCCCTGCCGGGGCGTTCATCCCCTGGATTTCGGGCTCATTCACGGCCATTGTCGGTTTGCCACTGGCGGAAACGGCCACACTTTTGCAGGGCATCGGCTATCCGTTGTATCGTGAGGCACCATGAAGGGCCGTACAATCATTCTGGACCATATCGAAAATCGTGAAGCCGCAGCCCTGATGGTGGATGGCATGCTGGACGATTTTCTGATTTCCGCAGACGCGCCACCACCCGGAACGGTGTATCGCGCGCGCGCTGACCGTCCTGTCAAAGGACAAGGCGGCATGTTCCTGACAACGCCCGACGGCCCGGCCTTCCTGCGTCAGGTCAAGGGGCTTGCCTCTGGTGCCACGCTTTTGGTGCAGGTGACGGGATATGCCGAGCCGGGCAAGGCTTTGCCCGTCACAGATCGGATCCTGTTTAAAAGCCGCTACGCAATCGTTACGCCGAATGCGCCCGGGCTGAATGTATCGCGCAGCATCCGCGATGACGCAGAACGCGACCGTCTGCTGCAGGTTGCGCATGAGGTCATGGAGGGCAGCGAATACGGGCTGATCCTGCGTTCTTGCTGCCAGGGCGAGGACGCGGCCGAGATTGCCGAGGACATCAACGCCATGCGCGCGCAGGCGGATCAGGTCATGAACGATCCCGGAACTGAAACCGAACGGCTTGAGGATGGCGACGGACCACATGTCCTGGCCTGGCGCGACTGGACCGACCCGGCTGAGGTCGTGACGCAGGCGGGTGGTTTTGAAACGCATGGCGTGCTGGACGCTCTCGAGACCACTCTGGGTATCACCGAAACGCTGCCGGGCGGAGGGCATTTGTACATCCAGCCGACACGGGCGTTGATTGCCGTGGATGTCAACACCGGGGCCGATACCTCATTAGCTGCCGGAACCAAAGCCAATTTCGCCTGCGCCAAAACTCTGCCGCGCGCACTACGCGTACGCGGGTTGGGTGGACAGATCACACTGGACCTCGCGCCGATGCCGAAGAAAGACCGGAGGGGCTTCGAATCCGCCCTGCGTGCCGCATTCCGGTCCGACCCGATCGAAACCGTTCTGGCCGGTTGGACGCCGTTGGGACACTACGAATTGCAACGCAAACGCGCCCGACTGCCTTTGTCGGAGGTGCTGAAATGAGCTGTCCGATCTGTGGTGAGAACACGCAGGCGACCTACCGTCCGTTCTGCTCGAAACGGTGCGCGGATGTCGATCTTGCCAAATGGCTGAACGGCTCGTACGCTGTTCCGTCGCAGCGCCAAGACGAGGTCGATGCGGACGGCCCGGAAGACGAAGCCCCACAACCGCGCCCGCACTGAAAAAATGTCAAAAAGCCTCTGGACACTGCCTGGTGCAAGTCATAGAAGGCCTCCACCCAACGGCAAACACCGTTCCCGTGCCCGGGTAGCTCAGGGGTAGAGCAGTGGATTGAAAATCCTCGTGTCGGTGGTTCGATTCCGCCCCCGGGCACCATTTTTTCAAGAAAATCTTTTTGTTATCAAGGAATTGCCTTGATGGCAGCGCTTTGTATCCACCATTGCATCCACCAAAAAGGCCCCCATTAGCCGGTGGCACGCGGATGGGCAATTGCTTTGAGAAAACACATTAGGTGGAACGCGTACGTGCAGGTTGGTCTGGCCCGCTGTTTGTTCCTTTGGGTGGTCTCTCGGTGAAGTGGTTGTTGCGGAGTGCGCGCCATGACTCTTTGAGGGCATTGATGTGCAATCCAAAGTGAATGTTTGGCAGTGAAAATACCTCTAGTGAACATCACGGAA
The DNA here is from genome assembly GCF_056531905.1 of Ruegeria sp. K11. Lineage (NCBI taxonomy): Bacteria > Pseudomonadati > Pseudomonadota > Alphaproteobacteria > Rhodobacterales > Roseobacteraceae > Ruegeria > Ruegeria sp. K11. The sequence continues at coordinate 145,767 of NZ_JBQFMP010000010.1, forward strand.
GGTGTGAATAAAATTTTTTATTGTTAATTTACAAGGAATTTATAGATTTCTACTGGTTTTAGTATGGTTGATGCGGCGTTTAGGCCTTGTTTCGAATGCAGAGAACTCCTAGGTTCTTTCTCGTGACGGCTTAACGTCCGCAACTACAAGGAACATATATGACTGAAATTTCCCCGGCTGTTCTCTCCGAGCTTCAAGGTATTCTGCAGCAAGCAGGAGCGAACGGAGCTCTAATCAAGGCCTTGTCCAAAAACCATAATGACAAGAATCAAGTTTACTCTGGTTCTGATTTTCAGCCGCTACATCCTTATTTTGACTTTGAGTTTGATGAGCGGGTTGGCAGCGTAAGCGCTAAGAAGGGGGGCAAGACTGCCGGAAATCCGATTTTGGAGGCAGTCTTTCGCAATTTCCGTTGGCTCAGCGCTGATGGAACTGAGGTTCCGGCCAAGAACCTGAAAATGATCATTTATCCCCAATACCCTGAAGCACGCCTTAGTGGGTTTGACCCTGTGCGGGGGCAGATGCCCCAATCTTTATCTGTCTCGTACACAAAGGCCAACCCGGACGCTGTTCGCTATCTGGTTCTAGCCCGTCGTGGAAGTGGAGATGCCCTTGGGGTTATGGTTGTAAACCCGGGGCCGCAGTTCATTCAAGAAGTCAAAGCGCTCCCGTCAGCGCCGAGGTCTCGGGTTTGGAAGGAAATCGACATCGGTGAAAACGCCGGTGTCGAGCTACAGAGGTTGCTTTCCCCAATCGTCAGGCGTGTTCACAACGGAGCTCGCTTGGATAAAAACGGGACCGTCATTCCGTTTAATGGAACCCAAGTCTGCGGATTTACTCTAGAGCAAGCATTGGGAATCGTACCCAACAGCGGCAAAAATGGAGATTTCAAGGGTATCGAACTTAAGACACACACACAAAAAAAGGTTACACTTTTTACTCCGGAGCCTGATCTAGGCGCGTACCAACAAGATTTTAACAAATTCATGGTCAACTATGGCTATGAGGACGCGAATGGCAGCTTCCGATTGACTGGTGTTCACCGACAAGGCGTCGAGTGCAGCAAAAGCCAACTGACCTTGCTAATCTCAAACTATGACCCGGAAGAAAGCCTCGCATCCCAGTCTGGCAAGGAGATTATTGTTGGTCTATTTACGCGAGATGGGCATTTGGCTGCCGGGTGGAGCCTGCCCCGTATTCTCAACTGCTGGGGGGCAAAGCATAATGAAGTAGTCTATGTCCCGGCTTCAAAACGGAAAAACGCAGACCCCTTAATGCAGGATGCCGGCTATAGTTTCGAGGTTTCTTTCGACAACCACGTTCGATGGTGCCGCCAAACTTCAGCAGACCGACTTCTTCAGGCCATCTACAAAGGAACCATTTTTTTGGACCCGGCCCCCAAGTATGTGCCCGGCCAACCAAAGAAGACCAAGCGCAGATCGCAGTGGCGCGTGAACGACATCGGTGCGGCCGTGGGCGATTTGTACGATCACGTTGAAGAAATCGAGCTATAGTCACCGACGCTTGCGACTACTCTATTCCTCGAATTTCAGTAATTTTGACGTCACTCAGCAGCCACTCAGATACCTCATCGGCGACCCGAGCAAAGGGCAGGCGAAGCCTGCCCTTAATTGCGCATTCCCACACAATCATACAGCGCCAATTCGCTTCGACTACAGATTGAATTGTTCTGGTGTCTCTCAGGCGGTTCTCTTCGATTTTCCCACGCCAGAATTCCTCACGCGTTTTGGGCCACTTGAAAAGATGACAGTTGTGACCATGCCAGAAGCACCCATGAACAAACACGACGGCTTTGAATTTTGGAAACACTATGTCGGGTTTGCCGGGGATCTTCTTGTCGTGAATTCGAAACCTAAACCCGCGTTTGTGTAACTCTGATCTAATGGCCAACTCAATCTTGGTGTTCTTGCCCCGAATATTGGACATCATCCGACTTCGAGTTGAGGAACTTACGTTGTCCAATCTGTCTACTCAGCCGCGTTTCGGTAGCATGACTCCGAACGATTAGAAATTTCCAGAATGTGAGGCTTCATGTGTCGGGCAAACTCTTCAATCACTGGAACGACGACTGAGTTGCCGAATTGCTTGTAGGCTCTCGTGTCTGAAACAGGTATGACCATGTGTGTTTCACGGTCTGTGTCAAATCCCATGAGCCGTGCACACTCTCGTGGCGTTAGTCTCCTTGGATTTTTCCCTTCCTGTGCGATAAGAATTTCACTTCCGTCCTTATAGTACCGAGCCGAAAGGGTGCGGGCTGTGTCGCTATGCGAGTTCAAGCCAAAACCGAACCCATTGCCTTTCGCCTGATGTTTGGCTGCATAGTCTTGAAGGTACTGCCAAAGCTTGTCGCTCAGCGTGTACTTGTCGTTGACTACGCTGTTCAAATTGCTGCCAATGTTCGTTGGTTCAAGAGTAAAGTGATCTTCCGGTAATTCGTCAGGAGAGTGCAGAATGGTTTCAAGCAACGGACCGGTTTTGGGGTCGGCGAATTTGAGGTTGTCGATGTTGAAACCTGTTTCTTCCCGAAATCCGACAATGTAAATTCGTTCACGGTGCTGAGGTACATATCCTTTGCCATCAACAACTCTGGCCGAAACCTGATACCCTAGATCATCTCTCAGAGCTCCAAGAATTGTCCTAAAGGTGTCCCCTTTGTTGTGACTCTTCAGGTTCTTGACGTTTTCTAGAAGGAATGCAGACGGGCGATGGTGCTTTAAAATACGCAGAACATCAAAAAAAAGCGTTCCTTGGGTCTTGTCCATAAAACCATGTGCGCGCCCTAATGCGTTTTTCTTTGAAACCCCTGCGATTGAGAAAGGTTGACAGGGAAAGCCTGCAAGCAACACGTCATGTGCGGGGATTTTGGACGCTTCTATGCTGGTGATGTCGCCGGCAATCTCATGATCATCGGGAAAGTTGGCGCGATAGGTGCGCTGAGCGTATTCGTCCCACTCTGAAGTAAAAACACATCGACCACCTACACTCTCAAAGCCCTTACGAATTCCACCGATCCCAGCAAACAGGTCGACAAACGTGAATTCTGGATTTGGGTTGCGAAGATTTCGCTTGTACTCCAAGCGTCCTTCGAGAAGCTTGAGAAAGGCCTTTCGAGGTTCTACTTCTCCATTTTCCCAGCGATAGACAGTTTTTACGGTCACCCCCATTAGTTCTGCTGCCTGCTCGATTGTCAGTCCACAAAGCTCTCTTAATTCTTTGAAGTTCATCTCGTCCTCAAGCTGGGTTTTTTTTTGACATTATGTCCGAAAACCTACCAGATACCTAAGCCGCGTCAAGGACTGTTCTTGTTTAGTTCTTCGAAATGAAATTTGGTTTTGGCGTTCACAATGATCATCTTTTTGCCGCCGGGTAGATTGGATCGACAAGTCTGCAGTTGTAAGCTTGCGAACACCCACGCGGCGCTATCAGCACACACGCTTCGCCTCGAGGGTTTTACCCTCACTGTCCTAACCGGAGTGCTATTGACTGCCTTCCCTGAAACGAGCGAATTCCGGCGGAGCCACCATTGCAACTAGGGATAAATGGGCACGAAAGAATTCTTCAGTGCAGTAAGCTTCAATTACAGCCGTCATAGTGAATTGGCATTTCTGACAAGCAAGGCCAGTTTCCGGATGCGTTCCTTCAAATCGAGAATGTCTAGGTTTGCCGGCTGTTCACAAACGAGCGTAGCAACCTTCACTTTATCCGCATTTTTGAAAACACTATTACCAGTCTTGTCCGGAGATTTCCGGTAGAAATAGAACGAGTTGTCATGCTGACCTATCGCAACGGGCGCTTTGTAGATCGATGAATGTACCGATTGAAGGGCTTGATGTAGCGTTTCCGGGTCGACGTAGTTCTCAATCTCACGCCCCTGAGTGACCCATACTATTGAGTTTTCATCGTCCAACTCAGATCGCAGGCGACTAACCGCAGGTTTCAATTTGGCCCGAGGCTTACCTCTGTCACTGTCCAAGACAATGGCCATGTTCTGGTTCAGTGCTTTTAGATCGATGAACTCTGCAACGCTGTCTTCAACGAGTTCACCGGCACCCAAGTGACGGACCAGTGCACCACCGTAGAACATTATGGAATAGTGAATGCCTTCTACCAACTCCGGCGCGACCGCTTGCAACCAATGTCGGATGTAAATTCGATCTGATGGTCCCTCTACCCAAACGACAGCGTTGGCTTGAAGAATGTCAGATGCTTTGTAGCCCAAGTCATCGCAAATTTTCTTCTTGTCACCTCGAAAGATGGCTGAGGTAATGCGTGTTTGAACTCCATCGTTGTGAACCCGGAACACAGATGCATTAGGTGTGTCAATGAACGCCGCCGAGTGAGTTGCTATGAAGTATTGGTTGTTCGTGTTGTCTTGCAGGTAGCGTATCAGCTTTCTTTGAAGAACCGGGTGAAGGTGAATTTCAGGCTCTTCAATACAAACGATCATGTCTTCGTGAATGGTGCAAAATGAAGCGATTAGAATGACTTCCTGAATGCCGGTGCCCAAACTGAACAGTGGTAGAACCTTATTGTCCATATGGACCAAAATGTGCTTTCGGTCATGAGGAATTTCGATGAGTGCATCGTCTTTACCCGTTACATCCCGCACGAATTGGTTGATGCGATCAAAGACTTCTCTGTCCTGTCGCCGGTCGTGATCTGGGCTTTGCAGCTCCGCCAACTCATCGATCAGAGCTTTCTCGCTTCTTACCTCAAATCCTCGGGCACTTTCTCCGAGGTCTCTTTCCGCTGGTACGTGAGCGACGCGTGGATGCTTTAAAGTGAAAGGCCGTAGCATGATCTGCAACGACTCCTTTACGGCTTGTTGCAGAGTAGGCCGACCAATGCCGTTGCGAAGCATTTGCCAAACGGCAGCCCATACCCTGCTATCCAAAAGCGCGGCCAACTGCTTCAAATCAACCTCTTCGGCATACTCCAAAGATTGGTTTTCCTGAGATGGTTTGACCCAAACAAACCCTTGGTGCGAAAGTTCTTCGACAATTGGCTCAATGTACTCCATCGCGCCCGCCAATGCTAAATTGCCGTTTTTGAATACAATTTCTTTTGCTTCGCGCGTGAATGTGTCTTTTGGAATGCCGATTTCGGCGTTTAGTTGACCGGTTTTTTTCCCTCTGAATTCTTCAGCGGGACCCATCGGTCGATATGTGTCTGTGCTTTCAGAAAAAGGCAGTCGGTCCCGTATGTAGTTAAGTACAGTAGATTTGCCCGCGTTGTTTGCCCCGATAAATAAATTAATACTCGAAAAAGGGCCGATGTACTGCTTCTCAAAGCCGATGCCCCGATAGTATTGCAAACTTAGTGCATTGAGATGTACTGCCATGAACTGCCTCAGCGTTACGCTTGGAATTTCGTTACCCCAAGTTCTTTAACGGTGCGCATCGCTTGTACAAGAGGAACTTCAATTTAGAGGCGAGTGCTGGCGCATGACAGATTGTGACACCCGAACGCGTTTCAGTTGCCAAGAAGCCGTGCGTTGATAAAGCCAAACAGCAGAAAAACCGGCCATGCTGCCACGAAGACAGCTTTGCAGAAAAGGATTGCAGGGTTGCCAGATTGTTCCCCTGATCGCAGAAATTGCTGATCCTCAGCCAACATCTGAAACTCTTCGTGCGTCTGGCAATTAGATTTTTCACGTGTTGAAATGTCTCTGTGAAAAATCAGCTTCCACAGGAACGCCCCTACAGCTAAATGCGCAATGGCAGCGACAAAAGTCCAATGTGGCATGTTCTATTCCTTCTAAAATTCTTTGGTTGCAAGTTGCCTCGGTGATTGCAACTCGTTGCAAATTAAACACTGGGCGGGGTCACATCGGTATGACCGTTGCAACGGGTTGCACCTCCCTCCGACAACAGGTGAATTTGGGTCTCGATCATCTGCCATGGAATTTCGCGGCGGATGGCGGCAGTCTGCCGTGCATAGTGCGGCTGGACCCCCATAGCAGCCACGTAGGCCGCTTTCAGGGCGGAGTTTGGCACTTCAAGGGCCTCACCCAGCCAAAACACCATTGGAGGGCACTGAAGCTGGTTGTAGATGAACTGGCAGGATCGGTCGGAGTTTGGCTTTCGCCCATAAACGCCGGGAGTGTCGTATTCCTTCAGCCAGCGCAGCCAGTGTTCTTTCTGACTGCTATACCAAGCGTTACCAAAGCCAACGCCAATCTGGAGGAAATGCTCCAGCATAGCGGTCATAGGTTGATCTTCGGCAAGGGTTTCAATCGTTTTCATTAGGTCATCTCGCTCCATGAGGAACCATACCAACGTCGTCGGATTGGCAAACAATAACTGACTGTTATCAATTCCTTTTTTGCCGTCTTCTCATACTTCTTGCCGTCTTGAAGACGGTTGCTTCGAGTGGGCTCCATTGGCTAAACAGATGCCAGTGCATGTGCATCAACATGGGATTGTTTGACGTTGCAGGTATCCATGACGATGTGGCAACGAAATCGGCCATTTCGGCCGCTATGTCAGTCGCGCTGGAATAGCCGGACGCAAAGTCCAGAAGCGTGCACCACATCTCGAAGGTCTCTAGCTCAGGGTCGGCAAACTCGCCGTCCTCAAATTTTTGCTCAAGGGCATTGAGATGACGCATCAGGCGCTCTCGGGCCGTGTCACCAATGCCAATGGTCGCGCCGTCCGGAGGGTGTTTATAGCCAAGAAACTCTGTCTCGTTATCCAAGCCTGCAGATTTGGGGGGGTGCAACGTCAGAGGGCCGAAAGAGCACCGACCCAAGCTGTCGGCCAAGGTATCCCTAATCGTCCGGCTGCCTTCTTCCGTGCGACTGGCAACCAGAAGGTTGTCAAAGCACACGATCACCCGAACGTCGTCACTGTGAGGTAAGTCATTGAGAACCGCGTTCAGGTGCCACGCCAAAATGGCGCTGGAAGCCGGAGAGCCTTGCATAAGTCCCGAAGGCCCTCTGGTGTTGCAAACAATATCATCGGTATGGAAACCAATAGGAACATGATCCCGTACCATGTAGTTCTCCGGCGTTGCCGCATCTGGCGTTTCCGGCGAAGCCCCTTTCTTGGCTTCATGTTTCGAGGTGTGCGCTTGGAACGAAAAACGCGTGTTGCGAGTATCTAGAACATTGGCGATTGTCCGATTGGGGAGCGGCAAGTCGTACAGCGCGTCCAAGTTGAAGCTGTCAAAGCAGTCTTCAATGTCGGTTTGCCAAAGATTGCGGTATCCTTCGCGTTGCAGTTGTTGGATGTGAACCGCTGCATGGTCTCGGCCAAAATGCTTGACACCAAACAGTGACGGGTGCCGAACGAACTCGGCGTCTAGGGCGCTTTTGATGATCTTGTGCGTTGCAGATAGCACCGGCGGCATGACGCAGATATTTCGCTTGCCACCGCTGGCTTTTGCTATCGGGTATGTTGCCACTACATGTTCCTGCTCTGCGTACGGGTTAACCTGCTGGGCCAAAGCATAGGTTTGTTCTCGACCAATCTTTCCCTTGGTCGCTTTGAGAATAGCCGCCTGTTTTACCTTCGGGTGCCGTAAAAATTCACGTTGCAAGGCTTGGCGACGCTTGCCCGCTTTACGTCCAGCCATCAGCCTTTGGTCCTGCTGCGAATAAATCCGGTACAGGGCCTGCTTCTCCACTTTCCAAGGGATGTTGCCGGAGTTGTTGGGATTTTGGTGGTCGTTGAACTGCATCGCTTGTTCTTCGGTGGTTTGGATGTGCTGCGAGGGCAACGCGATTGAACGCGCAGCGCTCGCGGGAAGCATGGCAACTAGTTGCAACTGGTTGCACGAGAATGGGCGGGGGGCTTGGTTCACCCCATTAAACCCGCATGAATTGGGAATAACGCTCCGGCAGCATCAAGGCATCGCTGGGTGCATCCGTTTTGGTTTTCTTGCGCCACAAGCGGAGCAGGGAATTGCGGTTCCGGTGGTAACTAATGGCTTTCCATGTGATGCGGGCTTTAGACCGCGCCCCGGAGTTCTGCTTCTGAATGATCCACTGGATGTTGTCTTTACAACTGATGATGCGGAAACGGTCTACACGTACGATTTCATAGGCATAATTGTCTTGCGTTTCGCGGCGCGAAATACACTGCAGCGTGTCATTGGTTTTCTTGGTATCGTGCAACTGGTTGCACCGATCCGGGCGAGACCGAACGAGGTCGGAATGTTGGGCGTTTTTGCAAGGCATTTTGGGTCTCTCGGTTTGCCACCAGAGCCGGAAAGTGCTATTCTTCAATTGGTTAGATTGAGACAGCCCGTTCCCGGTTCGCCGGGGCGGGCTTTCTATTTGGCGCGGGTCTCGTCGAGGCGGGCAAGAGCCTCGTTCACTTCGCTTTTCTTAAAGCGAGGAGTTTTTCCGAAGAAAACGGGGGCGGGTAGCGTTCCATCAGCAATCCGACGTTTGATCGTGCTACGGGACGACCGGAGAAGGTCCATAATCTCTCGGTAGGTGATGTATTTTTCGTCCATCTCATGCTCCTTTAGACTTGTTCATCTGAAGGCATGGTTACCGATGGGCGTTCTTGCTGTGGTGGGGGTAATTTTTTTGCCCCCACCCTTGAAAATCCTCAGAATGTCTCGCTGCTATAGGCTTTGAGCTCTACTCGGTCAGATGTGGACAATGGCGGAACACAAATCGTGCTCTGCGGAACTGAAAATACGTCTGGCACTTTCCAATTTCTTTGCTTCGCGGGAACGCTTTGGCTTTCTTCTATTGTTACTTTTCGAGCTTGGAACCAACTAGCCAGCCCTAGAAATTCAAAAAGAATGGGTTTGTCCCATGCTATTCCAGCCCCATGAATTCTGTCCCGGTTTTCGGGTGCCATGTAATTCCATGCAGCCCAAAGGTGCGCTACGTCTGCATAGCTCGAGTATTCTCGTTTCAAACTGCGGCGCGTGCTTTCCTCAGTGCCGTGCTTTATTTTTGACTTGATCGATTTTTTCCCGACCAACCATACAGCCTTCCTTGTGCTGGCGTCACCGCAATCACTGAACAGTTGGATTTTCTTTTGAAGGATTGCCCCGGCCAAGCTGCCGCCTTTAACACGGGATCGCCGGGTATTGATTACTGCGTTTAGTGCGATGGAAGGAGCGTACTCATCTTCCTCACTCAAGCCATTAAAGGCGAACGAACACTCTAGTTCTGGGAGGTCGATGTACATTCTCCTATCAACAGGTTGGTTTGGAAAAAGCATATGAGCAAAAATTACTACGCCAGCGTTTTCGGTCAGTTCGCGGGTTTCTTTGTTAAGAATTGGCAGTGTTCTCATGATTGTTTGGCTGCCAAATTCAGTACCTGCCCGGAGCTACCAGTCACATGATCGGCCCACGTTTCCATCAGAACTCGCCGCTTTTCCAAGAAATCGGTGCGGCGATAGGCGCGACCAACTTTGCCATCAAACTTATGACCAAGGGCAGCCTTGGTCACCTGAAATGAAATGTCTTGGGTTTCCGCACACCACGTATCGAAACTCGACCGGAAACCGTGCGGGCGCTCGGACATGCCTCTGGTTCTCATCAGCTTTGACATGGTTCCATCAGAGATGGCACCTTTGCGCTCGCCCGGGAAAATCCAACCTTCCCGTTCAAATGGGCGGACCTGCTCAAGTATAGCCTGAGCTTCCGAGGATAAGGGCACATTTAGTTCTTCGGTTTGCCCCAGCCGACCTTTCATAACATCCGCCGGTACAGTCCAAGTAGCATTCGCAATTTGTTCCCAACGGGCAATTCTGATCGGCCCGGAACGTACTGCTGTTAAAATCAAAAACCGAAGGGCTAGGTGAGTCACTGACCCGTCATCCAAACTGCTATAGAAGTCCGGCACATCCTGCCAAGCAACCGACTTGATATGTTGCTCTGTGTGCCTCTGTTTACCAAGTAGGATTTTTGCTTTGTCCGTCACCGCTGGGTCCACATCCAAACCCATCGCCAAGGCGTGCTTCATGACAATTCCTAGACGGTTGATTGCCTTCGTCGCAGTTGGTGCTTTCTCGTGCCAGATCTTGAACAGGACGTTCTTCACGTCTTGTTGGTCGATCTCCTCAACGGGCGTTTTCCCAAGCTTAGGCAGAATGTGCAGCCGGAGTGGTGAGAACCACCGTCCGGCTTCACCGTCGCCTTTGAGTTCCGCCTTTTTCGCTTCAAATGCTGCGAGCGCAATTGTCTCCAAGGAATGATCTGCTTTTGAAGCCATGCGCTTCTCGCGTTCACGCTCTTTGATGGGGTCTTTGCCGCTGTTTCTAACGGAGCGCCAGCGCTGGGCAGCTTCCCTCGCCTGTTTTAGGCTTACATCTTGCAGTGAGCCGAGGCCCATTTCTTTCCTGCGTTGATAAATTGAATAGCGGTATACCCATTGTGCACCACCGTCTTCGCGTTGGATAAAGTACAGACCGCCACCATCACAGTGCTTACCGGGCGGCAGCCCTTTAAGTTGGGCTGCTGTTAGTCGATTTATCGCTCCCATCAATCCACCATTCTATCCACCATGTCACTTGACATAGCATGGCACACGGTGGGCAAAGGTGACACCATGAAGGCGGCGGTTTTGCGTTAACTTTCTGTTTCTTAGGTGTGCACGATAATTCATGGATACCCGGTTACAGGCCGCCCCCGGGCACCATACTACCTTCCAAATCTGTCCAAGATTGTGCGATGTGTCTGTTTTGCAGAAATTTCCACTTTTGGGAGTCTGGGTTGTTCCGCATTTGTCCGCTTCCATCCGAAAAAAGTGTTGGTATAACCGATGTGATCAATTTGGCGGGTTATTTGATGCCTTTGACGGATATTGCACTGAAAAATGTGCAACCTTCAGGAAGGGCGTACAAGCGCTCCGATGCGCATGGCTATAGCGCGGCGCGCCTAACTAGATGAGCGTGCGCGCCTATTTAGACAGACTAAGGGTCAACTATTCCACAGAAACAACCGTCGCCATACAATCCGAATTGCGAACTAACCCGAGTGCTTCGCTGACGTTCATGTCGGCAAACCCATTCCTGGCCCGATATGTCATGATCAGCGAGTGATATCCCTCGGCATAAACAGGGGCGATACGTGTCTCGATTTCTTCAAAACTATCTGGATCTCTCATCAGGTCTTTGACCGAACGTTTGAAACCGGGATGAGAACCGCCCCATGCACTAAAGCATTGAAAACCCTTTCTCTTTTCCTCGGCAACTTTAGCCTCGGCCAAACGCTTCTCGGCGGCCTCACGTTCCTTGGCAACACGCTCTTGCTCTATGCGCTCGGCTTCTTCTTTCTCCGCAGCTTCGGTCGCCAATCTCTCCGCCTCCTCGGCCAACCGAGCTGCCTCTTGTTCATCAGCGCGTTTTTGAGCGGCTTCTCCGGCCGCGATCTCAGCTTTCCGAGCGGACCAGGCTTCTGCATCGGAATACCCAGCCTCAATAGCTGCCTGCTGATCCCCACGATTTAGAAAACCTGCCTCTTGAGCGTCGGCGTTTCCCATCATGTTCCCGATAGTTCCTAAACCAATGAACCAAACGAGCAATGCACTCGGGATGATCATGAATCCCTTTTGCGCCTACCCTTCTTAAATTGCAGAACTACTCCAAAAATAGTGGCCACCAGGCAGGCCAATGAAAGTGCGGAAGCCAATACTAAGTACATTGATACCTCTATCAAAAAATACAGTCACAATTGCCGCTTGGCGGCCATATTCACCAGATGGTAGAGCGTCAAAAAAAACATTCACCACCCTTGAACCACACTAATGCGACAACTTACCCGCACTTTGTTTTCAGTCGGCATCCCGGACTGTGAAACGCACGACCAACACAGTTTGACTACGTTGACCGGGTGCCAGAACGCGGACTTTGCACTCGTACTTCCCCGGATGACCGCTAAAACTGCCCTCGGCAAAGAACACGTTTACCACTGCTGTGGTCGGCTGCGGTATCTGGCAAACAGCGTCCACTCTCACGCCGCCCGGAATGGTGACACTTGCTTCCGCCGTGGCACCCGTCAGATCTCTGAGTACCTTGGGTTAAGTGATTTTGCTGCTCTTTGACTCATAGACGATGGCTTGAAACTTTAATGAATCGTGCTCATGAATTTCAAAACTTGGGCGATTTGTCATGTCGTTCTCTCCAGTTTACCGCGAATGTCGGCCTACCATTTGGCCGAGTATCCAGTGGGCGTTGTCCAAGACGCATATTCAACGGCTTCCACCCACGTTCCTTCGAACTGGGGAATGACCCATGCAGCGTCAAAAACCGCCTGAAACACAGAGACAGGCGTCCCCGGTGCGACACCTGCTGTAATAGTGCCAGAATGGGAATGATCTCTGTCCGCGTGATGATCACCGGTGATGTCCACCGCACCGGGTGTTAAAGTGCCCCCATGTGATGCATCTGCGTCCGTGTGATGATCACCGCTGAGACCGACCGAGCCAGCGCTGATTGTTGGGTCATGGGATACATCGGGATCGGTTTGATGTTCGCCACCTACGGCCTGATCTGGTGATGCGCCTTGTGAAACCGCACCGTCATGCGATTGGTCGCCATCTGCATGATGATCGCCACTTATACCGACCGGCCCAACGTCGATTGACGGATCGTGGGCGGCATCTGGATCAGACTGGTGCGTGCCGCCGATGTTCTGATCAGGTGCCCCACCCTGTAATACAGCGCCATTATGGGATGTATCTCCATCAACATGATGGTCGCCATCCACATCCACGCCGCCTGGCGTGACTGTCGCCCCGTAGGACGTATCCGGGTCATCGTGATGCGCGCCGTCAATGACCCGAGCGGGTGCAGCACCCTGCGAAACAGCACCATCATGCGACGTGTCAGCGTCGGCATCGTGGCTGCCTGCGATATCGACTGAACCGGGTGCAACTGTGGGTGTGTGGGACACATCCGGATCGACCTGATGACCATTCACCATAGATGAGCGCATTTTTGTCTGATCCAGCCCCAATGTCAGTAGGAGCCTGAGTAGAGCTTTCGACACGTTCGTTATGAAACAATTCGGAAATCGGGATTACACGGCTGTCTGCATCCTTGGTCTTGCGAGCTTTGTTCATGATGTCGGGATTTGTCAGAAAGCCTGCGGTTCCACACACATTGTCGGTTTCCAAGGCCGCAATCAGGTCTGCCGTGATATCGGAACTGAATGCACCACCGGGCACGCTGTTTACATCAGCATCGGTCAAGACGCCTGTGGGTTCGTTGGCACCGCCGCCACGGATGGCCGCACTGTCCAAAGCTTGGGCCAGCAAGTAAGCCAGATCAGCGCGAAGGATCGGTTCGAGAGCTTGATTTGCCTGCAGCAACATGCGGCGAGACAATTCATATTCAGCTGATACCGTCTTGGGGCCCATGGCCTTCTTGCCGAAGGTGGCATCAATATGTTCGGGCACCCATGCGGCAGTGCCGGAACCGACAAGGCGGGGCTATTCCAAGTTGCCGCTCAAACCACGCAAGACGGTCGCCCCTATCATCTCCACTTTCAGCGCAGCGCGGCGACGATCTGTCATCGCAGCCAGATCGGTTGCCACCATGTTACCGGCAGTACCAGCGGTAGTCAGGGCGCGGGAATCTCCACCAAGGATGATTTGGGTAGGAACCATGACACCGCGAACTTCAGCGCGGTCCCGGCCCAACTCTTTGTGCCATTCTGCTTCAACGCCCGTCAAAGTACCGGAACGGCTTTCGTTCAGTGCTTTGGACAACGAATAGTCTTTCAGAGAACGCAGTGCCACTGCATCGCCGTTAACGGAATCTGCGTGGGCTTCCAGCCTTTCGAACTCTGCAAGCTTCTCAGCATCGCTCAGGCGGGCGTTCAAACCGCGCACCTCAGTTTCCAGAGTGTCGAAGCGCTTACGTTCTTCGCCGGACAAGTCGCGGTTGTCGCCCACAGCTTTTTCGTTGATCCGGCGCATTTCAGCAATCTTGCCTGCGCGTTGCTCTTTGAGTTCGTTCAAATTATCAAGGGGCATCCTTGTTTCCTTTCTTAGGTTCTAAGGTGAAGGTCCGCGCGGGGTGGTCGCCAAACTTTGCCGCGCGGACCGGTTTTTAGTCGGTTGTTTCATTCCGTTCTTCGTCAATACGCTGCTTGCGTGCCAATTCATGCCGATCATCGAGTTGCAGAAAGCGTTCGTCATCGGCCTCGGTGGCAACGACGCCATCTTCATTGATTTCCAAGTCGTCGCCGACAAGAGTCAGGCCTTGGAGCTTCAAAAACTCTTGCGTTTCGGCGTGATCCAGCCCGACATAGACCCAACGATCTTGTTCATCCTTTTCCCACTTCTTAAAAAAGTCGGAACAGGGCGCGTATTCGTTAGCAGGCGGGTTGGGGCGATGGTCTTCGAAGACCGGAATAGGCTGTTCGGACACCATTGCGTTGAGTTTTTTAAGGACACGTTCAATTAGGCGGTCCGCGAACATAATTTGGACGCAAGGCGGGGTTGTACTCGGGGGTTCACTTTTATCGTGGAACGGAACGATAGCCCAATCGCCATTTTCGATTGGATATGTCACGTATCCAAAATTTTTGTCGGGATGCGTATGCCCCAAATACTCCATGGACAACTGATTTTCCGCCCGCATCGCGACTGCTTTGGCAATGGTTTCTAGGCCAGCCATAGGAAAACCCACTCCGCTCATGGAATGGGCTACGGTAAGTTTCAAAGTATCTCGGCCAGTAAAAAGACGGCGGCGACCAGTCCCGGGGTTATGCCTCCGGTCCAGACGGATCAGATTGACCGCTCACAAATTCGTGCTGTCCGAGACCGGTTTTGTTATCAACGACCGAACCGGGGATTTCTAAAGCGCTCTGGTTTCAAGATAACAGTGCTTCGGTCGAGGGCCGGGGCACGTTTTTCTCTCGTGCCAGCGCCCATGGTTGAACGAATGACGGCAAAATCCACAGTCCGTGGGTCCGATAAACCCATAGTCCTTCGCGGCAGTCGCATCGAAGGATTTGGGTGACACGAACGAGACATGTTCCGGCGCCACGCCCAGTGTTTCCTCGACAAGGTCGCAAGCTTTGGAGTTGGGTTCGAACACCTGATTGCGGTCGACGCTGAAACCTACCTCAAGATGCGGTTTCAGCCCGGTGTTTTCGACCAGCGCGTCCAGCATTTCCTGATTGCCTTTGGATAGTATCGCCCGTGGCAGCTCGGAAAGGTCCTGCAGCGTCGACAGGGCCGAAGGGTATGGAGTAAGCTCGTTGTATTTGGCTATGATCCGTTGAAACCGGCCCCTGTCATACTCCAGCCCGATCGCCTTGAGCGTAAAGCGCAGGCTTTTCGCCGACAGGCCCCAAAACCGGCTATAGTCCGCCATTTGCGACCGCAGCCAAGTGTGTTCCAGCTGTTTCAACCGCCAGATCTGCATAAAAAGGCAGCCATGTCCCGGGAACTCCACCTCGGTGATCGCTGAGACGGAATGCTCGTCCTACAGCGCGCCATAAGTGTCGAACACAGCGGCTTTGATGGGCTGGTCACTCTCCTTGCCGGGTTGCGCCGGGTTCGTCGTATGGGTTTTGCAATGCATTTTTCTTGAATTTACATTCAGGAAATTTCTATAGCTGATGCAAAATGACGCCGAGGGAGCTTGGATGGGTCGCCACAAGACGTTTGACGCGGACGCGGCGTTGCTGAAGGCCGTGGAGGTATTCTGGGAGAAAGGATATGCGGCGAGCGCGATGACAGACCTGTGCCGGGCGATGGACCTGAATCCCGGCAGCGTCTATGCCACCTACGGGCAGAAGGAGCAGCTGTTTCTATCCGCCGTTCGCGCATACCTGCAAAAGGTGACGACCGAAGGTATCGACAGGATCAATGCGGCCGAGGATGGGATTGCAGGCATCCGTAGCTATTTTCATTACATCGTCGAAGGCATTCTGACAGGTCAGCGGCGCTTTGGCTGTTTGGGCACCAATTCCCTGATGGAATTGGGCCGCAACAACGACGAGGTGCGCACAATCATGCTGGAGCATCTCGATCTTCTCGAACAAGCCTTCCGGGATGCGCTGGAACGCGCCGGGTGGGACAACCCGCAAGGCCGGGCTACATACCTTCTCTGTATGGCGCAGGGGATGAACGTGTTGGCCGTTACCCAACCAGATCGAGCTACATTGACGGAGCTTGTTCACACAGTTTTCAAAGCCTTTCCGGAGCACTAGCGACCGGCTGAACAACAAACTCGACCACATTCCAGGGAGAAGATCATGACTGTTAAAAGGCCCTCAAATTCAGACGTTCAAGCAGCGGCAGCTGAACTGGGTATGAATCTGTCCGACGCCTCGGCACAGACTTTCAACGATCTGATGCAGGGTCTGTTGGATGCCTATGACGCTGTTGAAGAAATGGACGAGCCCCATCCGGCGCCGTCCTATCCGCGCAGCGTCCACACCGTGCCGACCCCCGCCGACAACCCTTATGGTGCCTGGGCCGTTCAGGGCAGCATCAAGGGCAAGGCCGAAGGGCCGTTGGCAGGAAAATCCGTCGCGATCAAAGACAACACATGCGTGGCCGACTGGCCAATGCAGGTCGGCTCGACCGTACTGGACGGGTATGTTCCCGAGATTGATGCCACGGTGGTGACCCGTCTGCTGGATGCCGGGGCCGAAATCACTGGCAAGGCGGCTTGCGAGTACTATTGCGCCTCGGGGGGCAGTCATACCGCGGCGCAGGGGATTGTCGAAAACCCGGTTGTGCCCGGGCATAACGCGGGCGGGTCGTCCTCTGGATCAGCGGCGTTAGTTGCGGCGGGTATCGTGGATATGGCCACCGGCGGCGATCAGGGCGGTTCGATTCGCATTCCGGCCTCCTATTGCGGGATTGTCGGGATGAAACCAACTCACGGGTTGGTGCCTTACACCGGCATTCTCGCCGTGGACACGACCATTGATCATGTCGGTCCGATGACGCGGACCGTGGCGGAAAACGCCCAGATGCTGGAGGTCCTGGCCGGACCCGACGGGCTGGACCCGCGTCAGAGCGGCGCTCCCGCGCAGGATTATACCGGCGCTTTGAGTCAGGGCGCCGAGGGGCTGCGGGTGGCAATCGTCAGCGAAGGGTTCGGTCATCCCGGAGCTGAAGATGAGGTGGAAGATCGGGTACGCGAAGCAGGTCGGAAACTGGCGGATGCAGGTGCCGTTGTCGAAGAAATATCCATTCCGATGCACGCTGCCGGTGGAGCAATATGGACACCAATTTTCGTCGAAGGCGCAACCGAACTGATGATGCGGCAGAACGCCTATGGAACTAATATGAAAGGTCTCTTTGTCGAAAGCCTGCTGGATGCCCAATCCAAATGGCGCGATCACGCAGATGAGTTCTCGCCTACGCTGAAACTGGGCTTGCTGACCGGGCACTACATGTCATCGCGCAACAAGGGACGGTTCTATGGCAAGGCACAAAACCTCAACCGTGCTCTGACCAAGGCCTATGATGATGTACTGTCCGACTATGATTTACTGCTGATGCCAACCACCCCGATGGCGGCCAGTAAATTGCCGCCTGAGGGTGCGCCGGATGAAGAGATCGTGGCACGCGCTTTCGAGATGGTTGGAAACACCTCTCCTTTCTGTGCGACCGGGCATCCGTCACTGTCGGTGCCGGTAGGCAGAACCAGTGATGGCCGACCAATCGGCGCAATGCTCAGCGGGCGTCACCACGACGAGGCCACGATCTATCGCGCCGCCGAGGTGCTGGAAGCCGCGTATCGGGCCTAGGACATAGGTCCAGGTCCATGAGATAAGCAGTCGCTTCAGGGCAGCGCTAAGGCGCGCTTAAACTCTCGGTGGGAGATTGGCTTCAAACAGAAGCTCGGCGCCTTAGCGATGTCTTTGATACTGACGGCAAGTGTCTTCGGTTTAGGATTTGCCTCGATGCAGGGATTTGAATAGCCGCTGATGTTGCGTGCGCGGCGAATGTCCAAAAAGCGGGCTGCGGTCGCAATATCCGATGACCGTGCTCAAAGTCAGCTTTGGGCCGTCCTCAGGAACGCATGGCGTTTACATCCCTTTGTAGGCCGCAGGGTTTGATAGGCACCAAGTCCACTGCGAAATTCTTGGGTAGCACAAAGAAACTCGCAAGCTGCGCGTATTCCATGCGCCATTATCCTGAGTTGGCTTTCTGACCGGCAAGAAGCCCGTCAAATATTTTTGAGCGATCATTCAAAAATAAGATTGAGCAGTCATTCAAAAAATGATATTCAGCGCCGAGTACACCTTAGTCCTGTCCAGATTTTCAGCCTTCTACGCTGTCATGATCCCGCGTTAAACTAACGCGGGGATACAGATGAATTGCGACATTCGTTTGAGGGTGAATGCCTGTCGTCAACGCTGTTTTGTCGGCGTCACCGTTTCGGTGTCGCGGGCTTGATCGAAGCGGATAAAACGCAAAGCCCGACGAAGATTTCATGGCTGGACATTCAGGTTTACGAAAACGGGAGGAAAACTATGAAACTGAAGCCCAGCCATTCGCTTGCGCTGATAACGGCCGCGACGACTGTACTTGCCTCGCAGGCCATTGCTGAAACAACGATCCAGGTCCAATCAAGATACGCACCGCTGCAATTCACGGATGCCGCGCCGGGCGGGGCGCACCCAATCGGCGGACCCGGAAATGCCTTTGTCTTGAAGGCGAATGAGATTCTGGAACCTTTTGGGATCACTTTTCAGGTTCACGCCTCGGGCAAAGTCAATCCGTTTGACGAGCACAATGTCAAACCACAGCTGATCGACCGAAAGGCTATGGGCAACCTGTACAATGCGGTTGCGGCTGGGGCTGAAGAGGGCGGTATCAACGCCGCTTTGGCTATTCCGGCTGAATCGGGTTTGGCGTTTGGTGAAATGTTGTCCGGCGGTTTGCCATTTGGCATGGCGCCTGACGAATACGCCTCGTTCCTGTTCTATGGCGGCGGCTTAGCGCTGCAGCAGCAGATTTACGACGAAACCTTTGACGGAAATGTCGTTACGATACCGGTTGCAATCACGACGGCTCAGGGCCCCGGTTTTTTCCCCAATCCACTGCCCGACCCGGATACAGACGCCCATCTGAGCAATGCAGACGCGCTATTGAAAGTCTGCGAAACCCCTATGATCGTTCGCTGGCCCGACTCTGCTGCTGCGGTCATGACGGAAGCTTGCGCCAAACTGGGCGTCACGACGCCGAACATCGGTCGTCAGACCAGATGCGAGGACGCATCTGCGGTGTGTGATCCTGCCACAAACCCCGACAATCCTATTCAGTTCGAGCCCGAGACCCTTACCTTTGGCGGATTCGCTCCGGGCGTGATCCCGCACACCATGTTCCAAAACGGAAACATTGATGCGTTCGAATTGAACATGCCCGCAGATGACATTCAGTTCCTGAAACTCATTTCAGGGCAGCAGGGCAAAACTGATGCCGAGGCCAACCTTTCTGACGTCGGCCTGCCTTACAAATATTCCGGGTCGTGGCACCAGCCAACGCTGACGGTCGAGTTGGTAGTGAACAGGGGCTTTTGGGAAAGCATCCCCGCCCATGAGCGCACATTGATCGAAGCCGTGGCAAAGGCAGCCATTCTTGATACGCAGGCAGAACGGCTCAGCATCCAAGGCAAAGCGATTGAACGTCTGGAACAGTCCGGAGTTAAACACCTGACGTGGCCCCAAGGCCTTTTGGATGAGCTGCGCGCCGCAACGCCGGATGCGTTAAACAAGGTCGCTGTAAAAGCCGAGGCAAACGGCGATAGTTCAGTGCGCCGTTGGCTGGACGCCGCCTGGGAATTCCAGAAAAATAACGCCAAGTACTTTGACTACGGCGACGTTAATCAAGGACAAGCCGGCTTTCCGACGTCGGCGAATTAAATCGAGTGATCAACCACTCGACCTCTCAATCTGGGAGGTCGAAATTCAGGGTTCGCAGTGAGATAATATGCTATGCAATGCGACGCCGAATTCTGCGACGGATCGCGATCCATCAGTCGGATGGCAGCGGCCCAACATTTGAAAGACCAGTCTTAACAGGAGATCCACTATGACCCGAATGACGGCAGAAGACTTCGACCAGGAATTATTGGACCTTTATGATTTCTACGCCCATGGAAAAATTACAAAGCGCGAATTTCTGGATCGTGCCGGAAAGTTCGCTGTTGGAGGCGTGTCAGCGGTCGCGCTGCTGAAAATGCTCAGTCCGAACTATGCGTTGGCGCAGCAGGTGTCGTTCAATGATCCTGACATCCACGCCGACTACATCACCTATCCTTCGCCAAACGGAACTGGCGACGTACGGGGCTATCTTGTCCGACCAGCCGGGGTGGATGATCCATTACCGGCAGTCCTTGTGATCCACGAAAACCGCGGTCTTAACCCCTATATCGAAGATGTGGCGCGCAGGTTGGCCAAAGCTGGATTTATGGCACTGGCACCGGATGGGCTGACATCAGTAGGCGGGTATCCCGGAAATGACGCAGACGGGCGCGAACTGCAAAGGACGGTCGACCGGGTCGAGTTGATGAACGACTTCTTCAACGGCTTTGAATACTTGCTGAACCGCGAAGACAGCACCGGCAAGGTCGGCGCGGTCGGTTTCTGTTACGGTGGCGGCGTTGTGAGTGCGATCGCTGTGGCCTACCCTGAACTGGCCGCGGGTGTACCTTTCTACGGACGGCAGCCAGCAGCCGAGGATGTGGCGAAAATCCAGGCCCCGCTGCTTATCCAAATGGGAGAGCTTGATGATCGCATCAACGCGGGTTGGCCAGCGTTCGAGGCCGCACTGCAGGCCAATGACAAAACCTACGAGGCTTACATCTACGAAAATGCCAATCACGGTTTCCACAATGACAGTACGCCACGCTATGATGAAGAGATGGCAAATCTGGCTTGGGAACGGACGATTGCTTGGTTCAATACGTATTTGAAGTAGAGAGAGAAGTTCTGCAAAAAGGCACCGCTTCTGTACGGTTATGTCGGAAAGTTCTGAGCGAACCGAACTGTCTTGGTGATCGCGACGAAGTTGGGCTCCGGTCTCATTAATTCACAGCCACAATAGGACTGTAGCAGCGAGAGCGATGGCCTAGAGAAATATCTTTGGGCATCTGTCATATCGGGTGGCGACGCGTCGCCATTCGTTCAGGCTGCTCTGAAATCCAAGTAGTCCGTCCATTAGTGATTAAAGTTCTCCGAGACAAATCCCTGGCTGGGAGAAGGAGCGGAAGCAATGAAACCAGCGAGATTTACGGACGCACAGAAAGCGTTTGTTTTGAAGCAGGTTGAGGAGGGCAAGACGGTTGCTGAAGTGTGCCAGGAGGCTGGGATCAGCTCGGCCACCTATTTCAACTGAAAAAAATGCGGGAATGTTTCCTGCCCTATGCTTTCTCAACTGCGTACCCGGTAGTGGAACACTGGGCGTTGCGCGGCCCTTGGCACGCGCGTTGTGTTCGGTCAGAATCCGGGGTAGGTTCGCCACGTGAA